>JBEVMR010000101.1:0-12083 GCA_040508545.1 Solirubrobacterales bacterium
CCTCTCCCCGGAGCCGGCGGCCGCGATGACCGCGGTGACGGATGCTGCAGCGCTGCTAAGCGGCGGTAGCGGCGAAGCGCTCCTCCAGCAGCCCGTCGAGGTACTCCTCCGCGCCTTCCTCGTCCTTGTCGAGCGCGTACATGAACTCCGACGCGAGGATCTTCTTGGCCCGCGTGTACATCTGCTTCTCGCCGGTGGAGAGTCCCTTCTCCATCTCGCGGAGCGCCAGGTTGCGGACGACCTCGGCGAGCTCGAACACGTCGCCGGTCTTGATCTTCTCGCGGTTGTACTTGAAACGCCGGTTCCAGTTCTTCGGCATCTCGGAGACGTCGTCGGTGAGGACCGATGTGACCTTCTTGATTTCGACCTCGTCGATGACGCGCCGCAGCCCCGCCTTGCCGGCGTTTTCGCAGGGAACCATCACGGTGAGTTCGTTGTGGAGGATCTTGATCGTGAGGTATTCACGCTCCTCGCCCATCAGCTCCCGCGTTTCTTTCTTCATCACCAAGCCAGCGCCGTGATGCGGATAGACGACCTTGTCGCCCTCCTCGAAGTCGCAGACGTACTCGACTTCCTCGATGCTTACCTCGGTGGTCTCCTCTAGCTGGGGAATCGCTTGCTCCTTTCCATTTGCGACGGCCTCTGTGTAGCCGTCAACTCTGTAAGTGTCGGTCGACAAGCTCGACCTCGCGGAGCCTCCGCAAGCCCTCGCGGATGTCCTTGGCCCTGGTCTCGCCGACGTCTTCGACCGCTTCGAGGTCGGCGTCGGACGCAGCCAGGACTTGCTCCAGGCCGCCCAGGTCTTGGATGATCTTCTGGACGACGAGCTTGGGGATGCGCGGGATGCGACCCATCACTCGATATCCGCGTGGCCCGACCGGGAAGTCGAGGGTGTTGAGCTTGCGGTCGTAGCCGAGCAGCTCAGCGAGGCGACCGAAATCGAGCACGTCCTCATGCGGCAGCCGGGCCAGCGACTGCAGCACGGTGGTCAAGTTCTGCTCGGAGTCTTCGACCGAGTAGTCGCGAATCAGCGCCGACTTGTCGGCGTTGACGCCGACCATCGTCTCCTCCAGCTGCATCTCGATCAGCCGCCCCTCGGTGCCGAGCTCGACGATGTAGCGCTCGACCTCGACCGCCATCCGCGTCGTCAGCTCCGCCCGCTGCAACACGGTGAGCGCGTCGTAGAGGACGCCGCCGCCCTCGAACTCGAGCACGGTGAGCCGGTCGGAGACCTGTTCGAGCCGCTCGCGGTACTTCTCCAGCGTCGCCAGGCCCTGGTTCGCCTTGGCGAGGACGGCGGGGATCTCCTGCAGGATGTACTTGGTCCCCTCGACGTAGAGGGAGACGACGTCGCGGCGCTGGGAGATCGCCACGACGAGCGCGTCAGTCTGTTTGGAGACGCGCTCGGCGGTGCGGTGGCGGGTACCGGTCTCCGAGGAGAGGATCGTCGGATCGGGCATCAGCTGGACATTGGCCCAAACGATCTTCGTCGCCTCGGCGTTGAGCACGATCGCGCCGTCCATCTTCGCCACCTGGTAGAGCATCGCCGGCGTGTAGTCGATGTCGAGCCTGATCCCGCCGGAGAGCATGTGCGAGATGTCGCCCGGGTCGCCGACGACGATCAGGCCACCGGTGCGGGCATGGACGATGTTGTCGATACCCTCACGCAGGGCGCCGCCGGGAGCGACAACATCCAAGGCCCTCAGTAGCCGGGGATCCTGCCGTTCCGCTAGCTCGTGAAGCTCATCCCCTGGCGGCGAAGACATCTAGTCTAGGATGGCAAATTCCGCTCTACAATGCGGTCTGGCTAATCCCTAGTGGACAGGTCGGGTAAGTCGTTGTCAAGCGGATCGGTCACCTAAGGCCGCAATTCGCGCCTTCGTGGGCAGTCCGCGGCCCTAAAGGTGGAATTTGCGATGGTGCCAATGGTGGTGCAACTGCTCGCCCGACGGGTCTCCGGCGACTGCCGGGTCGGGACCGGGGGGATCGGGGTCGCGCACGAACACCCAGGTCAGGACCGCGCCGGCTGCACAAAGGCCCACCAGAACCCAGGTGGAGCCGGCGACCGAGTCGGCGAAGGAGCCGTCGCCGCCGAGCAGGGCGTGGAAGACGGCGCCGGTGACGGCAAGGGCGATCGTGCCCGCCATCACCCGGTCCATCGCCAGCACGCCGGAGGCGATGCCGACCTTCTCCGCCGGCATCGCCGCCATCGCCGCGGTCGACATCGGCGCGTAGACGAGCCCGAGCGCGACGCCGAACGGCAGATAGCCGGCGAGCAGCAGCGCGTATGAGCTGCCGGCGTCGATCTGGGTCAGGGCGAGAAGGCCGAGCGTCCCCAAGGCCATGCCGACCGTCATCAGCCTGCGGGCGCCGAAGCGAGCGATCAGCCGGCCCGAGAAGGGCGAGACGAAGATCATCGGCACCGTGACCGGCAGGATCAGCAGGCCGCTGAGCACAGCGGAGTGGCCGCGAACATCCTGCAGGTACTGGGGCTGGAAGAACATCACCGACCAGTAGGCGCCGACCAGGGCGAAGGCGGCGGCGCTGGCGCCGAAGTAGGGGCCGTTGAGGAAAAGGGAGAAGTCGACGATCGGCTCGGCCACCCGGTGCTCGATGCGCCAGAACGCGTACAGGCAGACGCCCCCCAGCAGCGCCAGCAGAGTGGTCAGGCCGCCGCCCCAGACCCTGGCCTGCACGAGAGCCAGGACCAGCGCGGTCAGCCCAACGCCGAGCGTGGCGAGTCCCGCCAGGTCGACCCGACGGCCCGAGCCAGGGTCCTTCGACTCCGGCGCGGCAATCGCCATGATCGCGATCCCAAGCGCGGCGATCGGCAGGTTGATCCAGAAGATCAGCCGCCAGTCGAGGTCGACGAGCGCACCACCCGCAAGCGGCCCTATGCCCAGCGCAACAGCCGATATCCCCGCCCAGATGCCGAGCGCACGGGCCTGCTCACCGGCCGGAAAGGCATTGCAAACGATCGCCAGCGAGAGCGGCAGCATCGGCGCCGCCCCAATCCCCTGCAGCACCCGGCCGCAGATCAGGGTCAGCTCGTCGTCGGCTGCGCCTGAGACGACAGAGCCAAGCGCGAAGAGGGTCAAGCCGATCAGGAACAAACGCTTGCGACCAAACATGTCGCCAAGCCGCCCCGCGGTGACGACGAGCGCCGTGATCGCCAGCAGGTAGCCATTCATCACCCACTGCAGACCAGCGGCCGTGGCACCAACATCGTGCCTGATGCTCGGCAGCGCTAGGGCAACCACGGTCGAGTCCAGCATCAGGATGAACAGGCCGCAGCAGGCACCGATCAGGGTCCACCAGGGGCGCGACATGCGCGCAGGCTATGCGTAGGGGGGCCGAGGTGTCCCTCTCCCGGAGACCGTCGCGCAGCTGATCGCGTGCACCGGGTTCAGAGGCGGGTCCTAGAGCCTCCGGGAGAGGGACACCCCGGCCCCCCTTTCAGTGCGTGGTCAGCAGATCTCGTTGGGGGTCGATGCCCCAGCGCTCGCCGACGGCGGCCAGCTCACTGTCGAGAGCCCAGCGGTCCGGTCGCTCCTCCCCCTCGTGCCCGGGGTTGGCCCCCTTCAGCGCCATACAGCCGGTGTTGTCGCCGACAGCGCGGATCGCGGCGACGTCCTCGTCGCCCAGCCTCTGCTCCGGCAGGTTCGCCAGCTCGACCCGCTTGGCCTCGACCGGGCACGCCTCCGGCCCGGCCTCCTGGATCAGGGTGGGGACGACGCACTCGACCGCGGGGTGGGCGAGGTTCCACTGGCAGGCGAGCTGGATCGGGGTGAGCCTCGTGCGTTCGGCGATCGGCAGCACCCGCTCGAGCTTCTCCAGGCCTGCCTCGATCCAGCCGTCGGGCCGGAAGGCGCGGTGGTCTCCCTGGGCCAGCTCCATCCCCGGCCGCAGGTCGCCCCAGAAGAGACCGCCGTAGTCGACGACCCGGGTGATCACCTTGACGTCGTGGCGAGCGGCGGCCTCGAGGCAGAGCTCGCCCGGCCAGGGCTCGAACGGGTTGAGGATGATCATCGCCCAGTCGATCCGCTCGCCGAAGCGCTCGATGCAGGAGATCAGGTCGAGGGTGAAGCCGTTGGCGGGGCCCGGCGCGATGCCGATCTGAGCGGCCAGGCCCGCATCGCGCAGCGCCGCCATCCCCTCCCAGACCGCCTCGCTCGAGTACCCGATGCGGTCGGGGTTGTGGAGCAAGAGCAGGTCGAAGCGCTCGGCTCCGAGTCGCTCCAGGCTTCGCTCCGCCGCCATCCGTAGGTAGCCGGCGTACTCGCCGGGGCCACGCAGGCGAGGGTCGGTGAAGCGGGGGAAGCCACGCGGTCCGTCGCGCTCACCCTCGTAGAAGTCGTGGCCGACGGCACCGACCAGCGAGTACTCCCCGCGCGGTACGCCCGCCAGCGCCCGGCCGAGGATCTGGTCGGCCTCGCCCTGCCCGTAGGTATCGGCGGTGAGGACGGTGTCGATCCCCTCGCCGGGGCGGAGCAGCCCCTGCAGCCGCTGCTCGTCGATCTTCTCGCCGTAGCGGATGAAGCGGCCGCCGCTCCAGGCGCCGACGGCGGTGCGGCCGGGCTCGCGCATCGCGCTTCGAGAGGGGGCGTTAGCCCTCGCCGTCGCCGGCGGGTGGAGCGTCGGAGCGAGGATCGTCGTCTTCGCCGCCCTCGTCCTTTTTGGCGCCGACGCCGACCTTCTCCGGCTCGGGCTTTGCCTTCTTCAGCGGCTTCTTCGGAGCGACGATAGTCAGCTTCAACGGCTTGTCGTCCTCGTCGCCGGCGGCGTCGCGCTCGACCACCACGGTCGAGCCCGGGACCATCGGCCCCTGGCGCAGGACTTCGTCGGCGAGCGGGTCCTCGATGTAGCGCTGGATCGCGCGGCGCAGCGGCCGGGCGCCCATCGACGGGTCCCAGCCTTTGTCGACCAGGAGGTCCTTGGACTCGTCGCTCAGCTCCAGCTGCAGCTCGTGCTCGGCTACCTGGACGCGGACCCGGTTGATCATCAGGTCGACGATCTCCTTGACCTCCTCCTTGGCGAGCTTGTGGAAGACGATCACCTCGTCGATCCGGTTGAGGAACTCGGGCCGGAAGACTTTTTTCAGGTCGCCCATGATGCGGTTTTTCATGTCTCCGTAGGACATGCCGGTCTCGTCGGCGACGGTGAAGCCGATCGAGGTGTTCTTGGCGATCTCCGAGGCGCCGATGTTCGAGGTCATGATCACGATCGCGTTGCGGAAGTCGACCGTGCGCCCTTGGGCGTCGGTGAGCCGCCCGTCCTCGAGGATCTGCAGCAGGATGTTGAAGACGTCGGGGTGTGCCTTCTCGATCTCGTCGAGCAGCAGCACGCTGTAGGGCTTGCGCCGCACGGCCTCGGTCAGCTGACCGCCCTCGTCGTAGCCGATGTAGCCCGGCGGCGAGCCGACCAGGCGGCTGACCGCGTGCTTCTCCATGTACTCGGACATGTCGATCCGCACCAGCGCCTCCTCGTCGCCGAAGAGGAACTCGGCGAGGGTGCGTGCCAGCTCGGTCTTGCCGACCCCGGAGGGGCCGAGGAAGATGAAGGAGCCCGACGGGCGCTTGGGGTCCTTGATCCCGGCGCGGGAGCGGCGGATCGCTTTGGAGACGGCGGTGATTGCGACCTCCTGGCCGATCACCCGCTTGTGCAGCTCCTCCTCCATGCGGATCAGTTTCTTGGTCTCGGCCTCGGTCAGTTTGAAGACCGGGATGCCGGTCCACATCGAGACGATGTCGGCGATCTCTTCCTCGCCGACATCGGGGCGCTCGGCCGAGTCACCCTCCGACCACTCGTCTTCGAGCTGGCGCTTGCGGGTCGTCAGCTGGCGCTCGGTGTCGCGCAGGTTGGCGGCTTTCTCGAACTCCTGAGCCTCGATCGCCGACTCCTTTTCGCGCCGCGTCTTTTCCACTTCCTCCTCGAGGTCGCGGTAGACGGGGGGCGCGCTCATCGACTTGATCCGCATCCGCGAGGCGGCCTCGTCGATCAGGTCGATCGCCTTGTCGGGCAGGAAGCGGTCGGAGATGTAGCGGTCGGCGAGCTCGGCGGCAGCGGCCAGCGCGTCGTCGGTGATGTTGACGCGGTGGTGCTGCTCGTAGCGCTCGCGCAGGCCCTCGAGGATCCTGACCGTGTCCTCGACCGAGGGCTGGTCGACCCTGATCTGGGCAAAGCGGCGCTCCAGCGCCGAGTCGCGCTCGAGGTATTTGCGGTACTCGTCGAGCGTCGTCGCGCCGATCGTCTGCAGCTCGCCGCGGGCGAGCGCCGGCTTCAGGATCGAGGCCGCGTCGATCGCGCCCTCGGCGGCCCCGGCGCCGACCAGGTTGTGGAGCTCGTCGATGAAGAGGATGATGTCGCCGCGCTGGGTGATCTCCTTCATCACCTTCTTGAGGCGCTCCTCGAACTCTCCGCGGTACTTCGAGCCGGCGACCAGCGCCGCCAGGTCAAGCGTGTAGATCTGCTTGTTGCGCAGCAGCTCCGGCACCTCGCCGTTGTTGATCCGCGCGGCCAGGCCCTCGACCACGGCGGTCTTGCCGACACCCGGCTCGCCCAGCAGCACCGGATTGTTCTTGGTGCGGCGAGAGAGGATCTGCATGATCCGCTCGATCTCGGTTTCGCGGCCGATCACCGGGTCGAGCTTGCCCTCCTCGGCCAGTTTGGTCAGGTTGCGGCCGAACTGGTCGAGCAGTTTCGAAGACTTCTTGCCGGCGCCCTCGCCCTGGCCGCCACCGCCGCCGCCCTGGCGACGGCCGCCGGGGCCCGACAGCATCCGGATCACCTCATTGCGGATCTTGTCCGAGTCGGCGTCGAAGTCGAGCAAGATGCGGGCGGCGACGCCCTCGTTCTCGCGCACCAGGCCAAGCAGGATGTGCTCGGTGCCGATGTAGTTGTGGCCGAGCGAGAGCGCCTCGCGCAGGGCCAGCTCGAGCACCTTCTTGGCGCGCGGGGTGAACGGGATCTGGCCGGAGGTGACCTCCTCACCGGAGCCGACGATCCGCACGACCTGGGAGCGGACGCGCTCGGTCGTGATGTCGAGAGACTCGAGGACGCGGGCAGCCAGGCCCTCCTCCTCGCGCAGCAGACCGAGCAGGATGTGCTCGGTGCCGATGTAATTGTGTTTCAGCGTGCGAGCCTCTTCCTGGGCCAGGACCACCACCTGACGGGCTCGCTCAGTGAATCTCTCGAACAAAGGCTTCCTCTCTTGACCGTCTAAAGGTCAAACGCGATTTGCGGTCGGAAGTACCGGGGGCACCCTTCGAACTGCCGGGAAGCGCCCTATGTGCCTCTACACGATACCGAGAGTGCCCACCCGGCCTTGGGACCTCTATTGCCGCTCGTAGCGGGTTTTTGGGCCCTATTTCGGGTACGTCAAGAGCGCATCGCCGGGAAAAGCACGATCTCGCGCAGGCTGCGGGCCCCCGTCAGCATCATCGCCAGCCGGTCGATCCCCAGCCCAACCCCGCCGGTCGGCGGCATTCCGTGCTCGAGCGCCTCGACGAAAGCCTCGTCGTAGGGCTGGGCCTCCTCGTCCCCTCGCTGCAGCTCCGCCGCCTGTTGCTCGAAGCGTCGCCTCTGCTCATCCGGGTCGTTGAGCTCGCTGAAGGAGTTGGCGATCTCGATCCCGCCGATGAAGGCCTCCCAGCGCTCGACCAGCCCCGGCTCACTGCGATGCGCCTTGGCGAACGGCGAGAGCTCGACCGGGTAGTCGACGACGAAGGTGGGCTGGATCAGCTCCGGCTCGACCGACTTCGCGAGCAGCCCGTCGACCAGCTTGCCCCAGCCCTCGCTCGGGCCCGGCTCGCCCCCCATCGCCTCTGCCAGCGCCTCGCGGGTCGGGTGCTCGACGATGTCGATGCCGGTCCGATCGCGCACCGCATCACGCAGCGACACCCGCTTCCAGGGCGGCGCGAAGTCGATCTCCACCCCGTCGCGCTCGACCACGGTCGTGCCCAGCACACGCTCCGCCACCTCGGCGACCAGCAGCTCGAGGTCACGCGCGGTCTTCTCGTAGTCGGCGTAGGCCTCGTACCACTCGAGCATCGTGAACTCGGGGTTGTGCTTGTGCGAGACGCCCTCGTTGCGGAAGTCCTTGCCCAGCTCGTAGACCTTGTCGATGCCGCCGACGACGAGCCGCTTCAGGTACAGCTCGGTGGCGATCCGCAGGTAGAAGTCGCGATCGAGGGCGTTGTGGTGGGTGGTGAACGGCCGCGCCAGGGCGCCGCCGTAGAGCGGTTGCAGCACCGGCGTCTCGGCCTCGACGAAGCCGTGCTCGTCGAGCCAGCGGCGAATCTCGGAGATCGCGCGGGCGCGGATCGCGAAGATGCGGCGGCTGTCCTCGTTGGCGAGCAGGTCGAGCTCGCGCTGGCGGTAGCGGGTTTCGACGTCCTCGAGGCCGTGGAATTTGTCGGGCGGCGGGCGCAGGCTCTTGGCCAGCATGCGCCAGTGATCGATCGCCAGCGAGAGCTCCCCCCCGCGCCGCGTCGCCAGCGCCGTTCCCTCGACGCCGACGAAGTCACCGAGGTCGAGGTCGACCAGCAGCTCGAACGCCTCCTCGCCGAGCTTGTCGGCGGTGGCGTGGAGCTGGATCTGGCCAGTGCCGTCGCGCAGGTCGAGGAACGCCGCCTTGCCGTGACCGCGGCGGGCGACGATCCGCCCGGCGACCCGGTGTCGCGAGTCGGTCTCGATCCCCGCCGCCAAGCCCTCGTGCGCAGCCCGCACCTCGGCGATCTCCTCGCGTTCCTCGAAGGAGTGCGGGAACGGGTCGACCCCCGCATCGCGCAGCCGCTCCAACTTCTCGCGGCGGTCGCGAAGGACGTCTGAGAGCTGTTGCTCCTCGGGCTCGCTCATCGAGGGGCGAGCCTATCGACCGCTTAGACCGACTCGATCTTGGTGATTTTCAGCTTCTTCTTCGGCCCACGCGGAACCTCGACGCTGACCACGTCGTTGCGCTTGTGGCCGAGCAGCGCTTTGCCGATCGGCGACTCATTGGAGAGCTTGTGCTCGGCCGGGTTGGCCTCGGTCGAGCCGACAATCTGGAATTTCTGCGAGTCGCCGCTTTTCTGGTCCTTGACATGGACGACCGAGCCGAAGCTGACCTCGTCGGTGTCGACGTCCTTCTCGTCGATCACGGTGGCGCGGCGCAACCGCTCTTCGAGCTGGGCGATCCGGCCCTCGAGCAGCGCCTGCTCGTTCTTGGCGTCGTCGTACTCGGCGTTCTCGGAGATGTCGCCGAACTCGCGGGCCTCCTTGATCCGTTCCGCAACCTCGCGCCGTTTGGCGGTCGACAGGTGCTCGATTTCCTCTTTGAGCTTCTCGAGCCCTTCCGGGGTGATTACGGCTTGCCGAGTCACTTTGCGCTGACCTCGCTTTGACTTGCTGGACGTGGATTTGCCCGGCCCTGAGACCAAAAATGCCCGGGAGCGACGGCTTGCGCACGCCACACCTGGGCCGGAAGTCGCGGGATTATAGCGAGGGAGTCAGCCCGGCACTCAGGGGAATTTGGGCGGCGATCAGCTGCCTGGCCCGCGGCAGGTCGGCGCTGCGCTGCAGCTCGGCCGCAACCTCCGGCGAAGCGCCGAGCGCCTCCACGTACCAGGGGTAGAACTTGCGCAGGTAGCGAGTCGCTCGCTCGGTCCCCAGATGCTCCTCGGCGCGGTCGACGGTCCAGAGCAGCTCGGCGACGACCTCCTCGCGCGAAGGCGGCTCGCTGCGGCGGCCGGTCAGTTCCTCGAACAACCAGGGGTTGCCGAGACAGCCGCGGGCGAGCATCACCGCGGCGGCGCCGGACTCGCGGTGGGCGCGGCGCACCGCGTCGGCGTCGTCGAGGCCGCCGGAGACGATCACCGGCGCCTCGATCCGCTCGACCAGCTCGCGGGTGAGGACGTAGTCGGGGCTGCCCTTGTGCTTGGTCGTCGCCGCGCGCGGGTGGAAGCCGATCGCGGCTGCGCCGCCCTCCTCTGCGAGGCGGACGGCGAGGTCGAAGCCGGAGCGGTCGCCGGGACGCAGCCCCGAGCGCAGCTTCACCGTCACCGGCAGGCCGCTGCCCTCGATTGCGCCGCGCAGCAGCGCCAGGGCCAGCTCCGGATCGGCGAGCAGCTCGACCCCGGCACCGGTCTTGCGCACCTTGCGCACCGGGCAGCCCATGTTGATGTCGATCAGGTCGGCGCCGGCCTCGGCGGCGACCGCGGCGCCGGAGCGCATCACATCGGGGTCGTGGCCGAACAACTGCACCGAGACCGGGTGCTCGTCGGGATGGATCCGCATCAGCTCGCGCAGGGTGCGCTCGTTGCGGTAATGCAGGCCGAAGCTCGAGATCATCTCCGAGACGGCGAGGCCGGCCCCGTGCCGCCTCGCCTGCAAGCGGACGAACCAGTTGCCGATCCCCGCCAGCGGCGCCAGCAAGACACGGTTGGCGATGCGGACACCGCCGATCTCGAAGGGGTCGGTGAGAGGTGGTTGGGTGTTAGACGTTCCGCTCATGGATGAGACGCAGACCCTTCAGGGTAAGCATCTCGTCGACCTCGTCGATCGTCTCGGTAAAGGGAACAATCGTCGAAGCGAGGCCGCCGGTGGCGAGCAGCTGCACCTCACCCATTTCATCCTCGATGCGCCGGACGACGCCATCGATCAAGCCGGCGAAGCCGAAGATCACCCCGGACTGGATCGCCGCCCGGCTGGAGCGGCCGATCGCGGTCTCCGGCTCCTCGAGGTCGATGCGGCCGATGCGGGCGGCGCGTTCGACCAGAGCCGTCAGCGAGATCTCGAGCCCGGGCGCGATTGCCCCGCCGAGGTATTCGCCGGCCTCCGAGACGGCGTCGAAGTTGATCCCGGTGCCGAAGTCGACGACCACGCAGGCGGCCTTGAAACGCTCGTAGGCGGCGACCGCGTTGACGAGGCGGTCGGCACCGACCTCGAGCGGATTGTCGATGCGGATCGGCATTCCCGTCTTCACCCCCGGCCCGATCGCCAGGCAGGCGGCATCGGTGTAGCGCTCGCTCAGCTGTTCGTACTGGGTGCCGAGCGGCGGCACGACGGAGGAGACGCAAACCGCGTCGAGGTCGCCGAGGCTGACGCCGCTGAGCGCGAGCATGCCGGCGATCCGCTCGGCCAGCTCGTCGCCGGTCGCCCCGGCGCGGGTCTGAAAGCGCCAGTGCTCGACGAGGCGCTCGCCGTCGAAGGCGCCGAGGTGAGTCTGGGTATTGCCTACGTCGACTGCGAGCAGCATCGGTGGGCCGCGATTATTGCCGGATTGCGAGCCTCGTGGGCAGAGCCGGCCCCAACCGCATAGGATTCGCCAACCAGTGAACGTCCGGCTCTACACGATCCCGGGCTCCCATCCGGGGGTTGCGGCGCAACTCATGCTCAGGCACAAGGGCATCGAGTTCAAGCGCACCGACCTCTTCCCGGTGATCTCGAAGCTCGTCCTGCGCGGCCTCGGCTTCCCCCGCAACACCGTGCCGGCGATCAAGATCGACGGTAAGAAGGTGCAGGGCTCGCGCGAGATCGCCCGCGAGCTGGAGCGGCTGCGGCCCGAGCCGGCGCTGTTCCCAACCGACCCCGCGAAGCTCGCCGCAGTCGAGGAGGCCGAGCGCTTCGGCGACGAGGAGCTGCAGCACCCCGTCCGCCAGCTGATCTGGTGGGCGCTGAAGAAGGACAAGGCGCCCCTGCGCAGCTTCTCCGCTGACGCGAAGCTCGGAATCCCGATCGGGGTGGCGGTCAAAACGGCCGCCCCCATCGTCGCGCTCTCGGCCCACTTCAACGAGGCCAGCGACGAGAACGTCCGCGCCGACCTCAGCGCCTTTGGCGGGCTGCTGGACCGGGTCGACGAGCTGATCGCAGCCGGGACCATCGACGGGGAGCAACTGAACGCAGCCGACTTCCAGATCGCGCCAAGCATCCGCCTGGCGATGACGATGCAGGACCTGCGCCCGCTGATCGAGGCCCGGCCGGCCGGCCGCCTCGCCCTACGCGTCCAGCCCGAGCTTCCCGGGGACGTCCCGCCGATCTTTCCGCCGGCCTGGCTGCAGCCGCTGCGCAGCGAGACTGCGCCAGCGCAGTAGGTAGACGGAGCCGGG
>JBEVMR010000060.1:0-13186 GCA_040508545.1 Solirubrobacterales bacterium
CAAGGCACTGCGAGCGCGCCCTTCACTTCGGTCTGGGGGCCTTCGCCTGGGGTCTTCGCTTCGTTCTTGAAGAGGACCTTTTTCACGTTGGCCTTGAAGACGCCATCCGGGCATTTGGCTTCGAAGTAGCCCACCTTCTTGCCCTGGTAGGAATAGGTTTTGCCCAGTTTGAATTTGAAGTCGAGGGCCGAGCCGCTGCCCCCGGCGACAACCGGGATCTTCGAGACCGTTTTGAGGCCAGTGCCCTTGCGCGAGATCGTGACTTCGGTCACCACTGCGGCCGGGACCGGCACGGTGATGAAGACGTGGATCAGCAGCTTCACCTTGCCGCCCTTTTCGCCGCCGTTGAAGACCGTCAGCGGGCTTGGGACCTTGATCGGGTTCTGTTCGGGAAAGGCGATCTCGATGTTCGCGCTGCCATTGCCGAGCACCGTTTTGCCGCAGACTTTCATCGCAGCAGCGGTGTTGCGCGCGGTCAACTGCCCCGGTTTACACGCCGGATAACCCTTGACGTTGACTTTGACGTCCTTGTCGATGTCGAATAGGACTTCCCTCAGCGCCGGCGGATGATTTCCGTTGGCGGTGCCGATTTTTCCGAAGATGTTCGTCGTGACCGGCACGTAATCGTTCTTCGGCATCGCTTTCGGCGAGGTGGTGCCACCGAAGGTCGTGACGATGTTCCCCGCCCGCAGGGTGATCTGCACTGCGCTGGCGATGGCCGTAACGCCAAGCGACAGCACTCCTGCCAGCGCGAGCGCAAGCATCAAGTTTCTACGCATTCTCTTCTCTCTCCTTTTTGGCCCTGCCCGTCTGAGCCACGGCCATTGAAAGCCAGTTCATCCCGTGCAGAAGCTACCAGCGCGGGAGTTTGAGTTGCAGTTATCCATGGTCCTCCTGGGACGAGATTCCCGCCCGGCACATACGTAAACCCCTCTAGCGGGGCGAAAGAGCGGCCTGTAGCCGGCCAGACTCAGCTCTCGAGCATCGAAAGGCGGACCCGCTCGCGCTCTTCGGCGGCGCCGTCCGGTCCCAGAAACGGCAGCGTTATCCAGAACATCAGGTCGGGAAGCCGGCTGGGAAGGCGCGCGGAGGCGCCGTGCAGGATCTCGCTGTAGAGCAGCTCGTTGATGCCCCCGGCGAGGGAGAGCGAGGTGATGCCGGGCAGCTCGACCGATGTCTCCGCCCTCCCGGCATCGAGAAACCCGGTGAACTGGCGCAGGGCGGCATCGCGCCGGGCCAGCGCCTTCGGCCCGGCGGCGAGAACCTCGACGATCGCGAAACGGCCCTCGTCGGGGTGCTCGGCCAGGTGTTTGAGCAGCTCCGCCATCCCACCCGCGACGCGCTCGGCCCAAGGCGCGCCAGGCTTCGACTCGAAGCCACGCGCGGTGTCGCCGAGCAGGTTGCCGAGCAGCACGTCATAGGCGGCGAGGAAGCAGTCCTCCTTGCTGGCGAACAGCTCGTAGAAGGTCTTCCGCGATACGCCGGCGACGCCGATCACGTCGACCACGCGCGTCTCTGGATAGCCGCGCTCGGCGACGACCTCGATCATCGCCTGCAGAATCCGCCGCTGCTGGGACTCCGTCACCGCCTCCCGCGGTAGCCCATGACGGCCCCGGGGCAGCCGCTCGTTCAGCTTAGCGGTGCGTCTACCGGAAGCCACATCAAGACTTTAGAGCACCCCTGGTTCCTAGCGTCCTGCTAGCCAATCCAGACGACCTGATCGCGCGCCGGGCCGACCCCGACCAGGCGGATCGGGACGCCGATCGCGTCGGCGATGAAGTCGAGGTAGGCCCGTGCCTGCGGCGGCAGGTCGGCCTCGCTGCGGCAGGCGGTCAGGTCGGCGTCGAAGCCCGGCAGCTCCTCGTACTCGGGCTGGGCCGAGTGCAGGATCGACTGGTGATAGGGGAAGTCGTCGAAGATCGCCCCCTCGCGCGAGCGGTAGCGCACCGCCACCTTCAGCGTGTCGAGGCCGCTGAGCACGTCGAGCTTGGTGATCGTCAGCGCGCTCATCCGGTTGAGGCGGACGGCGTAGCGCAGGGCGACCAGGTCCATCCAGCCGCAGCGCCGCTCGCGCCCGGTGGTGGTGCCGTACTCGTGGCCGCGCTCGAGCATGTGGCGGCCGACGTCGTCTTCGAGCTCGGTCGGGAAGGGGCCGGCGCCGACCCGGGTCGCGTAGGCCTTCGCCACGCCCCAGACCTCGTCGATGTCTGTCGGCCCAATACCGGCCCCGACGCAGGCGGCGCCGGCGATCGGGTTGGAGGAGGTGACGAAGGGATAGGTGCCGTGGTCGAGGTCGAGCAGGGTCGCCTGGGCGCCCTCGAAGAGGACGGTGCGATCGTTGTCGAGCTCCTCCCAGCAGAGGCGGGCGGTGTCGGCGATGTGGGGCTCGAGCTGGTGGCCGTAGCCGGCGAACTCCTCGGTCATCGTGTGCAGGTCGAGGCGCGGGTCGGGCGCCTCGGCGACCGATTGGTCGGCTCCCTGGCTGCCGCCCTCGCCGGCCTCCTTGCGCAGCTTGCGGCGCTGCACCGAGAGCTCGCGCAGTGCTTGCTGCTTGGGCTCCAGCGCGGCCATGATCTTCTTGCGCAGGATCTTCTCGTCGAGCAGGTCCTGGACGCGGATGCCGAGCCGCAGCGCCTTATCGGCGTAGCAGGGGCCGATGCCGCGCCGGGTGGTCCCGATCGAGAGCTTGCCCAGCTTCACCTCGCCCGCGGTGTCGAGCAGCACGTGGTAGGGCATGATCAGATGGGCGTTGGCGGAGATCCGCAAGTTGCCGACGTCGATGCCGCGGCGCTTGAGGCCGTCGATCTCGCCGAGCAGGATGCGCGGGTCGAGGACGACGCCGTTGCCGATCATGCAGAGCTTGTCGGCGTAGAGGATGCCGGAGGGGATCAGGTGGAACTTGAACTCCTCGCCATCGCGCACGATCGTGTGGCCGGCGTTGTTGCCGCCCTGGAAACGCACGATCGCGCTCGCGTTCTCGGCGAGCAGGTCGACGACCTTGCCCTTGCCCTCATCGCCCCACTGGGCACCGACTATGACCACTCCAGGCATACGGCCCGGGATTGTGCCTTGTTCTAGGCCTCGACCGCGCGCGCCTGCTCGCGGCGGTCCGGCCCGAACAGCGGCAGGGGGTCGTCGCAGATCTCGATCAGGCGCGAGACGGTGCGGGAGCCGATCTGCTCCTCGAGCTGCTTGCGCCCTTCCTCGACATCGTGGCGGGCGTTGCTCGTGACCAGCATCGAGCGCTGGTTCTCGTAGCGCTCGTTGACCAGGGCGTAGAGCTGCTCGACCACCCAGTCGGTGTGGCGCTCGGCGCCCAGGTCGTCGATATAGAGCAGGTCGACCGAGGTCAGTCGCTTGAAGAAGGCGTCGTAGGCATCCTCGGATTCGGTCGCCTGGTAGGTCTGTCGGATCTGCGTCAGCAGCTTCGGCGTGAAGTAGACGGCGACGGTCTTGCTGGCCGCCAGGGCCATCTTCGCCACCAGCATGCCCAGCGTCGTCTTGCCGGTCCCGGTGTTCCCCATCAGCCACATCCCCTTGCCGTTGTCGAGGTTCTGGTCGAGATCCTCGACGAACCCATGCACGGCGTTGACGACGTGGCGGGTGGACATGTCGCGCGTCATGTCGCTGACCGGCGGCCGGTCGAAGGAGACGCCGCGGTAGCGCGGCGGGATCGCCGAGGCGACGCCACGGACGCGCCCCCGTTTGAGGCGCTGCTCCCGGCACTCGCAGGCGCGGGCGACGTCCTCGGGGCCGAGGATCCAGCCCGATCCGTCGCAGGCCCCCAGGGGGCAGGCTTGCTCGGCAAAGGGTTCGCTGCGCGGCCTCGCGGGCATCAGAACTCAGGCCCCGCGCTTGCCGCGTCCTCGAGCGGCGGCCCTTCTCCCGCCGGTTGCTCGACCGGCCGGTCGTGGCCGGAGAAGTCGGCGAATTTGGGGAAGCGGTCGAGGAAGACGAGTTTCGGCGACCCGATCGGCCCGTTCCTATGCTTGGCGATGATCACGTCCGCCAAGCCGTCCGGCTCGTCTTCGGGGTCGCGGTAGTAGTCCTCGCGGTAGAGGAAGGCGACCACATCGGCGTCCTGCTCGATCGATCCGCTCTCTCTCAGGTCCGACAGCATCGGCTTTGCCGGGGTGCGTTGCTCGGGGGCCCGGGAGAGCTGGGAGATCGCCAGCACCGGCACCTCCAGCTCGCGGGCGAGGATCTTCAACCCGCGGCTCATCTGGCCGACCTGCTCGACGCGGTTGGCACGTGGGTCGTCGCTGCGCATCAGCTGCAGGTAGTCGAGGATCACGAGGCCGAGACCGCCCTGGTCCTGCGTCTGCGCGTGCAATCGCCGCGCCTTGGCGCGCAGGTCGAGCAGGCCGAGGTCGGAGGAGTCGTCGAACCAGAGCGGCGCCTCCTCGAGCTCGTTGCAGGCCCGCACCACCTTGGGCCAGTCCTTCTGCGCCACCTGCCCCTTGCGCAGCTTGTCGCCCGAGATCCGTGCGCGGCAGGCGATGAAGCGCTGCGCCAGCTCCACCTCGGACATCTCGAGCGAGAAGAAGGCGACCGGCAACCCTCGCTTCACCGCCACGTTCTCGGCGATGTTGGCGACGATCGCGCTCTTGCCCATCGCCGGGCGGGCGGCGACGATGATCAGGTTGCCGGGCTGGAAGCCGCCGGTGATCGCGTCGATGTCGCGGAAGCCGGACGGGGTCCCGGTCATCTCCAGCTCGCCGGTCGAGAGCTTCTCCAGCCGGTCGACCTCGTCGTGGAGGATCTCGGAGAGCAGGCGGAAGTCGCTCGCCTGCTCTTTGTGGGCGACGTCGAAGAGCAGCTTCTCGGCCCGCTCGGAGAGCTCGCGCGGTTCGCCGTCGCGCTCGTGCACCCAGCCCTGGATCTCCTGCCCGGCGCCGAGCAGGCGGCGCAGCAGCGAGTTCTGCTGGACGATCTCGGCGTAGTGCTTGGCGTTGCCGGCGGCCGGGACCTTGGCGGCGAGCTCGGAGACGTAGTGCTTGCCGCCGGCCGCGTCGATCTCGTTGCGCTGGACCAGCGCCTCGCTGACGCTGAGCTCGTCGACCGGCTTCGAGTCGGCGTAGAGGTCGTGGACGGCGCGGAAGATTGCCGCGTGCTTCTCGAGGTAGAAGTCCTCGGCGTTCAGCTTCACCTCGTCGATGACCCGGCTCAGCGACGGCTCGGCGACCAGCATCGCCCCCAGCACCGATTCCTCGGCCTCGATGTTCTGCGGTGGTACGTGGGTTGCGGGCGGCTGCGGCATCGAGACTTAGTTAAGGGACGGCGGCGGCGGATTCACCGCGTGCCGCTAGCAAATCAGAGCGATTGCTTTAGCAGGGAGGCACGGCTGCAAATAGGGCGAGAATCTTCCGCGGGATAGCCATTACAGAAGATCTTGCTTTTGCGCGCCTCTCACGACGCCGAAACGTTTACGGTGCAATCATGGAGGCGATGCGACAGAGCTGGACCGACGACCGCTTGGACGACCTCAACGGCAAGGTCGATTCTCTGCAGGTAGAGACGAGGACGGAGTTCAAAGCGATCCACGGCGAGATGAAAGAAGAATTCGCAGCGGTGCGCAGCGAGATGAAAGCGGGCTTCGACAGGGTCGATGAGCGCTTCAGCAAGATGGACGAGCACATCGACATGCGCTTCGACAAGGCGGACATGCGCTTCGAGGGCGCGATGCAGAGAATCGACGACCGGTTCCAGACGATGGACGAGCGGCTGCTTGCAATCCACCGAATGATGTTTGGATTTTGCGGCCTGATGCTCACGACCTTGATCGGGTTCATCGCAGTTCAGGCTTAGGACGGCACGCGGGGAATCTCGCCGGCCGCCTCCTGCCGCCGCTCACCGCGGCGCAGCATGCGCTGGGTAAGGATCGCGATGCTGAGGATCGCGGTTGCGCCGAGGCTGAGCTGCACGCTGAGCAGGCCCTCGCGGGTCCAGTAGACGTCGCGGAGGTCAAGCAGGAGCGCCGCCTCGTCGAAGGTGAGGCCCATGCCCGCGCCCATCGGGATCGCGAGGCGATCCTCGAGCGCGTCGTTGTCAGTCAGCAGGGCCGCGGTGCCTGAGGCGAAGGCGATCAGGATGCCGGGGACGAAGTGGTGGATGTGGCGCCCGCCGACTTTGACGTTCTCGAAGGGCCACCAGCTGTCGCGGATGCCCCAGGTAGAAACCCGCACGAGGGCGAAGGCGCCGAGGAAGCCCCCCAACAGGTTGAACAGCACCGTCTCGCTGCGTGGGGTGGCGGCGTAACCGCTCACCGCGACGCCAACCGTGTCGAGTGCCGCTGCCGGCGCCGCTTCGACCAGCGCCTCGCCGTCGCCATGATCGTGGGCGCGGCGCTGCAGCAGCCTGCCGTACTGGCCAGCCAACACCGCTCCGACGCCACCCAGGGCGACAGCGGCCAGCCCGACCGTCGCCCGCTCGGAGCGTGCCCAGCCGAGGCGGGTTCGGGCTCTGGCGCGGCGAGTCAGGCGAGCTGGGAGGGGAAGCGAGGCCACCGGCGGAGCCTAACGCCGTGAACTGAGGGGCTTAGCTCTCCTCGGCGACGATCGTCTTCACCGAGGCAGTGGTGCCGTCGGCGAGCTCGATCTCGACCATATGGGTGCCGATCTCGCGGATCGGCTGCTCGAGGCGGACTTTGCGCCGGTCGATGCGCAGGTCCCTCGCCTCGCGGATCGCATCGACGATCTCCTTGGCGCCGACCGAGCCGAACAGCTTGCCGCCGTCGTCAGCCCGCTGATGGATCGTCAGCACGGTTTTGGAGAGCAGCGAGGCCGCCTGCTCTTCGCGCTCGGCCCGCAGCTTCTCGGCCTTTTCCGCTGCCGCCTGTCGCTGCTGTGCCTGCTCGAGGGCGCCGGGCGTGGCCGGGGCCGCGAGCTTGCGCGGGATCAGGTAGTTGCGCAGATAGCCAGGGGCGACGTCTACCGGTTCGCCGCGCTGGCCGAGGCTGTCGACGTCCTCGAGCAGGATCGCCTGCGCCATCAACGCTCTCCGACGTAAGGCAGCAGGGCGATCTCGCGCGCCCGCTTCACCGCCACCGAGAGCTGCCGCTGGTGCTTGCGCGAGAGCCCGGTTACGCGACGACCCCGCGTCTTTCCCTTGTCGGAAAGGAAGCGGCGGAGGAGGTTGAGGTCCTTGTAGTCGACCTGCTCGGAGTTGATCCGCGTGTATTTACGCGGACGGACGCGATCGGCCCCACGCCGTCCGCGGCGCG
Organism: Solirubrobacterales bacterium; assembly: GCA_040508545.1. Classification (GTDB taxonomy): domain Bacteria; phylum Actinomycetota; class Thermoleophilia; order Solirubrobacterales; family 70-9; genus VRUE01. The sequence goes on from JBEVMR010000060.1 coordinate 7,223, forward strand.
GCGACGATGAGTCTCCGTTCTCTCTTGGTCTGGCCATGAGCGGCTCGGGATCCTACAGACCCCGAGCCAAGAACGACCAGGCGCCTCGGATCCCTAGAACGGGATGTCGTCGTCCCCGCCACCGCCGCCCGCGCCAGCTGGGGCTGCGTCGTAGTCCGACGTGTCGGTGGGGGTGTCGCTCTGTGGGGTGAAGCCGTTGCCGTTACCGCCTCCGCCACCACTGCCGCCACCGTCGCGCGAGCCGAGGAACTGAACGGAGTTGGCGATGATCGACACCGCCTGGCGTTTGCCGCCGCCGTCTTTGGCCTCCCACTCGCGCCAGTCGAGCCGGCCTTCGACCGCCACCGGGCGGCCCTTGGAGAGGTAGTTGGCGCAGTTCTCGCCCTGCGCGCCCCAGACGGTCACGTTGAAGTAGTTGGGCTTGTCGACCCATTCGCCGGTGGCGCCGTCCTTACGGCGGCTGTTGACCGCCACCCGCAGCTCGCAGACCGCGGTCCCGCTGCCCAGATGGCGCAGTTCGGGGTCTTGGGTCAGGTTCCCGGTGATGACCACCACGTTGATGTTCGAAGCCGCCACGGCTCTCACTCCTCAAGATCGTTTATCGAGACTCCAGTCTAAGAGCGCGGGCGGCGCGACTCTCCCCCCGGAAGCCGGAAATCGCGCGAAAAGGCTGCTAGGCCGGCGTGTCGCCGGGCTCGCCCTCGGCAGGGGCCTCGGAGGCCTCCTGCTCGGCGGCGGGCTCAGCGGTCTCGGCGGCCGGCTCGGCCGTCTCCGCCGCGGGCTCTGCCTCGGCTGGAGGCTCGGCCACGGCCACCGGAGCAACGGCGGGAGCCTCGGGGGCGGCCGGCTCGGATGCGGCCTCGACAGGCGCCGCTTGTGGAGCTTCGGGCGCCGACGGCCGCTCGCGAGAGGCTCCCGGGCCGGGCGCGCTGGTCGCCGGCGGTGCTATCACCGGGGTGTCGGCGTCGACTTTGAAGACGCGGAAGCGCAGCACGCCGTCGGCGATCTTCAGGTTGTGGTCGAGTTGCTCGAGCAGCTCGACCGGCGCCTCGAAGCGGAACCAGCGGTAATCGGCCTCGGTGCGCTGGTCGATCTCGTAGGCCATCTTGCGCAGGCCCCAGGTGTTCTCGTGCTTCAGCGTCCCCGTGGCCTCGATTTGCTTCTTCGCCTCGTTGGCGACAGCGTCGCGGGCCGGGGCGTCCTGCCCCGGGTCAAGCATCAAGACCAGCTCGTATTCGCGTGGCGCTGCCAAAACGGCGTCGGACTATAGCCAGGTCGCTAGTGCGGAGCGAACTCGCTCGAGCCGTCGTCGGGTGGTGGCGGGGCTACGGGAGCAGGTTCTGGGACTGGAACAGGTGGCGGTGGGGCCGGTTCTGGTGGTGGGACGGGGGGAGGGACCATGGCTTTGGCGGGCGGGTCCTGTCGCCGGGTGGGGGTACCCGGCTTGGGCTTCGCTCTTCTTCGGGGAATGGGATGGCTTCCCATAGCGGGCTCGGCCTTCCCCTCAGAAGACTTCGCCCTGCCCCGGCCACCCCAACCCGGCACCACCCGCCCGAGGGAGGCTTTGTGCCTCCGCCGCGCCGACGCGCGAGGTCGTCCCCGACCCGTTTCCGGCCGATCAGCTGTCGGAGCTTCGGGCGCCGCCACCCGAGGAAGGCCGACGTCAGCTGGTAATGGCTGGGGAGCCGGCGGCTCTAGGAGAGCTGGAACCAGCTTCAGGAAAAGAACGGCAGTGCCGAGAACGGCAGCGGCCTTCCCCGCAGTTCTCCACTGGATCCGCAGACGCACGCATCACTAAGCACTCAGCGCCCAAGCTTCGCCCCCTCTGCGGCTATTGAGTAGAGGGGTCTGGGGGTCCCTCCCGTGAAGCGGCGTCCTCTTTCGCCCCACAAACAATCTCGGATGGCCGCTGTCGATGTGGCGAAACCCAGCAAGCGGGAGGGACCCCCAGACCCCTCCCCCTAAGCCACAGCCTCTCGAAGCTCGGCGATGTCCCTTAGTTGCTCGTCAACCCAGTCTCCGGGGTTCCGCGAGTAGATGATCTCCTTCAGGTGCTGGGCCCGCAGCTTGCGCTCTTCGGGCTCCATCGTCAGCGCCCGGTGGATCGCGTCCGCCTGCTCCTGGATGTCGAAGGGGTTGACCGAGAGGACGCAGTCGGCGAGCTCCTCGTGCGAGCCGGTGTTCTCGGAGAGCATCAGCACGCCGTCGCGGGTGTTGACCGCCGGCGCCTCCTTGGCAACGAGGTTCATCCCGTCGAAGATCGAGTTGACCATCAAGAGGTCGAACTGCTTGTAGCGGGCGACCGCCTCGGGAAAGTTCTCGTAGATGTTGAGGTTGATCGGCATCCAGTCGGTGGTGCCGTGGCGGTGGTTGACGACCGCGACCAGCGCCTCGATTTTCTCCAGGTACTCGGCGTACTCGGGCACGTCCTGGCGCGATGGCTGCAGGTGCGCGATGAAGGTCACCTTCTCGAGGAACTCCGGGTGCTGGGCGAGGAAGGTGTCGAAGGCGGTGAAGCCGCGCAGCACGTTCTTGGAGAGGTCCGCGCGGTCGACGCGGATGATCAGGTGCTCACGGCGGCGCTCCAGCACCTCGCGCTCGTACTGTGCCACCTCGGCCGACTCCGCCGCCCGCCGCAGCCGCTCGGCGTCGATCGAGAGCGGGTAGGCGCGGGCGCGGGTCTCGCCGCCCGCGTGCCGCACGACGCAGCTGTCGTAGTCGACGTCGACCTCGAGCAGTTCGTCGCAGCAGCGGATGAAGTTGAGACAGTAGGCGTGGGTGTGGAAGCCGATGATGTCGTTGGCGAGCATGCCGCGGAAGATCTCCTCGCGGATGCGGCCGGGCAGGATCCGCCAGCTGTCCGGCTGCGACCAGGGAATGTGGACGAAGTGGTGCAGGAAGGCGTCGGGCCGCTCGGCGCGGATCATCCCCGGGGCGGTGTAGAGGTGGTAGTCGTGGAGCATCACCAGCGGCCGCTCGCGGCCCTCGATCTGACCGAGGACGGCGCGGGCGATGTCGCTGTTGACCGCCTGGTAGCCGTAGTCCCAGGCGTCGAGCTCCTCCTGGCGGATGTCGGGGGCGTTGGAGAGGTCCCAGAGGTAGTGCTGGATGAACCAGAGGATCGGGTTGGCGATCACGTTGTAGAAGCCGTCGTAGGCGTCGGCGTCACTGCCGACCAACAGCACGCGGTAGTCGATGCCGTCGATCGAGAGCTCGGCCGGGCCGCCGCGCTCCTCGGAGACCGCGACGTCCTCATCGGTCATAGCCGAGGCGATCCAGAGCGCCTCGCGATGGGAGACCAGGCCGGAAAGCGCCGTCACCAGGCCGCCGCCGCCGCGGCGCACGGTGCGCTCGCCGCTCTCGTCGCGCTCGAACTGGGCCGGCCCGCGGTTGGAGACGATGATCAGGGGATCACTGGAGTCGGCCATCGGCTCTCCAGCCTACCCCGAGCGCTGGCGCGTTACGACCGCGCGGGCTATTCGTCGAGCTCGGTCAGCAGCTGCAGCCAATCGCGCAGCAGCCGTGGCGAGAGGAACTCGCGCCGGGCGTGTTCCTTGCCCGCTTTGCCCAGTCGCTTACCCAGCTCGGGGTCGGCGAGGATCTCGAGGCAGCGCTGGGCGCACTCGCTCGGCGAGTCGACCAGGTAGCCGCTGACGCCGTTCTCGATCTGCAGTGGGATGCCTCCGACGTTGCCGGCCACGGTCGGCCGGCCCTTCCAGAGCGCCTCGGTGACGGTCAGGCCGAAGCCCTCGCGAATCGACTTCTGCAGGCAGACGTCCGATTGCGACTGGAAGGCGTTGACCTCGATCGCGCCGACGTTGTTGAGGTTGTTGAGGATCTTGATGTCGTCGTCGCCGTCGGCGTATTCGACCGTCTGCTGGAAGAAGTCCCAGCCCTCGGGATCGTCGGTGGCCATCGAGCCGACCAGCGCCAGCTGCACGTCGGGCATCTCCGCGGTCACGTCGCGGTAGGCGTCGATCACGCCGATCGGGTCCTTCCATGGATCGAAGCGCGAGACCTGGGTGATCAGCGGCCGGTCGACGTCGATGCCGAACTGGTGGCAGACGAAGGCCGCGTCGTCGGGGGAGAAGGCCATGTTCTTGGGCGAGAGTGGGTCGATCGCCGGCGGGATGATGCGAATGCCGTCGTGCCCGTTCAGCCCGCTCGGCACGTAGGTCGGCAGGTGCCACACGGTCGCGTCGTACTCCGCGATCAGCGGCTGCAGGCGGGCGATCGGGGCGGGGTTGGGCTCGGAGAGGTCGATGTGGCAGCGCCAGACCCAGTTGCGGCTCTTCTCCTGGGCCCCACGGCGCAGGCCGATCGGCTGCGGGTCGTGGACGATGATCGTGTCCCACTCGCCCTTGAGGCCCTCGGCGTTGATCTCGTTGATCTCGTCGAAGACGGCCCACTGCTCGTCGCTCAGCGTCTCCTCGGCCCCTTGCAGTGAGTTGTGCAGGAGCTTGGTGGCGTTGAAGAACTCTTCTTTGCCAAAGATCACGTGCCAGTGGGCGTCGATGCCGGCATCGCGCATCAACGGGACGATCGTGTAGAGGATCTCCGAGACGCCGCCGCCGAAGGCCGTGGCGCTGACGTGCAGGACCCGCTGCCCCTCGAGCGGCTTGGCCAGCTCACGGATCTGCTCGCTCAGCTCCTTGCCGGCGATGTGGGTGTAGTCGGAGAGGGCCTTTTGGCCGAGGCTGACTTCCTGAAGCATCGGCGATTTCTACAGGCATCGCCGGCTGGACGGCAGGCAGCCTGTTCAGCCGCTTGGTTCGGCGACCGGGCGCTTACCCAGAGTCACCTCGACTTCTCCGCGATCCCCGTTCGAGTGAATAACGTCGAGCGTTACCTTCTCGCCGGGCTGGAAGAGAGAGATGTAGCTGGCGAGGTCGTCCGGCTCGATCACCTCGCGGCCATCTACGGCGATGATCGTGTCGCCCCCCGTTTCGTAAGGCACGCCCTGGAAGCGGACTTTCTCGTCGCCACCCTCGAGGCCGGCCTCGTCGGCCGGGCCGCCCGGCACCACTTCCGCCACCAGGCCGCCGTGGTCGGCGTCGATGCCGAGCTTGGTGGCGAGCTGGGGATAGAGCGTCTGGCTGGAGACCCCGATGTAGGCGTAGTCGACGCTGCCCTTCTTCTCGAGCTGCGCGAGGGAGCGCTTGACGGCCGAGATCGGGACCGCGAAGCCGACCCCGTCGTTGGCGCCGGAGTTGGTCTCGATCTGCTGGTTGATGCCGATCACGCGGGCGCCGGCGTCGAGCAGCGGCCCGCCGGAGTTGCCGGGATTGATCGAGGCATCCGTCTGGATCGCCCCCTCGATCTGGAACTGGGTCAGCGAGCCGACCGAGCGGTCGGTCGCGGAGACGACGCCGATCGAGAGCGACTGCTGCTCTCCGAACGGGCTGCCGATCGCGGCGACGGGCTGGCCGACGACGAGCTCGGCGTCGTCGCCGAGCTCCAGCGGGTGCAGGTCGAAGCCGTCGGGCTTCACCTCGAGCAGGGCGACGTCGGCGAACGGGTCGAAGCCGACGATCGTCGCCGGCACGACGTTGCGGTCGGGGAACTCGACGAAGACGGCCTTCGCCTCCTTGCGGTCGTCGCCCTCGCCGTCGGTGACGACATGGGCGTTGGTGACGATCCTCCCGTCCATATCGAGCACGAAGCCCGACCCTTCGGCAGCGCCCTGGTCGAAGATCGAGCGGATCGTGACCACGCCGGGGGAGGCCTCGCGATACACCTCCGCCGCGTCGAACTCGCCGTCGCTGGCCGTCTGCACGACGACCTGAGTGGCCGTCTTGGTGGTGCCGGCTGACCCGGAGCCCGCGCTCTCGTCGCCTTGGCCGCCGCAGCCGCCGAGCAGCGCCGCGGCCAGCAGCGCCAGCAGCGCTGCGAACGAGCTTGCCCGTCGGCTCACGCGGGGGCCTTGACGGGAGCGTCGGGGCTCGCCCCCCGCGCGCCCCGCGC
>JBEVMR010000111.1:0-7899 GCA_040508545.1 Solirubrobacterales bacterium
GCCGGCGCTCCCGGAGCGGCGATCGGGAGGTCGAGGGTGAAGGCAGTGAAACGGCGGCTGGAGGAGATCGCGATGTGGCCATCCATGCGCTGGGCCAGCTCGCGGGCGATCGCGAGCCCGAGCCCTGAGCCGCCCGCCGAGTCGGCGGTGAAGAAGCGCTCGAAGATGCGCTTCTGCACCCGCTGGGGGATGCCAGTGCCGTCGTCGGAGACGGTCAGCTCGGCACGCTGATTGACGGAGTAGATAGTCACGGTGACGCTGGTGCCCTCCGGCGTGTGGGTGAGGGCGTTGTCAAGCAGGATACGGATGATCTGCCGCACCCGGTCGGGGTCGGCGACGGCGACGACCGGCCGGTCCGGCGTGCGCAGCTCCAGGCGCGAGTCGCGCAGGTCGGCGCGGGCGCCAAACTCGCGCACCACGTCGCGGGCCAGGGAGCTGAGGTCGATGCTGCGGATCGCCATCACGATGCCGCCGGCGTCGAGCTGCGAGAGGTTCAGGAGGTCGGCGGTGAGCTTGGTCAGGCGCTCGATCTGCTGGCGCATCGTACGCACGAACTCGGCTCGCTCCTCGGGGCTCGGGTCCTCCTCGTCGAGCAGCTCGACGAAGCCGCCGAGGCTGAAGATCGGCGTGCGCAGCTCGTGCGAGGCGTTGGCGATGAACTGCTTGCGGGCGCTGTCGAGCTCGGCGAGCCGGCGCTGCATCTCGTTGAAGGTGCGGGCGAGCTGCCCCAGCTGGCCGGAGGAATCGACCGGGATGCGCGCGGCGAAGTCGCCATCGGCGACCGCGCGCGCGGCGTCCTCGATCCGTTTGACCCGCTGCGACACCACCTGGGCCGAATAGATGCCGACGCCCAGTGCCATCACCAGGGCGAAGAGAGCGCCGACCAGGATCGGCCCGGCGGCCTCGTCGTGGCCTTCGATCACCACGACCCAGGCGTAGACGATGGCTGACGTCCCGGCTCCGATTGACAGCGACGCGGTCGTGATCCTGCTGCCGAGCGGAGTGAGACGAAGCCCTTTCATTCCCGGAAGCGGTAGCCGACGCCTCGCACGGTGAACAGGTACTCGGGCTGCTTGGGGTCGGCCTCGATCTTTTCGCGCAGGTGGCGGATGTGGACGTCGACCGTGCGCGGGTCGCGGTAGTCGGAGTCGCCCCAGACATGCTCCAGCAAGGTCTCGCGGCTGAGCACCTTGCCCGGTGAGCGGGCGAGGGCGGTGAGGATCTCGAACTCGACGTAGGTGGCTGCGACCTCGTCCTTGCCCAGGGTCACCGAGCGGCGGGCCGGGTCGATCCTCAGCTCGGCGTGCTCGATCGGCTCCTCCTCGGGGGGGTCGGCGACCATCCGCGAGCGGCGCAGCGCCGCCTTGACGCGGCTGCGGAACTCGCGCATCGAGAAGGGCTTGGTTATGTAGTCGTCGGCGCCGACCTCGAGCCCGGCCACCTTGTCGGTCTCGCTGCCCTTGGCGGTCAGCATGATGATCGGCACCTGGCTCTGCCGGCGCATCTGGCGGCAGACTTCGACCCCGTCCAGCTTTGGCAGCATCAGGTCGAGGACGACGAGGTCGAAGCGCGCCTCGGTGAAGCGTTCCAGCGCTTCGCGCCCGTCAAGCGCCGAGGTGACGTGGTAGCCGTCCTTGCGCAGTGGATAGCTGAGCAGGGTCTGGACCGACTGCTCGTCGTCGACCAGCAGTATCCGCGTAGACCCGTTCGGCATAAACACAGAGTAATCCCGGCGGGCTCCGGGCGGCCGTGGACGTATGTGCGAGTACCAAGAACTAAGGTTCCCGTGCCGGGGGCCGATATGAGGAAAAGTCATGCAGCAGCGACAGCTCAAGAGCCTCGTCGAGAGCGGCAATTACCAGCCGGTGCCGGTGCTGATTGCAGAGGCGATGCTGCGCCGCCGGGGCGTGCGGACCCTGCTGACCGGCGCTGCCGTCAGCTCAGCTGATCGAAGCCCCTCGCCTCGAGCAACTCGCCGCCAGGCAGCCTGATCTCGACCCCTTCGCCGGCGCCCACGGCGCCGACCTGCGTGAGGCCACCGTGCTCGATAACCGCGGCGGTGGCGGCGCTGAGCTCGTCAGCCGGCAGTGCGGCGAGCAGCTCGTAGTCTTCGCCGCCGGAGACGGCGAGCTCGAGCGGGTCGCGCCCGGCGGCGCTCGCGACCTCGGTGAGGCCGGCGGCCAGGGGCAGCGCCGCGGCCTCGATTTGCAGGCTCACCCCGCTGGCTTCGGCCAGATGACGGGCGTCGCCGCCGAGCCCGTCGCTGAGGTCGATCATCGCCGTCGCGCCAGCGGCGGCCAGGGCGCGGCCGGCGTCCAGCCGGGGCCGAGGTTCCAGCTGCCGCCCCACCAGGCCCTCGGACGTGCCGTCACTTATGCACCTATATGGACGTCCAAGTGGCGGCACGTCCGATTCAGCTTCGTGCTCGAGCAGCAGCAGGCCGGCGGCTGCGCTGCCGAGTTCGCCGGTTACGACGAGGGCGTCGCCCGGCTGGGCTCCGGAGCGGGTTACGAAGTCCTCCGGTCGCTCCGCGTGGCCGACGACGGTGATTGCGAGGGTCAGCACCGGCGCTCGCGTCAGGTCTCCGCCGGCGAGCGAGGCGCCGGTCCCAGCCGCGACCTTCTCGATTCCGTCGAGCAGCTTCAGGCAGTCGTCCTCGCCGAGATCGACCGGAATCCCGAGGACGACGTACGCCTCTCCCGGCTCGGCCCCCATCGCCGCCAGGTCGGAGAGGGCGACGGCGAGCGCCTTGGCGCCGATCTGCTCGAGGCTGCTCGACTGGCGGCGGAAGTGGATCCCCTCGACGAGAGCGTCGACCGAGGTTGCGGTGGCTCCGCCGGGAACGGTGACCGCGGCGTCGTCGCCGCTGCCGACCTGCAGCCGCGCACCGGGCGCGGGTAGCCGCTCCCGTATGCGAGCCAAGAGCTCGAACTCGCCCATGGGCTCATTCTCCCCGCTGCGGGTAGCTATTGGCAGCCCCCGATCTCACTAAGGTGCGGCAGACGTGGCAGAGGATCAACCACTCCTACACAAGATCGGCGCTGCAGGCGCGAGTTTTGGCACGAAGCCGCCTCGCAGCAAACGTGTTCGCCTCGCAATTCAGCTCGGGATCGCGATCGTCGTCTTTGGCTTTCTCGTCCTCACCGTCATCAACCAGTGGGGCGAGATCAAGGACAAGGGCGTCCACTTCCACGTCCTCTGGCTGATCCCGGCCTTCGTCTTCCTGCCGATGTTCTATGCGCTCAGCGCGCTCGGCTGGGATCTGATCCTGCGCTTCCTCGGGTACCGGATCGGGCATGGGCGGGCCCAGGTCGCCTGGGGGCAGCCGCTGCTTGCCCGCTATGTGCCCGGCAGCGTGCTCTACGTGCTCGGGCGGGTCCTGCTCTCGGAGCGGGCCGGCGTGCAGCGGCGCGTGACCATCGCCAGCATCGTCTACGAGCAGGCGATCTCCGCCACCTCGGCGATCGTCTTTGCCGCCTACTTCCTGATCAGCCACCCTGACTTGCAAGGTCAGCCGCTGCGCTGGGCGGTCCTTCTGCTGATTCCGCTGGCGCTCGCGATCCTGTCGCCGCGCGTCTTCGGCCCACTCGCCAACCGCGTCCTGCGCGCCTTCGGCCGCGAACCGCTGCCGGCGGTGCTGCCGATGCGCGGCGTGATCACGATGACGCTCTACTACCTGTCGGTATGGGGCGTCGTCGCGCTCGGTATGTACTGCGTGGCCCGCTCGGTGACGACCATTCCGCTCACCTTCAGCGAGGTGCTCACGGTGGGCTCGGCGCAGGCCGTCGGCTATGTGGCGGCTCTGGTCACCCTCGTCGCCCCGGCGGGCCTCGGCATTCGCGACGCCGCTTTCGCCTGGGCGGTGAAGGGCGCCGTGCCGGCCAGCAGCTTTGCGATTGGGTCGCTGATCGCGATCGCGGTGCGCGGGGTGCTGACCGTGGTCGAGCTGCTCTACGTCGGCTTGGTGACTGCTCTGGGCAAACGCGAGGGTTGGTCGATCCCTACGGGCATCGTGCATCCGTCGCCGGAGGAGGAGGCCGAGGGTTCGCCGCCGCCCGGCGAGCGGCCGATTCATTCGCCGGAGATTCTTTAGGCCGCCGCTCCCTTACTCCAGCAGCGGAGGTCCGCTAGCGCTAGAGGGGCATCCTCGCGGGGAGCTGGTATGCCGTCAGGGCTAGCGTCAGGAGCTGGAGGGGGCGGTCTCTCGAGAGGGCTACTAGGGGAAGGGCCCAGATCAGGTACCAGGGTAGGAGCCAGGCGGTGGCTAGTAGTAGGGCGAAGGAGGCCCAGGCGGCGTTGCGGAGCCAGTCGGCTCCCTGCCAAGTCCTGATCAGTAGATAGACGAAGGCGATCGCGTAGAGGGCTAGGGCCGTGGCGCGGACCGCAGTTTGGTCGAGGCCGGTGATGCGGGCGAAGGTGACCGGGATGCTCATGTGGCTGGTGCGGTGCTGGTTCTCGCCGGCAAGGCCGATCGCGTCGAGCCAGCTCCAGCCGAAGGCGGCGAGGGCGGCTGCCGCCAGCACCAGCGCCATCGCGCCGGTGGCGGTGAGGATGCGCGTCGCGGGCGATAAAGAAGCCTTTTGTCCCCTCTGGGGGATAGAAGGCTTCATTCTCGCCGTGTCCAGCAGGGCGAAGGGGGCGGCGATGGCTGCTGGAGCCTTGATCGCGAAGGCGACAACAAAGGCGGCGCCGGCCGTTGCCTCGCGGGCGGAGAGCATCGCGGCGATGCCGATCGTCGCCGCGAGCATCGCCAGGCCGTCGTTGTGGGCGCCGCCCACTACGTGGATCAGGACCAGGGGGTTGAGGGCGACGAACGCCGCCGCCGCGAGGGGCGAGACGCCGCGGGCAGGCGCGATCCGGGCGACGAGCAGGGCGATCGCGAGGACCGAGAGGCCCGCCGTCGCCTTTAGGGCCGCTACCGCGAGCCAGACCGGCAACCACGCCAGCGGGTAGGTCGCCAGGGTGAAGAGCGGGCCGTAGGCGCTGGTCGCGTCGATCCAGGTGACGCGGGCGTAGGCGGGGTCGAAGGGCGCCGCAGCAGGGGGGGAGACGTAGGGGTCGAGGCCGTGGACGACCCCAAGCCGGGCGTAGTCAACGTAGCTATAGACGTCGTGGGAGAGGAGGACGGGGGCAAGGGCGAAGCCGACGACCAAGAGCGTGATCGAGACTGCAGTTACCCGTCTATATCGCGGGTAACTGCAGTCTCGCGAGGCGGTCCCCTCGCAGAGTCGGCTCAATTGCCGGCCGTGGCGCCGCCGCCGACGCCCGAGCCCCCGGTTCCGTAGGCGGGCGGGGGTGGCGGGACCGGCGTCGGTTCCTGGCCGGCGCCGGGCGCATACGCGTCGGGGTCGTAGCCGCCGGTTGCTTCCTTGCCCAGTCGCTCCGCTTCGCTTTCGCCCTCTCCTTCCTCGGCTTCGAAGTCAGAGTCGGGGCCGTCGCTGCTCGGCGCGCCCGCCGTGAACGAGCCGTAGAACGGCGCCCAACTGACGGGCTCCTTCGGCTCGTCGAATTCCTCGCAGGGGACTTCGCCGCCGGCGTAGAGCGAGTGCCAGATTTCAGCCGGGAAGGTGCCGCCGAAGACGGTCGTGCCGTGGACGCTGGTCATTTCGATCTCGTTCGATTCCGGGTAGCCGACCCAGACCGCGGTCGCCAGGTTGGGCTGGAAGCCGGCGAACCAGGCGTCGGTGTAGTTGTCGGTCGTCCCGGTCTTGCCGCCCTGGCCCGGGCAGCCGGTGTAAGCGGCGGTGCCGGTGCCTTCGGTGATGTTGTCGTGCAGCAGGCGCCAGACCTCGTAGGCGACCGCTTCGGGCACGACGCGTCGCGGTGCCGGGCGCTGCGGCTTGTCGACGCGACCGCCGGGGAAGACCACCCGCTCGATCGCGATCGGGTTGCGGTGGATGCCGCCGGCCGCGAGCGTCGCGTAGGCGTCGGCCATCTCGAGCGGCGAGACGCCGATCCGCAGGCCGCCGATTCCCTCCGCCGGGATCCCGTCGAGCGGGCTTTCGATCCCCATCGACTTCGCCGTTGCTTTCACCTGCCGCGGGCCGACGTCGAGGTCGAGCTGGGCGAAGACGGTGTTGTCGGAGGCGACCGTCGCCTGCTGCAGGTTGACCCGCCCCAGGTAGCCCTCGTCCGCCGTGCTCACTTCCCAGTGGCCCCACTCGGGCAGGTCGAGGTCGAGGTGCTGGGACGTGTAGTAGGTCGAGTAGGGGTCGATCCCTTGCTTGATCGCCGTGGTCAGGACGAAGGTCTTGAAGGTCGAGCCGGGCTGGCGGTGGCCCTGGGCAGCGAGGTTGAACTTGCTCTGCTCGTAGCTGGAGCTGGAGACCATCGCCTCGATCTGGCCGTTGCGGGGGTCGACCGAGACCAGGGCAGAGGCCGGGTCTTCGGAGTAGGGCAGGGCGGAGCGCATCCCTTCCAGCCCGACCTCCTGCAGCCGCGGGTCGATCGTCGTGTGGACCTGGAGGCCGCCGTTGCGCACTGCGTCGACCCCATAGGCCTCGATCAGCTCGTCTTCGACGTAGTCGAAGAAGTAGGGATCGCGCTTGTCGAAGTAGCCCTGGTCTAGGTTCAGCCCGAGGCCGTGATGGCGGGCCTGCCGCGCCCGCTGGGGCGAGACATAGCCGAGATCGGCCATCTTGTCGAGCACGGCGTTGCGCCTGGCGAGCGCCGCCTTCGGGTGCAGCGCCGGGTTGTATTCGGAGGGCGCCTGCGGCAGGCCCGCCAGCAGCGCCGACTGCTCCAGAGTCAGCTTCTGGACCGGCTTGGAGAAGTAGATCTTCGATGCCGCCCCGACGCCGACGGCGGTGCTGCCCTCGATCGTCCCGTAGGAAGCGGTGTTGAGGTACTGGTCGAGGATCTCGCGGCGCGAGTGGCGCTCGGCGTACTCGATCGCCAGCTGCGCCTCGATGATCTTGCGCTCGATGTCCCGCGCTGGGTTGCGGATGCAGAGGTTGCGCACGAGCTGCTGGGTGATCGTCGAGCCGCCCTCGACCGTCCGCCCCGCCTCGAGGTTCTTCAGCGCCGCGCGGGCGATCGCCTCGGGGTCGACGCCGCCGTGCTCGTAGAAGCGCTCGTCCTCGATCGCGACGGTGGCGAGCTGGAGGCTCTTGGGGATGCGCTCGATCGAGACCGGCGCCCGCGCGACGTCGGAGCGGACGATGCCCAGCTTGCTGCCGTCGCCGGCGTAGATGACCGTGTTGCCGCCCTTCTCGACTGGCTTGCAGGCTGCGAGCGAGGGTGCCTCGGCGGCGACGTCGAGCACCCAGGAGGCGACGCCGATCGCGCCGATCGCGAGCACGGCGAAGACGCCGAAGGCGACGAGGAGGATCTTGGCGCCCGCGCCTCCCCGGTGACGCTGACGTCGACGGCTGCGCTGCGTCATGCCTGGAGGCTACTTCTCCGTACGCGCGGCGCCCAAGCGCGTCTCGAGGGCGCTCAGGTCTGCGTGTCGCCGGTGGAGAGGTTGTGGACGACGCCCTCGACCAGCAGCTGGTTGGGGATCACGACCGAGGTGCCGTCGCCGGGGTCTACGTAGGTGTAGGAGAGGGTGATGTCGAGCACGCGGCCCTCGACTTCCTCGAAGGAGATGCGGTCGCCGATCTTGATCGGCTGGGAGATCGCCAGCTGCACGCCGGCGACCGTGTTGGCGATCGTGTGCTGGGCGGCGAAGCCGATGATCGCGGCGAGCACCGCGGTCGAGGCGAGGATGCCGGTGGCGAGCCGCTCGAGCTCGGTGAACTGCGCGATGGCGATCGCCGCCACGACGACGAAGACGGTCACGATCGCCAGCCGGCGCAGGAAGCGTAGACGCGTCTTGGTGGACCGCGAGACCTGGGAGACTGCCGGCGACATGGACGGGAACTTAGCCGCAGGGGGGCCCGGGGGTCGATCCGGCCC
>JBEVMR010000012.1:0-10426 GCA_040508545.1 Solirubrobacterales bacterium
CAAGGACCGACCCCCGCATCGCCGTCCGCGGGTAGGAGCCGGAAGGGCCGGCCGCCCGAGCCGCGGAGGGTGCGGAAATGGCGCTCGTCGAGGGTGAGCAGGTCGAGCACCTCGTGGCGCCGCGAGAGGACGACGATCGAGGCATCGGCGAGGCCGACCTCGAGGTCGGCGTAGGTCTCGATCACCTCTTCGGCGATGGCGACGTCGCCGGCCTCGAACGGTTCGAGGCGATAGGCGCCGCGGCCGACCTCGGCGAGAAGCGCAAGCTCGGCCTGCAGCCCGACCCTGGTCGCGAGGAGATAGTCGAGCTCCGCGAGGACGAACGGAGAGAGGAGCAGTGGCTCCGTCGTCTCCCGCAGGACGGCAGCCGCCCGACGATGGTCTCGCTGGCTCGAATCGATCGCGGCCAAGAGGCCGCTCGTGTCGAGCAGGATCACCGCTCGCCGAAGCCGGCGAGATGCTCCTCCGCCCGCTCGGCGAGGTCGGGCTTGCCGCTCTCGAACAGGGGCAGCCGGGGCTCCGTCCCGCCCACCCGACCGCTGACCAGCTCGATTCCCTCGCGGATCAGGTCGGCCTCCGAACGGCCGGAGTCCGCAGCCACCCGCTCGAGGCGACCCTTCAGCTGGTCGGGCAAATAGACAGTCGTCTTACGCATGCCACCCATTGTGCCATATGTCGTGTTACCGATCGAATCGAGGGCGAAGAACGCCGAAAATCAATTGGCAGTCACTGCCAAAACCTGCCGAAATAGTGCGTGATCATGCGTGACCCCGCGCGATATGACTCTGGCTACGCGCACCGATTTGGGCCGTATTTTCGGCTCTGGAAAGCCGAAAACCTGCCCCAAAACCGGAGGCTTTGCAGGCCGCTGCGTAGCCACTCCGCCAAGGCGCCGTAGGGCGATCAAGCCTACCGGCGTGGCGGGGTTGTTGAGGCGAGGATGACGGCTATGGGGCAGCCATCTGGGGGGTCGCCGGCTCGGGCTCGGCTTGGCTGTCAGCCACGGCCACTCCGGCCAGGACTGCGGTTGAGGCGATCACCGCGGCCAGGAGACTCAGTGGGGCGGTGGCGAGAGCCAGAACTCCAGCGGCGTTACCGCGCGGGCAACTTCGCGAGGGCGTATGAGCGGTGGCATGCGGGTAGGCCTTACGTCCAGACCGGTTGACGTTTTTCAAGCCTATTTCGTCATCGCCGACTAATGCCGTTGGACCTAGAGGTCCATTCCGGTATGGCGATCCCCCAGGCCACAGCCAGCGCGTTCAGGCCCAAGCGCGCGTCCAAGCCGGGCCGGCGTCGCCCGAAGCACCTGCACCTGTGGAAGGACAAGCACTACCGCTGGGTTCCGGACGGCGAGTGCGGCTGGCGGGTCCAGAGCTACGTCGTCCGCCACAAGCACAAGCCCCCCAAGCGCCATCGTCGGGGTCCCGGGCCGAGGCCGGCGGACCGCTGCGCCCCGAAATCAGCCGCGGCCGCTCCCATCCTCAACCCCGACCCCCGTCCGGCGGGCGCCTACCAGGGGCCATTTGGGTCGGCGCAGGCGACGCGGCTGCTGGAGCGGGCCGGGTTCGGCGCGGTCCCTGGGCAGGTCGAGCAGCTGGCCGGTCTCGGCCTCCTCGGCGCGGTCCAGGCCCTGACTCGGCCCAGCGGCGGCGCGAAACTGCGGGGGCCGGCGCCGGTGGACGACGACGGCAACCCGATCGCCCCCGCGGACTCCTGGGGGCACGACCACCTCTGGTTCCTCGACCGGATGGTGCGCACCGATCAGCCGCTGATCGAGCGGATGGCGCTCGTCTTCCACGACTGGTTCGCGACCTCCAACGCCAACGTCTCCAAGCAGCAGCAGCTGATCGACCAGTCGAACCTCTTCCGCTCGGCTTGCTTCGGCTCCTTCCTCGACCTGTTCGAGGCGGTCACCGTCGACCCGGCGATGCTGCAGTGGCTGAACGGCGCCGAGAACACCAAGCAGGCGCCCAACGAGAACTACGCCCGCGAGATGATGGAGCTGTTCTCGCTCGGCGCCGACCGCGGCGCCTATAGCGAGGACGACATCCGCGAACAGGCGCGGGCGCTGACCGGGTGGCGCTACGACTGGTCGAGCGAGCTCGGCGCCCACAACTTCCGCTTCGACGCGAAACGCCACGACACCAATACGAAGACCGTGTTCGGCAAGGCGGGCAACTGGGGCTGGCATGACGCCTGCCGCCTCTGCGTCGAGCACCCCCTCCACCCCTCCTTCTTCGTCGAGAAGCTGTGGAGCTACTTCGTGCCGCAGCCTCCGTCCGGCGGGGTCAGCGACGGGCTGCAGAAGGCCTATCGCGACTCGGGCTGGGCGATCCGGCCGGTGCTCGAGGCGATCCTGACGAGCCCCGACCTCTACGAGGGCCCGCCGATGGTGAAACCGCCGGTCGTGCAGCTGGCCGGCATGCTGCGCTCGCTCGGGCGGGGCATCGATACCAGCGCCTGGATATGGCTCTGCGACCAGGCGGGGCAGATGCTCTTCTGGCCGCCGAACGTCTCCGGCTGGGACGACACCCGCTGGCTCGACACCTCGCGGATGCGCGCCCGCTGGAACATCGTCGACTACGTGATCGACGAGATCTCGGTCGACGCCTGGGGCGGGAGCTACAGCGCCACCGAGACCGCCGACGAAGCGCTGGACCGGGCCACGGCCGCCTGGGGCTCGCCGGCGCTGCGGGCCGAGCACCGGGCTGAGCTGCTCGACTTCGCCCGGCGCAGCGAGAAACTCGCGATCGCCAACTGGCAGCAGGGCCCCTACCGGGCGATGCGCCAGAACGCCCTGCTGCACCTGATCGGCGTAAGCCCGGACCTGATCCTGCAATGAGGGGAGGCTGACCGTGCACAACTGCTGCGACAACTACACCCGCTCACAGCTGCTGCGCTCGGCGGCGGCCGAAGCCGGCAGGGGCCTACCGAATATCGAGCCCGGCATGCCCGATCCGGCCGGGACGGGGCTCTCGCGGCGCACCTTCCTCTCCTGGAGCGCCGGCCTGGCGTTGGCCGTCTACGGCGCCTCGAAGATCCCGCTGGCCGCCTTCGAGGAGGGGATCGCGCAGGCGGCCCAGACCGACAAGATCCTCGTCTCGATCTTCTTCGACGGCGGCATCGACGCGCTCAGCGTCCTCGCCCCGACCGGCGACCCGCGCTACGCCCAGCTGCGGCCGAACCTGGCGCTCGCCCCGGATGCGGGGACGGAGTTCAGCGAGGACTCGCGCCTGCGCTGGCATCCCTCGGCCGCCGGGCTGGCCACGCTGCACGGAGAGGGCAAGGTCAGCGCCTTCCCGGCGATCGGCTACGACCACCCCGACCAATCGCACTTCACCTCACGCCACTACTACGAGATCGGCGAGCTCGACGTCGGCTCTCATACCGGCTGGCTGGGCCGCTACATCGACGACGTCGGCAACGACGACAACCCGCTGCAGGGGCTCTCGATGGATGGCTCCCTCTCGCCGATGATCGCCACCGCGAACCGGCCAGTGGCCGCGATCGACAGCGTCGACGGCTACGACCTCTGGTCGCACGTCAGCGAGCCGATCTCCGACGAGATGTTCAAGAGCTTCGCCCGCTTCGGCTCGCTTCCCTCGGACTCCCCCGGCCTGGCGCAGGTGCGCCGCGCAACGGCTCAGACCGACAAGCTGCGCACGGACCTGGGCGGGATCGGCGACTTCACCAGCCTGGTCGCCTACCCCGACACCTACTTCTCCCACAAGCTCGCCGGGCTTGCCGCCTTCATCGAAGCCGGCTTGCCGATGCGGGTGGTGACGATCCGGGCCCCAGGGGGCTATGACACCCACGCCGACGAGGCCGAGGACCTCTCGCGCGGACTGCGCGAGACCTGTGAGGGAGTGCTCGCCTTCCAGCGCGACCTCGAAGCACGCGGTCTCGACGACCGGGTGATGGTGGAGATGTGGAGCGAGTTCGGGCGCCGGCCTGAAGAGAACGCCTCGCTCGGCACCGATCATGGCGCCGCCGGCTGCGCCTTCGTCGTCGGCGCAAAGGCAAAAGGCGAGATGGTCGGCGAGTTCCCCGGCCTGGCGCAGCTCGACCCCAACGACAACGTCCGGGTGACCAGCGACTTCCGCGCGATGTACTGCTCCCTGCTCGAGCAGTGGCTTGGCCACGACGCGGCGTCGATCATCCCGGGGGCTTCCTCCTTCGCGCGGCCGACCCTGGTGAAAGCGTGAGCAGAGCGGCTGCGCGGCTGATCTGCCTTGGGCTGGTTGGCGTTGTGACGATGTCGATCGGCCCCACTTCCCACGCTGGACTGCCGACGGGAGATGGCTGCACTTGGCAGCGGCACGCCAAGCGCGTGGTCAAGCACGTGAAGCGACACGGCCACGTGAAGCGGGTCAAGCGAGTGAAGCACTGGTGGACCTGTAAATACCGTCCCGTCTTGTCCGCGCCCCCGGCGGACCCACCCGCTCTGCCGGCGCCAACCCCCGCAAGCACTCCCTCACAGGAAGAACCTGAACCGGAAGGCACCGTCTCCCACCTCGGCGTCAAAGCCGTCGAGTGGAGCTACACCCTCTCCCGCCCGGAAGTGAGCGCCGGCAAAGTGATCGTCGAACTCAACAACCAGGGCGAAGACAGCCACAACCTCAAACTCCAGCGCGAAGGCAGCGGGGACCCGCCGTTATCCGTTCCAGAAGCGACGCCCGATGAACACATGACCGCCAGCTTCAACCTGTCCGTCGGCACCTACCGTCTTTACTGCAGCCTGTTCGAACACGACGAAAGAGGCATGCACGCGACCCTGCTGGTCGGCACCACCGAGGCCGGCTAGCGGGTCACCGAGCGAGCCGCCGGGCGATGACCTTGAGCGCAAGGACCTCGTCGGCGCCCTCGAAGATCGAGAGCACCCGGGCATCCACGTAATAGCGGCTGACCGGGAACTCCTCGGCGTAGCCCATGCCGCCGTGGATCTGCATCGCCTCGCGGGTCACCCACTCCGCGGCCCGGCAGACGTAGGCCTTGACCATCGAGGCCTCCATGGCCCCCTCGCCCTGCGCCATAAGACGGGCTACGCGATAGGCGAACTGGCGGCTGGCCTGGATGATCACCGCCATCCGGGCCAGCTTCGCGCGGGTTAGCTGGAAATCGATGATCGGCTTGCCGAAGACGCTGCGCTCGGACGCGTAGTCGTAGGCGGCCTCGTACGCGGCCTGCATCACGCCCACCGCGCGCGCCGCGGTCTGGATGCGGCCGTTCTCGAAGCCCGCCATCTGCATGTAGAAGCCGCGACCGAGACCCTCCTCTCCGCCGATCACGTTCTCCGCCGGGACGTACCAGTTGTCGAACGCGACCTCGTAGGAGTGCATCCCGCGGTAGCCGATCGTGTCGATCGCGCGGCCCTCCATACTGCCGCCCTCCGCCTGGCTCAGCTCGAAGCCGTGGCCGCTGCCGCGCTCTTTCGGGACGATGAAGAGCGAGAGTCCCTTATGGCCCTTCGAGCGATCCGGATCGGTCCGCGCCAGCAACATGTACACGTCCGCCCGGGCGCCGAAGGTGCACCAGGTCTTGACGCCGTTGATCCGCCAGCCGTCCCCGTCCCGGGTGGCCATGGTCCTCAGCGAGGCCACGTCGGACCCATAGTCGGGCTCGGTCACGGCGATCCCGACCATCAGCTCGCCGCTGGCCATGCGCGGCAGCCACTCCTTTTTCTGCTCCTCGGTGCCGCCTGCCAAAAGCGCCCGCGCCAGGATCTCGGGCCGGGTGACCAGCGAGCCGCCGACGCCGAGCGAGCCGCGCGAGAGCTCCTCGGTCGCGGCGACCATCGAGAGGTACTCGCCCTCGCCCTCGGCCGCGAAGCCGTCGTACTGCTCGGGAATCGAGACGCCGAACGTCCCCAGCTCGGACAGCCCTTCGATGATCTCCTCGGGGATGTCCTCGTTGTTGCGGTGGATCTCCTCGGCGATCGGGCGGATCTGCTCCTCGGCGAAGCGCCGGAACGTGTCCTGCACCATCACGAAGTCCTCGTCGAGATGACGCGGCCCCTGGGTCCCGCAGAGCTCCGATAGGAACTCAGGGGAGCGATAGGGACGCGCGAAGGCGAGCGCGGAGTCGAGTGCCCCCGGCTCGGCGCCCCACTCCTGCTCGCGGCCAATGAGCCGGGTGGCGACATCGTGGACAACGTCGGCGACGAAGGCGCAGGCGATGCAGGCCTCCTCTTCCCCTCTCTCTCCGTAGTCGAGGACGGCCCGGGCGTTCTCGACCGCCGCCGCGGAGTGCGCGAGGTCGTAGGCGACGACCTGGTCGGCATCGACGTCGGCGAGGCGCGCAAAAGCGCCTTCGACAATCGAGCCGGCGGTCTCGACTGCAGAAGCGGCTGCGGCGAGGTCGGGTTTCTCTATGGACGTGGCGGTTGCGGAATCAGTTTCTTGTGGCATAGCCGGAGACAATAAAACCGCGGCCTGCTTCGAGGCCTCGAAGGTAGGCGAGTCGCGTCGGAATCGAGCCCGCGTGGAGTCGGCCGTTCTCCGCCCGCCGGCGACCCTATTGTTGCCCGCCCTTGTACGACGCCTCTCAGCACCTGATCGGCGGCGGGGCGCGTGCCGGATCGCTTCCGGATTGGCCCGCCACCCGACCCCTCCGCTCGTGGCAGGAGGAGGCGACCGAAGCCGTGCGCGCGCACTCGGCCACCAGCTTCTTGGCCTCGGCCACGCCGGCAGCCGGCAAGACCACCTTCGGCCTCCACATCGCCCACCGGATGCTGCGCGCCAAGTTCGTCTCGCGCGTCGTCGTCGTCGGCCCGACCACCCACATATGCCGCCAGTGGGCCGCCGACGCGGGCCGCTACGGCATCGACCTCGAGCCGAACAGGCCAAACTCGGACGGGCCGGAGTCGGCCGACTTCCACGGCGTCGCCGTCACCTACCAGACGATCGCGGCCGGGCCGGATACGCACCGGCTGGCCGCCGGCCGCCGGCCGACCCTGCTGATCGCCGACGAGCCGCACCACATGGGCGATCTGGCCACTTGGGGCCTGCAAACCCGCAGGGCCTTCGACGGCGCCCGCTTCCGGCTGCTCCTCTCGGGCACGCCCTTCCGCTCCGACAACTCGGCCATCCCCTGGGTCACCTACGACGAGGACGGCCTCAGCCGGGCCGACTACGCCTACGGTTATCCGCAGGCGTTGGTCGACCGGGTATGCCGCCCGATCACCTTTTTGCCGTATGACGGCGAGATGGAGTGGCTCTCGGACGGCCGGCTGCGCAGCGCCGACTTCGACCTTGTCTTGCCGGCGGCAGAGGCGGCGCGGCGCCTGCGGACGGCGCTCAGCCCGGAAGGCGAGTGGATGGGCGAGGTGCTGCGCGACGGCGATGCCAGGCTGAGCGAGGTGCGCGCCGACGGGCACCCTGGCGCCGGTGGCCTGGTCATCGCGTCCGACCAGGATCACGCGCGGGCGATTGCGGCGCGGCTCGCGTCGGTCTCGGGGGAGCTACCCGAGCTGGTGATGAGCGACGAGCCCGATGCCAGCCGGCGCATCGCCGATTTCGCCTCCTCCGATCGACGCTGGCTGGTCTCGGTCCTGATGGTCTCGGAGGGCGTCGACATCCCCCGCCTGCGCGTCGGCGTCTATGCGACGGCGTCCCGGACCGAGCTCTTCTTCCGCCAGGTGGTCGGTCGCTTCATCCGGGCCACCCCCGGGCCGCGCCTCCAGATGAGCTACCTCCTGATGCCGGCCGACGCGCGGCTGAAAGCACTCGCCCGCGAGATCGAGCTGGAGCGCCGTCACGCGCTCGACCTCATGCCGGACGCCGAGGAGGAGAGCGAAGAGACCGATGACTCGGGGCCGGAGCGGCGCGAGCCGGGTGACGGCTTTGCCGCCCTGAGCTCGGGCGACGCCGAGCTGGACGAGGCGATCATGAGCGAGACCACGCTTCAGCTCTTCCCGACCGACGGCCCCGGGTCGGGGGCGAAGAAGGCGACCGCCCTCGCCAGGCCCGGAGCCGCGGCGGAGGACCTCGTACCCGAGCGGGAGTCGGCCTACGCGACCAGAGAGCGGCTGCGCGGCGAGCGCAGGCGCCTGGTCGCCGACGTCGCCCGTCGCACCGGCAAATCGCACCGGGAGGTCCAGGCCCGCATCAATCGCGACACCCGGGCCCGCTCGGTCGCCAGCGCCACGATCGAGCAGCTCGAACGCGGCAATGCGCTGCTGCGCCGCGAGCTGTGGCGGTGAGGCCCACCCTCCCTTAGGGCTCATCCCCGGCTAGGCTCGCCGCCGTGACAGGGTTCCTCTACGCGGTCTCGACCGAGGCCTGGCAGGTGATCGGCGTCGGGATCGCCGCCGTTGCCGCGCTCGCCTCCTGGGCCGCGGTGGTCGTCGCCGCTCGCGCCGCGAAGGACGCCCGAGAGGCCGAGCGCGACGCGGCCAGACCGCGGCTACTTCTCTCGCCGGCATTCGCTACGTCCGGGCCAATCGCTCCAACGATGACCCTCTCGATCCACAACGCGGGCGGCGGGATCGCTCAGAACGTCGGCTTGCTACTCGTCACCGAGGACGTCTTCGCCTATCACGGCCTCGGCTTCGTCCTGCCCGGCGAAACCGCCTACTTCGGCAGCGACGTCCCGGCCGCGAAAGAGCACCGCGCGGTCGCCTACGGCCGTGCCGCCGACGGCGAGGGCTTCGCTTGGAACGTCCTCAGCGAGCGCCGGCCGCTGGCATCGGCACCGGCCTCGCTGCCGAGCTACGACGACATGTTCGACGCCTTCTACCCCAGCGAGGACGTCGAAGAGGGCCGGGAGCTTCGGCAGCTTCTCCGCGGTTAGCCGGCTTGCGCCTGTCGCTTGTTGTGGGCCTCGGCGGTGATCTCACCCCAGGCCCGGACCAAGTAGTCGCGGGTGGCGATGCAGAGGTCGGTCGACTCCTCGTCGATTCCGAGCGAGTCGGTGCCGTCGGTGAACTCGCGGCGGCTGATGATCGCGACGTACTCAAAGGCGTTCTCCGCCGTCGGGTCGTCCCTTTCCATCACCTTGCCGAGCGCCCTTTCGTCGATATGCGACCAGTGATCGCGGAGCGCCGCGACGAGAGGGCGCTTCTCCTTGATGATCGCCGGGAAGGTGCCCGGGATCCGGTAGCGGCCCTGAATGCCGACGGCGATATCGAGTGCCTTGTCGAGCGCCCATATCGCCAACTCGGCGTCGCCGATCACTTCATGCGCCGCTTGGCGCCCCGCCGGCGATCCGAGCGGCGGCAGATCCTCGATCGCTTCGCGGATTCGTTCTATCTGGCGGTGGCCGGTGTCGAGTCGGCGAGCCGCCGACCAAAAGGTCCGCCAGGCCTCCCGGCTCGGCACACCGAGCATCTGCCCCCAGACCCATTGCGGGTCGGTGATCGGTCGGTAACCGTCAGACCTTGGCGGCTGCTGGACTTTGCCCCTGATCTCGATCACGGCGGGCTTGGGAGCCTCCGACACCTCCTCGTTCATTGGTAAAGCCTAGGGGCCGCTGCCGAACAACTCGACCGGCGGGACCCGAGCCCAGCCGCCAGCTTCAAGGCGGACTCAGGGGCGGGACGCGAGGACGATCCGCGAACCCACCTCCGGATGCCGCAAGCCGATTCGATTCCGGCAGGCCTCTAGGTAGCCCGAGGCTCGTACCGCATCGCCACCGCGCCCGAGCCGAACTCCTGCCGGCCCACGAGCCTCAAGTCGAGGCGCTTCGAAAGCCCCGCGAACAGCGCCGGCCCATGGCCCACCACCACGGGGTGCACGACGAACTCGTACTCATCGATCAGCCCTAGCTCGGCCAGCCAGCGGGAGCTGTACGCCTCCCACACCCAGTCCGCTACCCGGCTCCTGCTTCAGCTCCTGAACTGCCTCCTCGAGATCTCCACGCACGAGCTCCGCATTCCAATCGACCCGGTCCAGGGTGCTCGACACGACGTACTTCTTCATTGCGTCGATCGTTCGGCCGAAGGGCGCCATCCAATCGGGCATTGCGTCCATCTGCCCGGGCGGGCGCCAGGCCGACTCCATCAGCTCGTAGGTCACCCGGCCCAAGAGGAGAGCGTCGGCCTGGGCGAGGATCTCCGTCGCGTGACGATGGGTCTCTTCGTCCGGTGAAATCGCACGGTGATCGCAGCATCCGTCCAGAGTGACGTTGATGGAATACCGAAGAGGTCGCACTGCGCGAGCATACTTTCCGGTCGACCCGCCGCGCGGCAATCCAATTTCACCATCTGCTGATTGGGCAGCAACGGGCAACGAGGACGAAGGCGAGGGTCGCGGCGAGGGTGTACACATTGCCCTGACACAGAAAAGCCCCGCCGGAGAGGCTGTCGCACAAACCCCGGGCGTGAGTCAAGTTCACGTCCGGGGCGCCCTCGAGCATTGACCTGTCCCCGAGCGCGGAGGTGGGCAATGCCCCAGAACTTCATCGAGTGCGCCCGCGACCAGGAGCTGCT
>JBEVMR010000099.1:0-4926 GCA_040508545.1 Solirubrobacterales bacterium
AAGGCGCAGTTGCTCGCCAAGCAAGGAGTCGATGTCGAGGGGGTGCGCGGCGCCGACACGACGGGGCGGCAGACCCGTCTGCAGATCGAGGGCGGGACGATCGGCGCAGGGACCGCCGAGCTCACCTTCGACGGCGCTCTGCGCTTCCTCGCGGGGGAAGGGAAAGCCCGCCGCGCCGTGAGGCTGGCGGCGCTGCAGGCCGGGCTCGGCCCCGACTCGACGCTCAGCGGCAAGCTGAGCGGAGGCAAGCGCCGGGTCCTCTTCGACCTGAAAGCATCGGGTGGCCTGACCACCGACGCGAGCAAGGGGCTGGCGCAGCTGCAGGGCGCCAGGCTGATCTGGCGGCGGGGAGCGGCGAGGGCACTCGGCAAGAGGCTCGGGAGCCGGATTCCCCGCGGGTCGCTCGGCAGGATCAGGATCAGCGCCGCGACGGTCACGCTCGGAGACGACGTGATCACCCCCAAATCGGGGCCGCTCGGCGAGGAACCCCCGCTCCTCCCCCGACCCGCCAGCGCCGTCGACGTAACCGGCGGCGCCCTCACCTGGTTCGTGCGGGACTCGTGGATCCGCTACGTCAACACGGAAGCGTCCCCGGAAGCGCTCGACGGGGCCACCGCCGAGCCGGCGATGCAGGAGAACGACCATCCGTGCCCGGACCGCCCGGCCGGAGCCAACCCGACGCTCGTCTACTCCTACTCCTTCCCCTTCTCCAACGGCTGGTATGACGCGGCGAGCGGCACCGCCGCGCTCTACTACGGCGGCGGCATCCGCTTCACCTACCCGAGCCGCGGCATCGACCTGGCGACGCGCAACCCCGAGATCGAGATCAACGGCGATGACTCGCGGGCGATCTTCCGCCTGCGCGGCGCCGGCGAAACCCCCTATCCGGACAGGCGCGCGCCGCTGCTCGACCTGGCTACCTCCGGCCCCCCAAGCGAAGGCTCGCCGTCCAGCTTCGGCTTCCCGGCGCCGCTCCGCGGAAACCTGACCGCCGACGGGCAGAACGTGTTCGCCGGCTTCTACCCGCCACCCAACGACGGCTTCGGATGCCTCAGCGTCTCCTTCCAAACGGGTTCCTGACCGCGGC
This sequence comes from Solirubrobacterales bacterium, assembly GCA_040508545.1. Taxonomy (GTDB): domain Bacteria; phylum Actinomycetota; class Thermoleophilia; order Solirubrobacterales; family 70-9; genus VRUE01. The sequence goes on from JBEVMR010000099.1 coordinate 1,088, forward strand.
CGTCGCCGCCCTGCTGCTCGGCTCCCCCTGGGTGAGCGCCGCCGGCGCCGATGCCGCCCAGGTCACCGTGGTGTCGCCGGGAGGGACGGAGCAGACGCTCTCGCTAGCTGCGCTCGCGGGCAGCGAGGATCTCGTCGGCCGCAGCTACGCGCTGCGCTCGAGCAGTGGCGAGAGCAGCCAGGCGCTGACCGGCTTCTCGCTGGCCAAGGTCCTCGAGGCCGCCGGCGCCGACCCCTTCGGCTTCTCCTATCTCGAAGCGCAGCGGCCTGCTGGCGGCGCCGTGGTGCTCAGCCGCCACCAGGCGCTCGACGCAGACGCCTTCGCCGACGGCCCGCCGCTGGTCTACGCGGCCGCCGAGGCAACCGGCTTCCTGCGGCCGAGCTCGGGACCGGACGACCTCAACGCTGGCGACTTCTTCGAGGCGCCGCAGGGAATCACGCTGATTCTGCGCAAGGGCGAGCCGCTGCAGATCCGCGCACAGGCGTCGACCCTGCGCACCAGCCCGGGCAAGCCGATCGAGTTCGGCGCGATCGTCGATCGCGCCGGCTCGGGCGAGCAGCTCGCCTACTCCTGGTACTTCGACGACGGCCACTCGGCGAGTGGCGCCGGCGCCAGCCACAGCTTCGCCAAGCCGGGCAGCTATGACGTCGTCCTCGGCGTGACGACGCCGGGCGACGAGGCCGGCGCCTCGGACGTGGTCACGATCCAGGTCGGCCCGCCGCCCTCCGGGCCGAATCGCAAGGGCGGCGGTACGAACGAGGACGCCGCCGCCCCGGACCACGGCGCCGCCACCGGCTCGGAGTCGGCGACCCCCGGCCCACCGAGCTCGGCGCCGGCGATCCCGGCTGCCGCCGCCGAGCAACGCCCGCCTTCGCGGCAGCAGGCCAAGCCCAGCCCACTCGCCGGGGAGCCGGTGAGCGGTGAGCTGCTGAGCACAACTGCTGCTGCGCCGGAGGCAAAGCCGACTGTCGCCGCCCGCACGGGCAGGCTCGACGGCGACGGGAGTGGAGGCGGCGTTCCCGGAGCCGCAATCGGCATCCTCACCGCGCTCGGCCTGCTCGGCTTCGGGGCTTTGGTCGAGGTCCGCGGAATCGGCAACCTCCTGCCGGGGCGGCTGTAGGGTCCGCCGCCGTGTCCGTCGAGCAAATCCTCTTCGACGTCTCCGAGGCGCTGCGCGTCCCGGTCCTGATCCTCGCCCTGGCGGCGCTGGCGATCGTCGTCGTCGAAGCCGGGGCGTTGCTCGCGGAGCTGCGCCGCCGCCGCGGCCGCAGCATCTGGGCGCTCGACAACGCGATCGCCGAGTGCCAGGGCCGGCTCGCCGCCGGCCAGCGCGAGGAGGCGCTGGTGGCGCTGCTGCCGATCGCGCGCAACCGGACGATGGAGGAGGCGCTCGGCGGCGTGCTCGAGCAGGTCGGCCGGCCCGACGCCGAAACGCGGATCGCCAAGCACCTCGCCGAGTACGACTACCGCTCGCTGCGCCGGCTCGAGCGCAGCCGCATCCTCGTCCGCTTCGGGCCCGCCCTCGGCCTGATGGGAACGCTGATCCCGCTCTCCCCCGCCCTCGCCGGCCTCGCCGACGGCGACGTGGCAACGCTGACCGAGAACCTCCGCATCGCCTTCGGCGTAACCGTCGTCGGCCTGCTCGTCGGCGCGATCGCCTTCGCGATCTCGCTGATCCGCGACCGCCTCTACGCCCAGGACTACTCCGACGTCGAGTACATCGCCGCCAGCCTCACGGCCCCGAGCGGTAACGGGATCCCGGCGGCCCAGCACAGCCACTGGGCGGTGGCGCCGTGAAGGTCACCGCTCGCGCCCGCAGTCGCGACGACCGCGCCGGCGACCCGCTCGACGGCCTCGTCAACCTCTTCGACCTGGGCATAGTCCTCTCGGTCGCCTTCCTGCTGGCCGCCCTCTCCTCCCTGGACCTCACGAACGCCCTGACCGCCAAATCAGCGGCGGACAAAGCCACCCGCCCAGCCGACGCCGTGGTCAAGCAGAAAGACCAGCAAGTCAAGGAAATCCAGCTCAAGCCCGGAGAGCGCGTTGTGGGCAGGGGCCAACCGATCGGCACCGTCTACAAGCTCAACGACGGCCGCACGGTGATCGTGCGGAAGTCCCCTTAGCTCCCGCGGGTGGCGCGGGGGCGGGGGTCCCCCATAGCGGAGGGCTCGCGGAGCGAGTCCGAGCACATGGGGGAGGGCCGCCGCGACAGGACCCGCGGGCCGCTAACCCTGGTCCCTAGCGTTTCCGCCGCAGCACGATCACTTTTTCGAGGGTACGGGGGGTGCCACCTACGGGCTGAAAGGTCACCTCAACGCGGATCCGCCCCTTGCCATGCCGCTTGACGAAGTGACGCAGGCGCACCTTTGGCTTAACCGGTAAGCGAACGATCGTTCCTCGTGAAGCAGTGCGCCGGAGACGGCGGACACCCCGGCCTTTGAGGATCACCCGGCCCGGGGCGAAGACCCTCACGAACAGGACCGCTGAGCCGTTGCGGCGATTCAGCTTGAGCCGATTGAAGCGAATCCGGTTGGAGGGGGAGGTGAAGGGAATCAGGCTCACGGAGACCGATTCGGGCGCCTTCGTACAGGGCGGCACCGGGGTACCGGGCTCGCCGTAGCGCTCGACCCGGGAGAAGCTGTCCCCAATGTCTTCGGAGACGACGAAGAGGTTGCCGCCGCAGGCCGGCGCGACGCCGAGCGGCTGGGAGGCAGCCGAGAAGCCGCTGAGGAAGGCGCCGGTGGCGCTGAAGCGTTTGACCTCGTCAGCGGCGGAGTCGGCGACCCAGAGGGAGCCGGCTTCGTCGGAGGCGATCGCCCTCGGTTCTACGAGCGCTTCCGGTCCGGTGTTGCCGAAGGTCTCGATGTACTCGCCGGCGGCCGAGAAGACCGCCACGTAGTTGTCGCCCCCGTCAGCCACGAAGACGTTCCCTTCCGGGCCGACAGCGAGGTCTTCGGGCGAGCTGATCACGCCGGGGGCGATGTTGTTTTCACCCTGCTGGCACTGGGTGGTGCAGACATCCGGATCGAGCGCGCCGGGTTCCGCATTGACCCCCTTGCCGAAGGCAAACAGAAAGCCGCCGTCGAGGTCGAATACCGAGACCCGGTTGTTTTCGATCTCGCCGATGTAGACCCGGGCCGAGTCGGCAGTCAGCCCTGCGGGCCGGTCGAGGGCGCCTGAATCGGTTTCCCCGGTTCCAGCGGCTTGGCAATCCGTGGCGGCGTCGCAGAGGTTGCCGCCACCCGGTTTCACGCCTTTGCCGAAGGCAAAGAGGAAATCCCCCGACGCCGCGGAGAAGACCGAGACCCGGTTGTTCCCGCCCTCGCTGACGTAGACCCGCCCATCGGGCGCCGCCGCGGCGTCTTCGGGATTGGCCATCGCCCCAGCGGAGCTCTGTCCGTCAGCGCTCGCCTGGCAGGCGGTTATGCACACGTCGGGATCGCCAAACCCAGCGGCATTGACCCCTTTGCCGAAAGCACGCAGGAACGACCCGCCCCCCAGGAAAACCGAGATCCGGTTGCTGCCGCGCTCGGCAACGAAAAGCGACCCCCCGGGCGAGACCGACCCCCGTTGGGGCTCCAAGAGCTCCCCCGCCCCCGTGCCAAAAGCCCCAAAGCCCCCCAGCGGCCCAAACGCAGCAGCGCCGCTGGGCAGCGCCAGCAGTAAAGCTCCGAAGAGGAGCGCACACCTGATTCCCCACCTCACCCCTCGCAGGTTAGGGAACAGAACACGTCCGTCAAGGGAGGGACGGGGTGTCCCTCTCGCGCAGCGGCGTCCTCTTTTTCGCCCCATCAGCAATCTCGGACGGCAGCCAAATTATCCTGGCGAAAAACCCAGCA
>JBEVMR010000004.1:0-45391 GCA_040508545.1 Solirubrobacterales bacterium
CACCGCGTACATCCCCGGGCTGGCCGACTTCGTGCCGATGGTCAAGGGCCGCGGCTCGATGGCGCTGGCGGGCCCGTACCTCACGAAGGCGGTGACCGGGGAGGACGTGACTCAGGAGGAGCTCGGCGGCTCGCGCATCCACACCCGGGTCTCCGGCGTGGGCGACCTCGAGGTGGGCTCGGACGAGGAGTGCATCCAGGCGATCCGCGACTACCTCTCCTTCTTCGGCCAGAGCTGCGAGGAGGCCCCGCCGCGGCGCGAGGTCTCCGACCCGGTCGACCGCGCCGCGGACGACCTGCTCGACATCATCCCCGAGTCCGCCCGCCGCCCCTACGACATGTACGAGGTGATCGCGCGCATCGTCGATGACGGCGAGTGGTTCGACCTCAAGCCGCGCTGGGCGCGAACCATAATCACGTGCCTCGCCCGGATGGGCGGGCGGCCGGTGGGCATAGTGGCCAACCAGCCCAAGCACCTCGGTGGCATCCTGGAGAACGATTCGGCCGACAAGGCGGCCCGCTTCGTCAACCTCTGCGACGCCTACGGCATCCCGTTGCTGTTTCTGATGGACGTGCCGGGTTTCATGGTGGGCACCAAGGTCGAGCAGGCGGGGATCATTCGCCACGGGGCGAAGATGCTCTACGCCGTCTCGCGCGCCACGGTCCCGAAGGTGACGGTGATCCTGCGCAAGGCCTACGGCGCCGGCTACTACGTGATGTGCGGCAAGGCCTACGAGCCCGACCTGATCGTCGCCTGGCCGGGCGCCGAGATCTCGGTGATGGGAGCGGAGGGCGCGGTCAACATCATCGGCCGCTCGATGATCGAGGCCTCCGACGATCCGGACGCCACCCGCGAGGCGATGCTGAACGCGGTGCGCGAGCAGATCGACCCCTACATCGCCGCCGGCAACGCGGTGATCGACGACATCATCGACCCGCGCGAGACGCGGCCGACGATCGTCAAGGCGCTGCGGATGGCGAAGAACAAACACGTGACTAAGCCGAAGAAACGGCACGGGGTGATGCCGGTATGAGCTCGTTCGGTGATCCAGTAGTCATCAGCTGCAGCATCAGCGGCGTGATCGCCAACCGCGATCAGTGCCCGGCGATCCCGTACACGCCGGAGGAGTACGCGGCGGAGGCGCGGCGCGCGGTCGACGAGGGCGCCTCGCAGATCCACATCCATGCGCGCAAGCCAGACGGCACGCCCTCTTATGAGGTCGAGGACTTCAAGGCGATCACCGAGGCGATCTTGGCCGAGGTGGGCGACGTGATCATCAACTACTCGACCGGCGCGATCGGCATCCCGATCGAGAAGCGGATCGAGTACCTGCGCGAGTGCAAGCCCGACGTGGCCGCGCTCAACATGAGCTCGATGAACTACGCCAAGTACAGCTCACGCCGCAAGGACTTCGTCTTCAAGGCCGTCTTCGAGAACAGCTTCGACACGATCATCGAGTTCCTCACGGCGATGCGCGACCTCGGGATCAAGCCCGAGCATGAGTGCTTCGACGCCGGCCATGTCGCCAACCTCGATCCGTTGATCGACATGGGCCTGCTCGAGCGGGCGCCGTTGCAGATCTCCCTGGTGATGGGGGTCAACGGCGGCATCCGCCCGACCCCCCGCAACGTCGGCTTCATGGCGGACCAGATTCCCGGTGGCGCCGAGGGCGAGAACCAGTGGCAGGTGATCGGCATCTCGCGCGACCAGTGGAAGCTGCTCGGCGCCGCGCTGGTCCTGGGCGGCCACCTCCGCGCCGGAGTCGAGGACAACCTCTATCTGCCGAACGGCGAGATGACCAAGTCGAACGGCGAACTGATCGCCAAGGCGCGCCAGATGGCCGAGGACGTCGGCCGCCGCGCGGCCAGTGTCGCCGAGGCTCGCGAGCTGCTGGGGGTTCCCAAGCGTGAGCGATCTGCCGCTTAGCGACGTCAAGGTCCTCGACCTGACCCGGCTCCTGCCCGGCGGCTTCTGCTCGCTGCTGCTGGCCGACCTCGGCGCCGAGGTGCTGAAGGTCGAGGACACCGGGATGGGCGACTACATCCGCTGGGCGCCGCCCTACTACGGCGACGAGGACCAGCAGGAGCTGGGCACCCGCTCCTCGCTCTACCTGGCGCTGAACCGCGGCAAGCGCTCGGTCCGCCTCGACCTCAAGAGCGATGCCGGCCGCGAGGCGCTGCTGCGCCTCGTCGAGCAATACGACGTGGTCCTCGACGGCTTCCGGCCCGGCGTCCTCGACCGGCTCGGGGTTGGCTACCAGCGCATGCGCGAGGCCAACCCGGCGATCGTCTTCTGCGCGATCACCGGCTACGGCCAGGACGGCCCCTACGCCCTGCGCGCCGGGCACGACATGAACTACCTCGGCCTGGTCGGGCTGCTCGGCCTGACCGGCGCCAAGGACGGCCCGCCGGTGCAGTCGGGCGGCCAGATCGCCGACCTGGGCGGCGGCGCCCTGATGGCCGCCTTCGGCGTGATGGCGGCGCTGCACGAGCGCCGCCGCTCCGGCGAGGGCCAGATGGTCGACGTCTCGATGGCCGACGGGGCACTCTCCTGGCTGGCGCTCGTCGCCGGCCGCTACTTCTGCGACGGCGAGGCGCCGCGGCGCGGCGAGCAGCAGCTCGCCGGCGGCCTGCTCTGCTACTTCCCCTACGAGGCCGCCGACGGCTGGGTCACCTGCGGCGCCCTGGAGCCGAAGTTCTGGGCCGCCTTCTGCAACGGCGTCGACCGCCCTGACCTGATCGAGGTCCAGTTCGAGGCGCCGGGCTCTGACGCTTGGAGCAAGGTCGCCGAGGTCTTCCGCTCGCGTACCCGCGACGAGTGGCTTGCCTTCAACGACGAGCACGACTGCTGCATCGAGCCGGTCCTCGACGTCGGCGAGGCGCTCGACTCCGAGCTGGTCCGGGCGCGCCAGATGGTCACCGCGATCGAGCAGCCGGGCCTTGGCACGGTGCGCCAGCTCGGCGTGCCGGTGAAGATGAGCCGGACCCCGGGCGATCCGACCCGACCGGCGCCTGCCTTCGGCGAGCACACCGACGAGGTGCTGCGCGAGGCCGGCTACTCGGCCGAGGCGATCGCGGCGATGGTGGAGTCCGGCGCCGCCGCCGGGCCCAGCGCCGATGCGGCGACGACCTTCAGGGCGTAGCTGCGATGGCGGCGAGGCCCGAGACCGCGACCTCGGAGGGCGGCCTGCTCAAGATCGGCGAGCTGGCCGAGGCCTCCGGCGTGCCGGTGCCGACGATCAAGCACTACCTGCGCGAGGGCCTCTTGCCGGAGCCGGTGAAGACGAGCCGCAACATGGCCTACTACCCGCCCGAGTTCGTCGACCGGATCAGGTTGATCAAGCAGCTGCAGGAGGAGCGCTTCATGCCGCTGAAGGCGATCAAGTCGGTGCTCGACGAGGATCCCGAGCGGGCCCGGGCGATGGTCGAGCTCGAGGATCGGATCCTCGAGCGAGCCCTGGGGGGAGAGCGCACCCGCACGAGCGCGGCCGAGGTGCGCGAGCGCTACGGCGTCCCCAAGGACGTGCTCGACCGGCTCGAGCAGATCGAGGTGCTCAGCCCCAACAGCCGCGGCTACTCACCCTCTGACATCAAGATCATCGAGGCGATCGGCCGCTTCCGCGCCGGCGGCTACGACGAGGAGATCGGCTTCACCGTCTACGACACCCTGCGCTACAAGAAGGCCCTCGAAGAGCTGGTCAGCCAGGAGGTCGAGATGGTGATGGACCGCCTCGCCGGCGAGGTCCCGCCCGAGCGCGTGGTCGAGATGCTCGAGTCCGGCTCCCAGCCCCTCCAGGACCTGATTGCCGCCCTCCACACCAAGCTCCTCGTCGCCGAGCTGGAGCGCCACCGCGCCAGCCGTTAGCCGCAGCGGCAGAACTCGTCGACGAGCTAAAGGCTCAGGCCAGTCGAGGACGAAGACATCTCGTCTTGCCCTTTTCTAGAAGCAGCACCACGCTGGGGTTGCGCTCGGTATCGAGCCTTCTCGCAGTTCTCGTTCTTGGCTTGGCGGCGCAGGTCGGCACGGCCGAGGCGAAGGTCATCTACGCCTGCGTGCAGAAGCAGGCCAGCACCACGCACCGGGCCAAGGCGGCGATCCGCCTAGTCCGCAAGTCGGCGCGATGCCTCCCCTCAGAGCGGAAGTTGACCTGGTTCGCTGGTCCCGGCGGGGCGTCCGGAGCGGTCGAGGGTGCTGCGGGTGAGGCTGGGGCGGCCGGATCGCCTGGTGCGCCCGGTTCGATCGGTGCTGAGGGCTCATCCGGCATCAGCGGAGATCCGGGGCCGGTCGGCCCGCCGGGTCCTTCCGGCGCTGATGGAGATCAGGGGCCAGAAGGCCCTCCGGGTCTGCAGGGGCCGGCTGGCGTCCCGGGACTGCCTGGGCAAACCGGCGCTGCTGGAGCGGAAGGACCACCGGGACCGATCGGCCCGATCGGGTTGCCTGGGCTCCAAGGCGAGATCGGACCGCAGGGCGAACCGGGTTTGCCGGGTTCCCCAGGGGCTCAGGGCCCAAGCGGGCCCATCGGCCTGCCAGGCCCGTCGGGACCGAGCGGGTCCGCGGGGCCGCAGGGCGAGACGGGGTTGCAAGGGCCACAGGGACCGCCTGGACTGCCAGGCGCCCCAGGCCCTCAAGGCGAACCGGGACCTCCCGGCGAACCTGGCCCCCAGGGGCCAAGCGGACTTGGCAGCGTGGTTGTCGTCACCGCCCTGGGCGGAGGCGGCGAGATCGCGGACGCGCGCTGCCCCAAGGAGGCGCCACTGGCGATCTCCGGCGGCGGCGCGACCGACGGCAAGGGCGGCGCGCTCGAGATCTCGGCGCCGATCACCGAGGGAGAGCTGTCCGCCGACGGCCAACAGCCAAGCGGCTGGAGGGTGAGATCCGCGGCCGGCAGTTACACGGCTTACGCAATCTGCACTGCGGCCGGCGGGAAGTCGGTCGAACCCCCGGAAGGCAAGTAAAAGACTCGCGTGGGTTGGGCCCCGCGTCCTATCGCCGCCCAGGCGCAGATTCGCGCAACTCGGCCAGGCCCAGCTCATGGCTTACGACCGGCGCGTAGCCGAGCTCGGCGCGGGCCTTGGAGATGTCGATCGTGCACTCCTGGGTCAGCAGCCAGGAGCGAAAGGTGGTCATCGGCGGCGGGCTGGATAGCGGCAGGACTTTCCAGATGGTCTCGGCGACGCGTGCCATCGGCGCTGCCGTCCAGGCGGGGACGCTGCGGCCGGGAGGCTCGACGCTCTGCGTTTGCAGCAGCGCGGTTACGAACTCGCGGAAGACAACCGGCTCGCCGTCGGTGACGAAGTAGGCCTCGCCGCCCCGTCCCTTCTCCGCCGCCAGGACCAGGCCCTCGACGACGTTGTCGACGTGGGTCGTGTCGGTGACGTTGCTGCCGCCCCCGATCCAGGCCCATTTGCCCGCTTCGACCGTCTCGACCATCTCCGGCAGCAAAGTGGTGTCGTCCTTGCCCCAGACGAAGCGCGGCCGCACGGCGACCGTCTCGAAGCCCGCGCGGTTCGCGTCGCGCACGGCCTGCTCCGCCCTCGCCTTGGTCGCCGGGTAGGGCGCTCGCGAATCCGGCCGCAAGGGCGCCGACTCGTCGACGTGGATCAGCGGTTCGCCGGCCATCAGCGCCGCCTCGGTCCCGCAGTGGACGAAGCGTCGCACGCCGGCCTCGGCGCAGGCGGCGAGCGCGTTGAGCGTGCCGTCGACGTTGCCGCGTTCGAAGTCCGCCCAATCGCCCCACTCGCCGAGGTGGGCGGCGAGGTGGAAGGCGACCTCGGTGCCGGCAACCGCAGCGACGAGCGATGCCCGATCGCCGATGTCGCCGCGAACTGGCTCGGCCCCGAGTTCGGCGACGCGCTGGGCAGCGGCCTCCGAGCGGGCCAGCGCCCGCACGGAGCGCCCTTCGCCGACCAGCCGCTCGACCAAGCGGCCGCCGATGAACCCCGATCCGCCGGTGACGAAGGCCTTCATCCACCGCATATTGAAGCTTTGTCTCCCCAATATGGGGCAAAAGGCTTCAATATCGGGGCGGGATGAAGTCGGCATTGGTCACGGGCGCTTCCACTGGCATCGGGCGGGCAACCGCGTTGCGCCTCGACGGCCACGGCTGGCGAGTCTTCGCCGGTGTGCGCAAGGAGGAGGACGCGGCCTCGCTGCGCGAGGCCGGCTCGGATCGCCTCGAACCGCTGATGCTCGACGTCACCGACGCGGAGCAGATCGCTGCTGCGGCTGAGCAGATCGGCACCGAGACGGGGGAGGCCGGCCTCGACGGGCTCGTCAACAACGCCGGCATCGCCGTCCCCGGTCCGCTAGAGACGTTGCCGATCGATGACTTCAAGCGCCAGATCGAGGTCAACCTGACCGCCCAGGTGGCGGTGACGCAGGTGATGTTGCCGGCGATCCGCACCGCCCGCGGCCGCATCGTCTTCATCACCTCGATCGGCGGCCTGATGGCTTTCCCGATGTTCGGCGCCTACCACGCCGCCAAGTTCGGCCTCGAGGCAGTCGGCGACGTCTTCCGCCAGGAGTTGCGGCCCTGGGGGATCTCGGTCTCGGTGGTCGAGCCGGGCTCGATCGCGACGCCGATCTGGGACCGGGGGGACGCCGAAGTCGACGCGATCGCCGCTCGCGCCGGCGACCGCCATGCCGACCTCTATGGCGAGGCGGCCGAGGCCTATCGCGAGGTGGCGCGGAAGACCGGCGAACGCGGGATCCCGCCCGAGAAGGTCGCAGCCAGGGTCGAGCACGCGCTCAGCGCTCGCCGCCCCCGCGTCCGCTACCTCGTCGGCGCAGACGCCCGCGGCCAGGCCTTCGCCTCCTGCGTCCTGCCCGACCGCCTCGTCGATTGGATGGTCGCCCGCTTTACCGGGATGTAGCGGCTCAGCGAGCGCCGGCGCCGATCGAGCCGCGTGCCTCTTCGATCTCCCCGAGGCTGACCATCGCCCCGGTCCGCTCCGCGACGGCCGCCGCCTCGTCGAGTGCCTCCCGTGCTCCCTCGGCGCCAGCCGCGTCGCTGGCCAGAGCGAGCGCCCGCAGCGCCAGCGGCAACGACCAGAGCATGCCGCGCTCGCGGGCGAGGTCGCTCGCCCACCGAGCCAGCGAGATCGCCTCCTCGGCTCGGCCGACTGCGGTCAGCGCTTCGGCCCGCAGGCCGGCGCGCCATGCCTCCATCTCGTCCCCGCCGTCGATCGCGGCGCGGTAGACCCGCTCGGCTTCCTCGACCGACTCCAGCGCCGCCTCCGCTTCCCCGGCCGCGAGCTGGCAGCCGCCGAGGTTGGACAACGCCAGGCTGCGCGAGAAGACGTCGCCGAGCCGTTCGGTCAGCTCGCAGTTGCGCAGCGCCAGCGCCACCCCGGCGCCGGGATCGCTCCGCATCGTCATCATCAGCGACTGGTTGCTGCGGGTCCAGCTGGTGATCTCGGGATCGCCCTGCTCGGTGGCGATCCGCAGTGCCCGCTCGAACAGCTCTTCGGCTTCGTCGAGCTGCCCGCGCTCGCGCCGCGCTAGCCCCTTCGCCATCACCGCCCAGGCGTACGGGCTGCCGATCACGATCCCGGCGCCGGCGCCGCGGTCGTCGCCGCACAGCTCTAGCACCTCGTCGATTGCCCGTTCGAAGCCGTCGAAGTCGGCGGCGCAGAGGAACGCGTAGCAGCCGGCCGCTCGGATCGCGATCCGCAGGTGCAGGTCGCCGGATTCGTCGGCGAGGCGATTGGTCTCGGCGACCGAGGCGAGCCAGGTGTCGGCGACGTGGGGCAGGCCGGGGCGCGCGCTGGTCGCCATGCGCAGCAATGCCAGCGAGCGCAGGTCGCCAGTCCTAGTCGCGATCTCCTCGGCCTCGGCCACGAGGCGCGCTTCCTCCTCGTCGTCCATGCCCAGCCGCCAGGCGAAGTCGAGTTGCAGCAGCCGGGACATCACGCTGAGCGCCGTCGTCTCCTCGTTCTCCTCGAGCTCTTCGGTCAGCTCCGTCACCCGGCGCCAGAGGCGCAGCGCGTCGGCCGGCCGGCTGGTGCCCGTCCAGTAGGCGGCACGGGCCGACCAGCGGGCTGCTTCGAGCGTCTCGCGGCCTTCCTCCATGTGGTGGGCGATCAACGCCGCCAGCTCGTCGTGGCGCTCGGGGTTGAGCTCGACCATGGCCCGCGCCGTCGCGGCATGGGTGCCCGCCCGCTGTTCGGCGAGCTGGCTGCCGTAGGCCACCTCCCTGGTCAGCGGGTGGCGGAAGGCGAGCACGCGGCTGGGGTAGACCTCGGCTTCGTAGAGGAAGCCGGCGGCGATCAACTCGTCCAGCGGCGCCTCGCGCTCAGCGGCGTCGGCCAAGCCCGAGATCGAGCCGAGCGTGCTCTCGCCGACCTCCTTGCCGGCCACCGAGGCCGCCTGCAGCAGCCGCTTCGCCTCGGGGCCCAGCCGGTCGATCCGCGCCGCCAGCACCGTCTGCACGCTGGCCGGCACGCCGGCGTCCTCGACCGGGCGCGCCAGCCGGTAGGAGCCCCGCTCTCCCTCGAGGTTGCCGGCCTCGGCCAGCGCCCGCACGATCTCCTCGACGAAGAAGGGGTTGCCGGCGGTGCGCTCGTGGACCAGCTCGGCGAGCCCGTCGAGCGAGGGGTCCTCGCCCGCGAGGTCGCGCAGCAGCTCACGGGTGTCGCCGGGGCCGAGCGGCTCGAGCGAGATCTCGCGGTAGCCCGGTGGGCCGCTCCAGCTGTGCGTGTACTCGGGGCGGAAGTTGACGACGACCAGCGTCTGCGTGTCCTCGACCGCGCCGAAGAGGTCGCCGAGCATGGCCGCGCTGCCCTCGTCGATCCAGTGCAGGTCCTCGATCACGGTGACGATCGGGTCGCGGCGGTTGGGCGCTCGCACCAGGCGGCAGACGATCGCCCTCAGCGCCCGCTGGCGCGCCTCGGCGCTGAGCTGCGGCGCCGGGCGGTCGGGGTCGGGGACGCCGAGGAAGTCGAAGAGGATGGGGAGGTCCTCGGTGAAGTCGGGGTCGAGCAGGAGCGCCCGGCCGGCGACCTTCTCGCGCACGAGCCGCTCGGGATCGCCGTCGGCGATGCCGAAGTAGGCGCGCAGCATCTGCAGCACCGGCATGAAGGGGATCTCCCTTCCGTGCGCCTGCGCTTGCGCCTCGAAGACCTCGATGCCGCTGTCGCGGGCGCGTTCGGCGAACTCGTGGGAGAGGCGGCTCTTGCCGATGCCCGGCTCGGCGACGATCCCGACAACGCCACCTTCGCTGCTTTTCGCCCGCCCCAGTGACTCCGCCAGGATCGCCATCTCCTCGTCGCGCCCGACGAAGCGGGAGAAGCCGCGCTCGCGCGAGAGGTCGAGGCGGGAGCGGGCCGCGCCTACACCGGCCAGCTCGAAGACGCCGACCGGCTTGCTCGCTCCCTTGATCTCGAACTCACCCAGATCCTCGAGCTCGAAAAAGCCGCGCGCCAGCTCGGCGGTGGCCTCGGTCAGGTAGGCCTTGCCCGGCTCCGCCAGCGCCTCCATGCGCTGCGCGAGCCCGACCGTGTGGCCGATCGCCGTGTAGCCGCCCTCCTCGCCGGCGACGATCGCGCCGGCAACGACCTCACCCGAGTTGATCCCGATCCGCGCGGAGAAGTTGAGGCCGTGCACGCGGCGCAGCTCGGCCGCGTACTCGGCGATGTCGTCGAGCATCCGCAGCGCCGCGAAGCAGGCGCGGCGGGCGTGGTCCTCGTGGGCGACGGGGGCGCCGAAGACGGCCATGATCCCGTCGCCGGTGAATTTGTCGACGGTGCCCTCGAAGCGGCGCACCTCCTCGGCCAGGATCGAGAAGAAGCCCTGCATGATCTCCCGCCACTGCTCGGGGTCGTGCTGCTCGGCCAGGTCCATGGACCCCTGGACGTCGGCGAAGAGGACGGTGACCTGCTTACGCTCACCATCGGGCTCGATGCGGTTCCCACTGGTCACGTATTCCGAATCGTACGCCCCGATCACACCTATACTGGCCCGACCGAAACCGATTGACTGGTCAGTCAGCCAGCATGGAGAGGATCGAAGTGCGCGTAGCGGCGGTGCAGCTCAACTCGAACGGGGACAAGGCGCGGAACCTCGCCGCCGCCGAGCGCCTGGTGCGCGCCGCGGCCGCCGAGGGCGCCGAGCTGGTCGCCTTGCCGGAGAAGTGGAATCTGCTCGCGGCAGGCGAGCAGATGGCAGCCGGCGCCGAGCCGCTCGCCGGCCCGAGCCTCAGCGCCGCCCGCTCCTGGGCGCGCGAGCTGGGCATCCACCTGCTCGCCGGCAGCATCGCCGAGCGAGGGGAGGGGGAGAAGGCCTTCAACACCTCGGTCCTGATCGGCCCTGAGGGCGATGATCTCGCCGCCTACCGCAAGATCCACATGTTCGACGTCGAAGCCGGTGGAGTGGCCTACCGCGAGTCCGAGCACGAGCAGCCCGGCGAGGAGATCGTCTCGGCCCCGGTCGACGGCCTCGAGCTCGGCCTGAGCGTCTGTTACGACCTGCGCTTCCCCGAGCTGTACCGGATCCTCGCCGTGCGGGGCGCCCAGCTGATCGCCGCGCCCTCGGCCTTCACGGCCGCCACCGGGCGCGATCACTGGCAGGTGCTGCTGCGCGCCCGCGCGATCGAGAACCAAGTCTTCGTCATCGCTCCCAACCAGTTCGGTGAGGCGCCGCCCCACTACAGCTCCTTCGGGCATTCGGCGATCGTCGACCCCTGGGGCGTGGAGCTTGCCGTAGCCCCGGAGGAAGAGTGCTTCGTCGCCGCCGAGCTCGACCTCGCCGCCCAGGAGCGGACTCGCGACGAGCTGCCCTCGCTCGCCAACCGCCGGCCCCAGGCCTACCGCTGGCCGCAGCTGCTGGAGGCACACGCCTGATGGCCTCCAAAGCGCCGCCGGTCGACAAGCGCCGGCAGATCCTCGACGCGGCGGTTCGCGTCTTTGCCCGCCAGGGCTTCCACTCGACCCGGGTCGCCGACATCGCCGACGAGGCGGGGGTGGCCTACGGCCTCGTCTACCACTACTTCAAGTCCAAGGACGAGGTCCTCAACGAGCTCTTCAGCGAGCGCTGGTCGCTGCTCCTTGCCGCGATCGAGGAGGCCGACGGCAGCGCGGAGAGCCCGCGGGCCAAGCTAGAGGCGGTCGCCGGCTTCATCGTCGATTCCTACCGCTACGACCCGGAGCTGATGAAGGTGATCATCGTCGAGGTCACCCGCGCCGCCAACTCCTTCGGCCGCACCCATCTGCCCGAGATTCGCCGCGCTTATGACTCGATCGCCAAGATCGTCGCCGACGGGCAGGCGGCCGGCGCCTTCCGTCGCGACATCGACCCGACCTTCGCTTCGATGTCCTTCTACGGTGCGATCGAGCAGCTGCTCTCGGGCTGGATCTTCGACGTGATTCCCGCCTCCGACACAGACTTCGAGCAGGCAAAGACTCTTGTCACCGCGACGATCTGCGACGGTCTCGAGCCGCGATAGGTAAGGTCGGCGGCGATGGACAACGACATCGTCAAACGACTCGTCTGGAGCGGCATGCTCGCCGGGGTTGGCGCCCTGGCCAGCGTCGTCGCGACCCGGGCCGCCGGAATCCTCTACCGCCGGCTCTTCGACGAGGATCCGCCGGAGTAGCGCGTCCGTGGCCGCCGACCCGACTCAGACTCCCCCTCCGCCGCCGGACCCTGATCAGCGCTCGGTCTCCGAGCTGGTCTTCGACGTCTCCGAACGGGCCTCCTCGCTGGTGCGCGAGGAGATCGAGCTCGCCAAGGCTGAGGTCTCGGAGAAAGTCACCAAGCTCCTGCGCGGCTCGGTCGTCGGCATCGCCGCTGGCACCTTTGCCTTCCTCGCCCTGATCCTGATCATGCACGGTGTTGCCTGGCTGCTGGCCGAAGAGCTCTTCGACGGCAACGTCTGGCCGGGCTACTTCGTCGAGGCGGCGCTCTTCCTCTTGGTCGCGGCTGCCGCGGGCCTCTTCGCCTACCGGTCGCTGCAGGCCGGCGCCCCGCCGGTGCCGGAGCAGGCGATCGAAGAGGCGAAGCAGATCAGGTCGACCCTGGAAGGGCAACCTGAGGCTGCGCCCCCGGTGGAGGCGCCGAAATGAGCGCCGGAACGCCAGGCCGCTCGCCGGCCGAGATCCGCCGCGACATCGACCTGCAGCGCCAGGACCTTGGCCGCTCGGTCGAAGCGCTGCGCGGCAAGGTCGCCGAGCTGACCGACTGGCGCCGCCAGGTGAGCGAGCACCGCAGCCAGCTGATCGTCGGCGCCGCAGTGGCGGGCTTTGCCCTGGGCGGGCTGATGATGCTCCGCCGCAGGCGCTAGCTCAAAACGGCCTTCGAGACCGAGCCGATCCCCAGCAGGCCGGGGCCGACGTGGGCGCCGAGGACGGCGCCGATCTCGGAGACGAAGGCCGGCTCGCAGCCGAAGATCTCGCGGCCGTCGTCGACCAGGGCGGCCGCAGTCTCGTCGTCCTGGATGTACTGGACGACCCAGGCGTCGAGGCCGGACTCGTGGCGCTCGCGGGCGTAGTCGCGCAGCCGCTCGATCGAGCGGGCGCGGGTGCGGACCCGCTCCACCGGGGTGATCTCCTCCTCCAGCGTCAGGATCGGCTTGATCTTCAGCGCCGAGCCGATGAAGGCGCTGGCGCCGCCGATCCGGCCACCGCGCCGCAGGTACTCGAGGGTGTCGATCGCGAACCACATCTTCAGCTCCTCGCGGGTCTGCTCGGCGCGGGCGAGAGTCGCCTCGGCATCGCTGCCGGACGCGGCCGCCGCCGCAGCGCCGAGCGCGCAGAGGCCCATCCCGCCCGCGGCCGAGCGCGAGTCGAAGACCGTGATTCGCTCACCGCCCTTGCCCTCGTCGATCAGGCGCTGGCGGGCTTGGTTGGCGGCCTCGCAGGTGCCGGAGATCCCAGCCGAGATGTGGACCGAGACGATTTCGCGCCCGGCCTCGAGCAGCGGCTCGTAGACGGCGATGAAGTCGCCGACCGATGGCTGGGAGGTCGTCGCGCCCCCCTCGGAGGCACGCAGGCGCTCGAAGAAGCCGCTGTAGTCGTCAACCTCCATCTCGCGCTGCTGCTCGCCGTCGATCGAGACGTAGAGGCTGACCACCTTGATATCGCGTTGGGCGAGGAGGTCGAGGGGAAGGTAGGCCGTGCTGTCGCAGACGACGGCGGTGGGAGCGGTCGGGGTCAAGGAAGCCGATTCTCGCAGACCTGCCGCTACACTTAATGAAGTGACTGAGGCGACCACCGACAGCCCACAAGAGGCGATCACTCTCACCGGCAAGGCGGCCGAGAAGATCGGCGAGCTGCTGGGCGGACAGGCGGATGCCGAGGACCAGGCGCTGCGCGTCGCGGTCCGCGGCGGCGGCTGCTCCGGCTTCCAGTACGCGCTCGCCTTCGATCGCGCCAAGGAGGAGGACCACGTCTTCGAGGTCGACGGCGTCGCCGTCGTCGTCGACAAGGTCAGCATGCAGTTCGTCTTCGGTTCGGAGGTCGACTACGTAGAAGGCTTGCAAGGGGCGGGCTTTCAGGTCAATAACCCCAACGTCGTTGCTGCCTGTGGTTGCGGTTCCTCTTTCCAAGTGAAAGAGGACGCCGCAGCCGCCGTCTGACCGGCGCATCTCGGCGTCCTCGGTCGCTCGCGTGCAGAGCACGCCACGCTCCCTGCGTCCTTGATCTGCTTGGCCAGCCGACGGCTGGCTATTCGATTTGCAGCGGCGGTGACTGCGCTGGCGCGGGGGCCTGCGGTGCCTCGGCCGGCTGCTCCACCCCTAGTGCCTCGGCCAGCTCGCCGGAGGCGAGCATCTCCTCGACGATGTCGGCGCCGCCGAGCAGCTCGCCGTTGACGTAGAGCTGGGGGAAGGTCTGCCAGTCGGAGATCTCGGTCGTCACCTCGCGCAGCGGCTGCAGTGCGGGGAGGACGTCGACGGCGCCGTACTCGACGTCCATCGTGTCGAGCACCTGGACCACGCGCATCGAGAAGCCGCAGCGCGGCATCTCCGGCGTCCCTTTCATGAAGAGCAGCACCGGGTTGGCGGCGATCAGCTCCTCGACTTTCTCCTTCAGCTGCGGATCGGCCATGGCCACAGACTAGCTATCCCGCGACGTCGGTCTTGATCGAGAGGGCGTGGATCTGCCCGTCCTCGAAGCGCTCCTTGACCGCGGCCTTGACCAGCCGATGCTGATCGATCCGCGAAAGGCCCGCGAACTGCGGCGCCTTGACGGTTGCGCGCAGGTGCTGGCCGCCTCCGTCTTCGTCCTCCACCGCGACCTCCGCGCCGGGCAGCGACGCCTCGATCATCGATTTCAGCTCGGCGAGGTCGACCACGACGCTCAGCCGGAGACCTTCTGGCCCAGCGTCTCGAGCATCTCCTCGACGCGGACGAACTTGACCCGGGGGCGGCCATGCGGCTCGCCGCGACCGACCTCGGCTTGGTCGATCGCCTGCCAATCCTCGAAGCTGACGAAGCGCACGCCGCGCTCGGCGAGCAGCTCCTCGACCGCGGCGGGCTCCGGATTGGTCGGGCTGAGCAGGGTCTGCGAGCCGACGTCGGCGAGCAGGTGCTGGACCGTCTCCAGCGCGTCTTTCTTGTTGGTCCCGATCACGCCGGAGGGGCCGCGCTTGATCCAGCCCGCGGTGTAGTGGCCGACCTTGTGGCCGGAGTCGTGGGAGTCGAGCACGCGGCCGCCCTCGTTGAGGATCAGGCCGCGCTTCTCGTCGAAGGGGACGCCCTCGATCGGGATGCCGGTGTAGCCGACCGAGCGCAGGACAAGGCCGCACTCGAGCTCTTCGCGCTCGCCGCTGTCCTTGGCCCGCAGGCTGCCGCCTTCCTCGACCAGCTCGTTGCGGCCGACGACGATCGATTCGACCTTGCCGTTGCCCTTGATCTCGATCGGCGAGGTGAGGAAGCGCAGGACGATCCGCTGCTTCTTGCCCTCGGGCGTGCGCTGGGAGAACTCGCGCAGCGTCTCGACGTTGACCCGGGTCGTCTTGTCGGCCTCGTCGGACTCGAGGTAGGCGGTACTGGCCTCGTCGAGCTCGACCTCGGCCGGGTCGACGATCACGTCGGCGTCCTCCATCTCCCCGAGCTCCTTGATCTCGGGGTTGGTGAAGGCCGCCTGCACTGGGCCGCGGCGGCCGAGCACGACGATCTCGCGGATCTGCTTGCGGTCGAGCAGCTCGATCGCGTGGTCGGCGGTGTCGGTCTGGCGCAGCTCGTGGTCGGTCAGGGCGAGCATCCGCGCGACGTCCATCGCGACGTTGCCGTTGCCGATCACCACCGCGCGCTCGCTGGAGAGGTCGAACTCTTCCTCGCAGTAGTCCGGGTGGGCGTTGTACCAGCCGACGAAGGCGGTGGCGGCGTGGCTGCCGGGCAGGTCCTCGCCGGGGATGCCGAGCTGGCGGTCGGTCTCGCAGCCGACCGTGAAGACGATCGCGTGGTAGAGCCGCTCGAGGTCCTCGACCTCGATGTCGTGGCCGACCTTGACGTTGCCGAAGAAGCGGAAGCCCTCGCGCGCCGCGGTTTTTTCGTAGACCCGGGTCACCGACTTGATCTTGGGATGGTCTGGCGCGACGCCGCCGCGAACCAGGCCGAAGGGGGTGGGGAGGCGGTCGAAGAGGTCAACTTGGGCGTGCGTGTCCGCATCCTTGAGGATGTGCTCGGCGGCGTAGAAGCCGGAGGGGCCGGCGCCGACGATCGCGACGCGGACGGGGTTCTCTTCGGTTCCGATCTGGGTCATTTCCTCTTCCGGACGAGTGTGGTCGATGCGCTGCTCACTGCGTGCTTTCGCGAGCCGGGAAGGATAGGGAACGGCGCCAGGCGGATGCCTACGCCGCCATCAGCTGGCCGCTGCACTGGGGGCAGATGCCGTGGTCGAGTGTCGGTAGCCGCGAGCGCTGGAAGAGCCCGAGACGCTTGGCCGCCTCCTCGACCTCGACCCACTCGCCGTCGACCAGGAAGCGATCACACCAGGCGCACATCGGCAGGAAGTCGCTTTCGGCGCGCGGGGCGTCGGGATCGAGCAGCGGTTGCGGCTCCTCCCGCTCCTCCTCGGCGCGCAGCCTGGCCGAGAAGAGGACCACCCGGCCGGTCGTGTCGGCGGCTATGCGGATGTCCATCTCGCGGGTCACGTCGGGGCCGTCGCAGCGGAAGGGGAGCTCGACGTCACGCGCGCCTTCGCGCACCCGCCGCAGCAGCAGCCGCTGCAGCTTCTGCACGTCATGGCCGGCGACGAAGTCCCAGAGCGAGCGCCCGAGGCTGTCGCCGACCCCCTCCCAGCCGTTCTCCGCAGCGAAGCGGTAGTAGCCGTCGTCGACCCTGATCAGGCGGTCTTGGTCGTCGATTGCGTAGCTGAGCGTCTCAACGGTCACTCAGGCGATTATCGGTCATATACCGGTACCGCTGAAGATTTACCGTCGAGCGCGTCGAGCGCTTTGCGCACCGACATCGCGACGCAGGTGAAGATCGGCGTCTCGCGCTCGGTGTAGGCGCTCGACTCGGTCGGTCGCAACTCCTGCACGAGGTCGAGGAACATCCCCGGGTCGTCGCCCTCGAAGGCGACGACGAACTCCTGGTCGTCGAGGCCGAACGAGTAGGAGGTGTTGATCGCGATCTCCGGGTAGCGGCGGCCGACCTCGATGTGGCTTTTCATGATCCGCCCGCGCTCCTCCGCCGGCAGCCCGTACCAGCGGCGCTGCTTGACCATTGGGTAGAGGAAGAGGTACTTGCGCTCGGAGACGCAGATCTCCGGCCGCGCGTTCTCGTCGGAGTAGGGCGAGCGTTTGGTCATCGAGAGGAAGGAGTGCGGCGTCTCCGCCCACTTGGCGAGACCGCTCTGCCCGAGCACGACGTGGAAGGTGTGCAGATCGTCGAGGTTGGGGCTCTGGGAGAGGACGAGGAGGTCGACGTCGCCGCGCGTGCCTATGGTTGAGTAGGCGCGCAGAGAGCGGTCGAGGGCGAAGTCCTCACAAGCCGCGAGGAACTCCTGCTTGTCGGCCGCGCGCAACTCGGCGTCGCGGCGGCGCCACTCGGGGTCGATCTTGAAGAAAGTGAACTTGGCGAACGTGCGGTCGGCCATCGCGGTCACGATAGCGCCGGTGGCCGTGGTCGCAGGGGCGATCACCTTGCTGCTCGCGCTGCATGCCGCCGGCGCCGGCTTCCAGGGAGACCCGCTCTCGGTCGTGCGCGACGCGGCTCCGGGCGACCGGCTCTGGGATGTCGCCGATCGCCGCGCGCCGGTTGTCGGCGTGACGCTGCTGGTCTGGCTGGCGGCTTTCGGGCTGGCGATGGCGATCGATCGCGAACGCGCCGGGCGAGCCGCGGCCCGGCTGCTGGCGCTCTCGCTTATCTATCTGCCGCTGCTCTGCCTGCTGGGCGCGGCGCTGGAGCCCAGCGTCGGAATCGAACGGCTGCTGCTGATGCTCGGCTCGCCGGCGCTCGCCGCCGTCACGCTCGCGGTGCTCGGCGGCTACAGGGCGGTGGCTGTCGCCTGTGCGACGACGACGCTCGCCTATTCCGTCGACCTGATCACCGGCTCGCCGCTGACGCAGCTCTCGCTTGTCGGGCCCAACCCCGCCGCCGGGCACCGCTACTACGGGATCGGCAACGAGCTCGAGGCCTGCCTGACGGTCCTCGTCCTGATCGGCACCGGCGCGGCGCTGTCGACTTTTTACGTGCCAGAGCGCGTAAAAAGTTCACAGCGAGGACTGGAGGCTCGGGGGCCGGTGGTTTTCCTCGTGGTCGCGGCCGTCTTTGCCTTCGTCTTCGCCTACGGCCGCTACGGCGCCGACGTCGGCGCGGCGATCGCCCTGCCGTTGGGCGCCGCGGTCGCGGCTGCGCTGCTCGCCGACCGCCGCGATCTCGCTCTGCTCGCGTTTGCGCTGCCGATCCCGGCGCTGGCGTTACTCGCCGCCGCCGATCTGCTCAGCGGTGCCAACGCTCACCTCACCAGCACGGTCCTCGATGCCGACAGCGGTGGCGACGTGCTCGGGGTCGTTGGTCACCGGCTGCGAGAGATGGGGGAAAGCTTTGGCCGCCCGCTTCTCCTTCCCGGCCTTCCCGTGGTGATTGCGGCCGCGGTGATCGCGTGGCTGCGCCGCGACCGCCTCGAGGCCTGGCTACGGCCCGTGCCGGCTATGCGGGCCGCCCTGCTGGGTGCACTTGCGGCGACCCTGGTCGGCACGCTGGCCAACGATTCCGGCGCCCTCCTGCTCGAGATCGGCAGCGTCTATCTGCTGGCCCTAGCCGCCTACGCCTGGGCCGAAAGTGAGCCTACGGATGCGGCCCGGCGCATCCTCTAGGCTTGTCTGAGTGCGAATCGCCCTTGTCTCGCCATATTCCTGGAGCTATCAGGGCGGCGTAAACCGGCACGTCGAGGCGCTCGCCGAGGAGTTTCTCGGCCGCGGCCATCACGTCCGTGTGCTCGCCCCCGTCGATCCTCCCGACCGGATCAGCCGGGCGCTGCATCGCGCGCCCCCCGAGTTGCGAGAGATTCCCGACTACCTGGTGCCGATGGGCCGCACGGCGGGGTTTGGGGCCAACGGCGCCGTGTCCAATCTCGCCCCTTTCCCAGCAGGTGGCGTCATCGCTCCGCGCCGTGAGCTGCGCCAGGGCCGCTACGACATAGTCCACATCCACGAGCCGGTCGTCCCTCTCGTCGGTTGGAACGCGGCGCTCGGCACTCGCGCGCCGGCCGTCGGCACCTTCCACTCCTACTCGACCAAGGCGATCCCCAACCACATCGCCTCGGCGCTGGGCGCGCGCAGGGTCTTCAACCGGCTCTCGGCGCGGATTGCCGTCTCCGAGGCGGCGGCCTGGACCGGGCGCCGCTGGTTCGGCGGCAGCTACGAGATCGTGCCGAACGGCGTCGACGTCACTGCCGCGCCGCAGGGACCGAAGCCTGCCGGCGACGAGCTGCGCCTCGTCTTCGTCGGCCGGCCAGAGGAGCGCAAGGGCCTGCCGGTGCTGCTGGCCGCCTTCGAAGCGCTGGTCGAGCACGTGCCCAGCCGGCTCACGGTGATCGGCGCCGAGCGCGAGGACGTGCTCCGCTACCTCGCCGACCCCGAGACGCTGCGCTGGATCGACGTGCGTGGCCGAGTCTCGGGCGAGAGCCTCTGGGCTTCGCTGCACGAGGCGGACATGCTCTGCGCGCCTTCGCTCTCGGGTGAGAGCTTCGGCATGGTCCTGACCGAGGCCTTTGCCGCGGGCACGCCGGCGATTGCCTCCGCCATCGCCGGCTACAGCGACGTCGTCACAGACGGCGTCGACGGGGTGCTCGTCCCTCCCGGCGACCCCCAGCGCCTCGCCGAAGAGCTGCAGCGCGCCCACCACGAGCCCGAGCGCCTGGCCGCGATGGGTGCGGCGGCACGGCAGAGCGCGCAGCGCTACGCCTGGCCCCGCGTGGCCGATCGCGTCAGCGAGGTCTACGAGCGCGCGATCGAGGTGCCCGCCCCGGCGAGGGCGCTCGACCGGGCCGCGCACTGGGCCGGAGTTCGACCCGCCGACGGCAGCCCGCCCAGCCCGCCGCGCCGCCTGCCCTCGCTTGACCCGCCCTTGGCGCAGAGCGGTAGCCGCAAGCGGCGCGTCGCCCGCCGTGTGGGGCTCGGGGTCGCCGGGGTGCTCGGCGTCGGCCTGACCGCCATCGCGGCGCAGAAGATCGGCGTCGACAACGTGATCTCGAGCATCGTCCGCTCCGACCTCACCTGGGTCCTGGTCGCCTGCGCCCTGATGGCCATCTCCCTCTTCTTCCGCGCCGCCTCCTGGTACGGGATCGTGCGCGCAGCGCTGCCCAACCGGCCGGTCCGCCGCCGCGACGTCACGTCGGCGACGATGATCGGCGTGCTGATGTCGGCGACGCTGCCGGCCCGCCTCGGCGAGCCGGCCCGCGCGATGACCCTGGCGCGGCGGATCGGGCGCATGCGTGAGACCTTCCCGGTGCTGCTGGGGACCCTGGTCTCGCAGACGCTGCTCAACATCGTTGCCCTAGCCCTGCTGGGCGCGATCATCGTCTCCAGCACCGATCTCTTCCACTCCAGCACCGAGAAGCTCTTCTTCTTCAGCCTCGTTCCGCTCGCCCTGCTCGTCGTCGTCCTGGTCGCCCCGACCCTGATGCGCCGCAACGGCAACGGGCGCTTCGCCCGCATCGGCGCCACCATGCACCGCGCCCTGCTGCAGGTCCGGGCTGGTCTTGCGGTGTTCCGGCAGCCGCGCCACGGCGCCGTCGCCGGCGCCGCCCAGCTCGGCGCTTGGGCGATCCAACTGGCCGCCTGCGCGGCATTGCTGGCGGCCCTCGGGCTGCCCGGCGGCATCGGCGCTGCCGCAGCTGTGCTCTTCGCGGTCAACGTCACCGCTGTCGTGCCGGCGACGCCGTCGAACATCGGCGTCTTCCAGCTCGCCGTGATCAGCGTCCTGCACACGGGCTGGGGGGTAAGCACCGCCGACGCCCTCGCCTACGGCGTGATCCTGCAAGCGGTAGAGATCGCTACTGCCGTCGCCCTCGGCCTGCCTGCCCTGGTCCGCGAGGGCCTCACCTGGAGCGACCTCCGCGTACAGGCTCTTTCCGCGTCTCCCGTTCGCCTCGAGCCGCATCCGCGCCGGCAGCGCGAGAGCAGCGAACGCATCGGCGTCTAGCGGCCTGCCTCTAGTCCTCGGAGCTGCGCGGCACCTTCCCGCCTTCGGCCCCCGGTTCCTGGGCCGGCCCCCGCGGTGAGGCGATGCCGAGCACCCGCATCGCCTTGAGCCCGAGGCCGAGCTTCTCGCGGCCCTCGGTGGCGGAGACGTCGTGGCCGCAGAGCTCGCGCACGCGCTCGAGCCGGTAGCGGATCGTGTGGCGGTGGGTGAAGAGTTGTTTGGCGGTGGCGGCGACGTTGCCGTCGTTGGCGAGGTAGGCCTCGACCGTGGCGACCAGCTCGGTCTCGTACTGGTCGTCGTAGGCGGCCAGCGGCTCGATCGTCTCGGAAAAGAAGCGCTGCAGCTCGCCGGGGTCCTCGCTCATCGCCGGCAGCAGCAGGCGGTAGGCGCCGGTGTCCTCGAAGGCAAGCAGCGGCCGTTCCTCGGCTTCCCCGACGTTGACCGCCAGGCGAGCCTCGTTGCCAGCGCGGTAGAGGTCGACTGGGTCGGCGACGCGGCGGCTGGCGCCGATCGTCAGGTGGAAGCCAGCCAGCGCGTCCTCGAGCTCGCGCGAGAGGCCGGCGGCGGCGCGCTGCAGGCGCTGCTCGTCCTCGGCCGGGACGATCACGACGATCTCTGTTGCGACCTCGCCTTCCTCGACGGCCGCGAGGGCGCCGGGCGCGAGCGAGCGCAGCGTCCGCATCGCCAGCGTCAGCACGCGGGCACGCCACTCGCCCGTCTGGGCGGTTCGGGGCGCGGCGCGGAGGACGATCGCCCCGGCGCCTTTCTCCAGGTCGGTGCCGAGCTCGGCGGCGCGGGCGAGGATGTCGCCGCGGTCGGTCACCTGGCGCGCCAGCACCGCGCCGACGAAGACGCCGGCCACCTCCTCGCTCTGCCAGTCGGGAGCGCGCGAGCGCTCCAGCTCCAGCGCCAGGAGCGTCGTCACCATGCGGGCGATCGCCGGGTCGGGAGGGGCCTTTGCTCGGTAACGCAGCTCGCCGACGGCGCTATCGGCCACGCGCAGCTCGACCGTCGTCACCCGCTCGCCGCCGGCGAGGAGCTTCTCCTCCTGATCGGGCGACGCCCCAGCCACCGCAAGCACCGCCCCGGAGCGCTCGATCAAGGCGACGCTGGCATCAAGCACCCGCGCGGCGGCACGTGCCACAGCGGGCAGCCCAGCCCCCGACTCGACCGCCTCAGCTAACGCGTCAAGAGTCCCCTGATCAGCAGCTTTTGCAGGGCTTTCCTGTCCTTTCGATCTGGTGGACATCGCCCCATTATCGCGGGCATCTCGTCATGGGCCCGTTCGGTAGGGCTGGAACGTCTTGTACTTTTTCCGCGGCGGCGTAGACGGACAGCAGACAGCTGTCTTCGGAAAAAGTTAAGTGGAAGCCCTACCGAATGGGCCCTCAACCAATGAGTTCGGTGATGTCGGGGTAGTAGTAAACGATCGCGAGGCCAACGACGACGCCAGTAAGGACCAATGCAACGAGAACGATCAGAGAGAGGAATCCCGCCGCGGCCTTCTCCCAGATCCGCCCGAAGGAGCTGATCGCCGGGACGAAGATCAGGGTGACGAAGGCGACCAGGCTGATCAGCCCGGCGACGCCGAACAGTAGGTACTCATCGTCGATCTTCTCTATCGCCAGCGGCAGCAGGTGAGCCATCTAGACCGTCATTCTGGCGCACCGTGGAGATGACCAGCGCGACCGCGGCGCAGAGCGAGAAGGCGGCGGCTCCCAGCGCCCAGCCCGCGTTGACGTCGCTCATGTAGTGGACGTCGAGGTAGACCCGCGAGAGGCCGACCAGCGCGGTCAGGGCGATCCCGCTCGTGATCACCAGCGCCCCGCGGGTCATCCCCGGGCGCAATCGCATCACGATCGTCACCGCCAGCCAGACGTAGAAGGTCGAGTAGGCGGCGTGGCCGCTGGGGAAGGACGAGCCCTCGGCGTCGACGAGGCCGCCCGCGGGGCGGGGGCGGTCGACCGCGTCCTTCAGCTCGTGCACGCCGGCGTAGACGATCACCAGGCCGACCACGAGCACGCCGACCTCAGCCCAGCGCCGCCGGATCGCGAGAGTCACGGCGCAAATCGCCCCCAGGGAGAAGACGAGTGCCGCTGATCCCAGCGCCGTGATTTCCTTGGCGATATCGACCAGCCAGCCGGTTCGGAGGCCTTCGACGATGTCGATCGCGGTCTGGTCGCCGGGGGTGGGACCGGCGTCGCCGCTGACGATCGAGGTGTAGCCGATGAGGACGAAGCTGCCGACCGCGAGGATCGCCATCAGCGTGGTGAACTCGAGCCCGAAGGTGCCGCCCGGGGTGACCCGTGCCCAGAAGAAGCGCAGTTGGGGCTGGAAGCGCCGGCCGAGGACGACCAGCCAACGGGTTGCCCGTCGGTCTTCCATCCAGCGCACCGCTGCGCGCCGGTTTCCCGGCACGCGCAGGCGGCGGTAGAGCATCACCGAGCCGACCGTGACGACGATCAACGTCCCCAGCACGAAGGCGCCGCGGCCGGCGTACTTGGCGGCGCTGTCGATGCTGCGCGAGAAGAAGTAGCCGACCAGGATGTGGGCGCTGGCCCAGAGCCCGGTGCCGAGGATGCTGTAGGGGACGAAGGAGCCGTAGCGCATCCCCGAGCTGCCGGCGACGAACGGCGCCAGGGCACGGACGACGCCGATCCAGCGCCCGATGAAGATCGTCTTGCCGCCGTGTCGCGAGAAGTAGTCCTCGACCCACTCGAAGCGCTCCCGGCTGATGCCGAAGCGCGGTCCGTTGCGCAGTACGAAGCCACGACCCAGACGGCGGCCGATGAAGAAGCTGGTCGTGTCACCGGCCCAGGCGGCGAACCAGGCGATCGCGATCAAGATGTAGATGTCGATCGCGCCCTGGCCGGCGACGGCGCCGCCGAAGAGCATCGTCGTCTCGCCCGGGACGACGAGGCCGACGAAGGCGCCGGTCTCGGCGAAGGCGAAGACGCCGACCAGGAGGTAGGTCCAGGCGCCGAGGGTGTTGGAGACGTCTTCCAGCAGGTTCTGGAGTTCGTCGTGGGGGATGACCCGGCTGATCAAGTAGTAGCCGGCGGCCACCGCCGCGGCAATCACGACCAGCAGCAGGCGGCGTTTGCGGCGATCCTTGGGGAGCTCGAGTTTCACTGGGGGCAGTCTTACGGGGCGCGGCCTGCCTCGCAGACGATCGCGTCCTCGCGGTCGATTTCGGCCGCTGCCGACTTCGCCTCCGCGAGGCCGGGGAAGAGCCCGAAGGCGGTCGGGCCCGAGCCGGTGAGCAGGGCGAGCGGGGCGCCGGCGTCTCGCAGCGCGTCGAGCGCCGCACCGATGTCGGGCCGCAGCGAACGCGCCGCCGGCTCGAGATCGTTGGCGAGCAGCTCGGCGTAGTCGAGTGGCGAGCCTCCGCTGCCGGCCGTTTCGCGCAGCCGGCTCGCCAGCGAGCCCAGCTCCTCTTCGCTGCGGCCGAGGCCGAGACGGTCGGCCTCGGCGAAGACCGCCGCGGTGCTGAGGCCGCCACCGCTTGGCAGCAGGACGACTGCGTGCGGCGCCGGCGCCGGCAGCCTCTCGACATCCTCGCCGGCTCCACCGACCAGCGCGAAGGTGGGATCCAGCTGCGATGGCACGTCCGCGCCCAGCCCAGCGGCGATGCCCGTCAGGTCGGGAGTCAAACCGGCGCCACCGCTGGCCGGGTCCCGTGCGAGCCGCAGCACGGCGGCGGCGTCGGCGCTGCCGCCGCCGAGGCCGGCGGCCACGGGAATCCTCTTCTCGATCTCGATCCGCAGCGGCGGCGCATCCCAGCCCTGCTGTCGCAGCCCCGCCAGCGCCCTTGCGGCGAGGTTCTCGCCCTCGACGCCGGCGCAGAGGACCTCATCCTGGTCGGCAGCGGAGACCTCGATCGTGTCGGCCAACGCCAGCGGCTCGAACAGCGAGCAGAGCTCGTGCAGGCCGTCGGCACGGCGGGGGCCCAGGTAGAGGCAGAGGTTGAGCTTGGCGGGGGTGTGGATGCGCATCGTTGGGAACTGTCCCGGTGGGGGCTCTCTCACTGGGACAGTTCCTCCCGGAGCGCTTGGAACTCACCCGGAGAGAGCTGCTCGGCGCGAGCATCCTCGGGCAAGCCAAGCTCGGCGAGGGCGGCGCGCACCGCTGTGAGCGAGCCGGGGCGGACGTGCTCGAGCGAGCGGGCCAGGGTCTTACGACGATGGGCGAAGGCAGCGCGGACGAGGTCGCGGGTGTCCGCATCGGCCCCCGGCCCGGTGCGGCGCAGGCCGATCACCGCCGAGCCGACCCGCGGTGGTGGTCGGAAGACCGAGGGGTGGACGGGGCGCAGCATCTTCACTTCGCAGGCGAGCTGCACGAGCACGCTGGGCCCGCCGTACTCGCGAGTGCCGGCTTCGGCGCGCAGGCGGTCGGCGATCTCGCGCTGCACCATCACGGTCCATCGCCGCACCGAGGGCAGCTCCTCGATCGTGCGGATGATCAGCGGCGTCGCGATCGCGTAGGGAAGGTTGGAGACGACCGCGGTCGGGGCCGGATCCAGCTCGGCCAGGTCGAGCTTGAGCGCGTCGCCCCAGTGCAGCTCGACGTTGGCGAGCGCGGCGATCGAGGCCAGGGCCGGCTCCAAGTCGCGGTCGAGCTCGACCGCGTGGACGCGGGCGGCGACCTCGGCGAGGCGCTCGGTCAATGGCCCTTCGCCGGCGCCGACCTCGAGCACGACGTCGTCGGGCGAGAGCTCCGCGTCCCGCACGATCGCCTCCAGCAGGTTCGTGTCGGCGAGGAAGTTCTGCCCGAGCTTGACCACGATGGCCGGCTCTACCAGCCGAAGAGAGCGCGGGCGTTGGCCTCGACGATGCCCTCCAGCTCCTCGTAGGAGATGCCGCGCTGGGCGGCGAGGGCGCGGGCCGTGTCAACGACGTAGGCGGGCTCGTTCGGCTTGCCGCGCACGGTCTGCGGCGCCAGGTAGGGGGCGTCGGTCTCGACCAGGAGCAGCTCGTCCGGCAGCTGCGCGGCCGCGTCCCGCAAGCCCTCGGAGGCCGGATAGGTGGTGTGGCCGGCGAAGGAGCAGTACCAGCCGCGCTCGGCCGCGTCGGCTGCCCGCCAGGGGGCGGAGAAGCAGTGCAGGATCACCGGTGTCTCGCCCGCCTGCGCGTCGAGCAGCTCGAAGATCTCGTCGATGGCGGTGGTCTCGCCGTCTTTGTCGCGGCCGTGGATGACGATCGGCAGGCCCTGATCGCGGGCGATCGCGACCTGGGCCTCGAAGGCGCGCCGCTGGTCCCCTGGGCTCGCCAGGTCGCGGTAGTAGTCAATCCCGGTCTCGCCGATCGCCCGCACCTTCTCGTGCGCGGCGAGCTCGGCGATCCGCTCCGCTTCGGCGTCGTCGAATCCGCTCGCCTCGGTCGGGTGACGGCCGACGCTGGCGAAGACCTGCTCGTACCGTTCGGCGGCGCCGATTGCGGCGATGTTCTCCGGGCCGCCGAGGCCGACGTTGAGCATTCGGTTGACGCCCGCTGCGAGGGCATCGGCGACCAGCTCGGCCTCGGGCCGCTCGCAGAGGAAGAGGTGCGTGTGGGAATCGATCATTGCCTGGATTCCACACTATCCGCGCGCCGCGGCGGACCATCTAACCTCTTCTGACCATGGCTGAGCGTGACTACATAGCCGCGACCAAGGAGCGCGTCGTCGTCTTCGACGGCGGCATGGGCGCGACCCTGGAGCAGTTCGACCTGACCCAGGAGGACTACGGCGGCCTGCTCGGCAAATGTCACGAGGCATTGGTTCTCAACCGCCCCGACGTGATCGAGGGGGTCCACGCCTCGATGCTCGAGGCCGGCGCCGAGGTCGTCGAGACCGACAGCTTCCAGGGCTCGCGGCTGAAGCTCGAGGAGTGGGGGCTGGGTGAGCACACGCACGAGGTCAACCTGAAGGCGGCGCAGATCGCCCGCAAGGCGGCGGGCGAGGATCGCTTCGTCGCCGGCTCGATCGGGCCGACCGGCTTCTTGCCCGCTTCCGATGACCCGACCCTGGGCGACATCTCCTTCCGCAAGCTGGTCGACGTCTTCGCCGAGCAGGCGAAGGGCCTGGTCGAGGGCGGCGCCGACCTGATCATCATCGAGACCGCGCAGGACATCCTTGAGGTCAAGGCGTCGATCTTCGGCGCCCGCGAGGCCTTCGCCGAGGCCGGCCGCAGGCTGCCGATCCAGACCAGCGTCTCGCTGCTGCCGCAGGGCGGCAAGATGCTGCTCGGCACCGACATCCAGGCGGTGCTGACGACGCTGGCGGCGCTCGAGGTCGACGTGATCGGGCTCAACTGCTCGACTGGGCCCGAGGACATGCGCGAGGCGATCCGCTTCCTGGGCGAGAACAGCCCGCTGCCCGTCCACTGCATCCCCAACGCCGGCCTGCCCCTGCAGGGGCCCGACGGCGAGACGATCTTCCCCGAACAGCCCGAGCCGCTGGCGGCGACGCTGGGCGAGTTCGTCGAGCGCTACGGGGTGGGGATCGTCGGTGGCTGCTGCGGCACGACCCCCGAGCACATCGCAGCGATCCGCGAGCGGGTCGATGGCCGCGTGCCGGGTGAGCGACCTGCGCCAGGGCCGCCGCAGGTCTCCTCGATGATGACCTCGACCCTGCTCGTGCAGGAGCCGCGCCCGACCCTGGTCGGCGAGCGCGTCAACTCGCAGGGCTCGAAAAAAGCGAAGGAACTGCTGCTCGCCGACGATTACGACGGCCTCGTCCAGGTCGCCGAAGACCAGGTCGAAGGCGGTGCCCACGTGCTCGACCTCTGCGTCGCGCTGACCGAGCGCGCCGACGAGGACGAGCAGATGGTCGCCGTGGCCGAGCGGGTCTCGCTGACCCAGCCGGCGCCGATCCAGGTCGACTCGACCGAGCCGGATGTCATTGCGGCTGCGCTGGAAAAGATCCCCGGAAGGGCGATCGTCAACTCGATCAACCTCGAGGCCGGGGAGGACAAGGCCAACATCGTCGCGCCATTGGCAAAGGCCCACGGGGCGGCGCTGATCGCGCTGACGATCGACGAGGTCGGGATGGCGAAGACGGCCGAGCGCAAGGTCGAGATCGCCAAGCGCATCCGCGATCTGGTCTGCGAGAAGCACGGTCTCGACCCCGAGGTGCTGATCTTCGACGCGCTCACCTTCACCCTCACCACCGGCGACGACGAGTGGAAGCCCTCCGCGGTCGAGACGATCGAGGGGATCCGGCGGATCAAGGCCGAGAGTCCGGGCGTCAAGACCTCGCTCGGCGTCTCCAACGTCTCCTTCGGCGTCGGGCAGCCGGCGCGCGCGGTGCTCAACTCAGTCTTCCTGCACCACTGCGTCGAGGCCGGGCTCGACCTGGCGATGGTCAACCCGAACCACATCACCCCCTACGCGGAGATCTCCGACGAGGAGCGTGAGCTGACCGACGACCTCGTCTTCAACCGGCGCGAGGACGCGCTCGAGCGCTTCATCGCCCACTTCGAGTCGAAGGGCGAGGAGGCCACGGAGGAGGCGGACGACCCGACTGAGGGGATGGAGCCCGAGGAGGCCCTGCACTGGCACATCCTGCGCCGCAAGAAGGACGGCGTGGAGGAGTGGATCGACCGCTCGAACGAGAAAATCGGCGCCGTCCCGACGCTTAACCAGGTGCTGCTGCCGGCGATGAAGGAGGTCGGCGACAAATTCGGCGCCGGCGAACTGATCCTGCCCTTCGTCCTGCAGTCGGCCGAAGTGATGAAGCGTGCCGTGGCGCAGCTGGAGAACTACCTCGACCGGATCGACGGCCACACCAAGGGCAAGGTCGTGATCGCGACCGTGTTCGGTGACGTCCACGACATCGGCAAGTCGCTGGTCAACACGATCCTCACCAACAACGGCTACACCGTGGTCGACCTCGGCAAGCAGGTCCCGGTCGAGACGATCATCGAGGCTGCGGTCGAGAACGAGGCCGACGCGATCGGCCTCTCCGCCCTGCTCGTCTCGACTTCGAAGCAGATGCCGATCTGCGTGCAGGAGCTGCACCAGCGCGGTCTCGAGTTCCCGGTGCTGATCGGCGGCGCCGCGATCAACCGCGACTTCGGCCGCCGCACGCTCTACCCGCACGGCAAAGAGTCAGACGACGTCTACGAGCCCGGCGTCTTCTACTGCAAGGACGCCTTCCAGGGGCTCGACACGATGGACGCGCTGATCGACTCCGAGGCGCGCGCGGCGCTGACCGAGCGGATCCACGCCGAGGCGAAGCAGCTGCGCGAGAAGCCGGTGGTCGTCGACGACTCGCCGCCGACGAGCGACGCCAGCGTGCGCTCCGCCACCGCCACCGACACCCCGATTCCCACGCCGCCCTACGGAGGCGTGCGCGAGGTCGAGATCGATTTCGACGAGGTCTACCCCTACCTCGACCGCCACGTGCTCTTCAAGCTGCACTGGGGCGGCAAAGGCGTCAAGGGCGAGGCCTGGCGCGAGCTGGTCGAGGGCAACGGGGAGGAGGAGGGCTTCGCGCCGCGCCTGGAGCGGATGTGGCGCGAGCAGGACTACCTCCATCCGCGGGCCCGGCTCGGTTACTTCCCCTGCAACTCGGAGGGCAACGAGCTGATCGTCTTCGACCCCGAGAACCACGAGCGCGAGCTCGAGCGGCTCGTCTTCCCGCGCCAGCCCAAGCACGACCGGATCTGCCTGGCGGACTTCTACCGGCCGCTGGATTCCGGCGAACGCGACGTGGTTGCCCTGCAGGGGGTCACCGTCGGCCCCGAGGTGACCGAGCTGATCGAGCGGCTCGAGGAGGAAGGCGAGTTCGCCGAGCAGCTCTTCGTCCACGGCCTCGGCGTGCAGTCGGCCGAGGGCCTGGCCGAGTGGCTGCACGCGCGGGTGCGGCGCGAGCTTGGCATCGAGCTCGACCAGGGCCGCCGCTACTCGTGGGGCTACCCGGCCTGCCCGGACCAGTCCGAGCACGAGAAGGTCTGGCGCCTGCTCGACCTGGAGCAGATCGGCATGACCCTCTCCGACGGCTTCGCCGTGATGCCCGAGCAGTCGACCGTGGCGATCGTCGCTCACCATCCCCAGGCCGTCTACTTCGGCATGAAGTCGGGCTTCATCCCCGAGCAGAAGTCCCCCGACGAACTGATCGCCGGCACCGACCGCGGCGGCAAGCTCCCGCCTGAGCGCGAGCCGGTCGGCTAGCGGGCGCTAAGGTCGAGGGCCGATCCGGGGTGGTGTAGTCGGCTAGCACGTCTGGTTTTGGTCCAGGAAGCGAGGGTTCGAGTCCTTCCCCCGGAACTCGCAATCCCTACATCTGATGCCTTTTGGACCCCATAGGGTCATCAACACGACAGATGTTGTTGATTTCGTCCGGGCCTGAGCCTAGGGTCGTTGCATGGAGATGAGTGGAGCAGCGCTGGACCCGGATGTGCGTGCGGGGCTGCAGCGCACCTGGAAGACCCTGATGGCCGTAGGAGTGCTGGCGATCGTGATCGGCTGCATCGCGATCCTCGTCCCCGCCGTCGCCTCGGTCGGGACGGCGATCTTCATCGGCTGGATCCTGGTCATCGCCGGCGCCTTCCTCGTTGCCGGCGCCTTTGCCGCGCAGACCGTTGGCTCGGTCGTGCTGCGGTTGCTCTGGGCCTTCCTCACGGTGATCGTCGGCCTCTGGCTGATCGTCGAGCCCCACAACGGCACGCTGACCCTGACTCTGGTGCTCGGCATCTACTTCCTCTTCATGGGCATCACCCGCATCGGCGTTGCCTTCGCTGCCCGTGGTCAACAGGGCGCCGGCCTGGTCGGCCTAAGCGGCTTCGCCGGCCTCCTGATCGGCATCCTCGTCCTGGTCGAGTTCCCCAGCAGCGCCGACTGGGCGATCGGCCTTCTGGTGGGCATAGACCTGATCTTCGCCGGCTGGACCCTCGTCTCAGTTGCGCTAGTCGGCAGAGACTTAGCTCGCTCCTAAGCCGGTGTAGGGGATGCCGCGGGGTGCCCCTTCCGCTTGCTGGGTTTTTCGCCGGTCGCCCGCCAGCTCTCGCCGAGCTGGCGGTGCGAAAAACGGACGCCGCGCACTCCAGGGGCACCCCACGTCATCCCTTCATCAGCTCGCCGTTTGACGAGAAGCCGAGGACAAGAGCGGCGGGAGTAGGCAGCCGACTTCGCTTGAGCTGAACTGCGGAGGCGCGGTCGCCCGCTTTCTAGGTGAGCTTGTTCACCTTGGGCGTTGGGGTGGGGAGGATGGGGTATCCCGGAGTGCGCGGCGTCCTGTTTTCGCTTGGCGGGTTGACGAGAGATACCTGCGCTGGTGGCGAAAACCCAGCAAGCGGAGGGATGCCCCATCCTCCCCCCAACCGCATTACGATCCAAAGGTGAGTTCCCCTCTGGTCCTGGTCATGGCGGCCGGCGCAGGCACCCGCATGCGCTCGGCTATGCCGAAGATGCTTCATCCCGTCTGCGGGCGGCCGCTGGTCGCTTGGCCGATTCTCGCTGCACGCGAGGCTGGGGCTGGCCAGGTCGCCGCGATCGTCTCGCCTGGAATCGACATCTCTGCCGGCCTGCCCGACGGGGTCGAGACGGTCGTGCAGCCGCAGCCGGACGGCACCGGCGGCGCCGTGCGCGCCGCGCTGCCACTGATCGAGGAGGCCGAGACGGTGCTCGTCCTCTCCGGCGACCATCCGCTGATCTCCGCCAAGATCGTCTCTGGTTTTCTCGATGCCCACGCCACCTCGGGCGCCGCGGCGACGATGATGACGATCGAGCTCGACGATCCGGGGTCCTACGGTCGCGTCGTGCGCGACGCCGATGGGGAGGTCCAGCGGGTGGTCGAGGCGAAAGCCGACGGCGACGCTAGCCCTGAGGAGTTGGCGATCCGCGAGATCAATGCCGGGACCTACGCGTTCGACGCTGGTCCGCTCGCCGTCGCCCTGGCAGGGCTGTCCAACGACAACGCGCAAGGCGAGTACTACCTGACCGACGTCTTCGCGGCACTGCGCGACACCGGCCATTCCGTTGCCGGCCACCTCGCTGACGATTTCGCCGTGACGATGGGGGTAAACAACAGGGTCGAGCTGGCCGCGGCAGAGACCGAGGCGCGCCGCCGCATCCTCGAGGCGCACATGCTCGCCGGCGTCACCGTCGTCGACCCCGGCAGCACCTGGGTCGACGCCGGTGTGGAGATCGCCGCCGACGCCCGGATCGAGCCCGGCACCAGCCTGCGCGGCGCCACCGCTGTCGGCGCGAGCTCGGTCGTCGGCCCGCTGACCACGCTGATCGACAGCAAGCTCGGCGAGGGCGTCGCCGTGCCGCACTCTTACCTGGTCGAGTGCGACGTGCTCGACGACTGCAGCGTCGGGCCCTTCGCCTATCTGCGCCCCGGCGCCCAGCTCGAGCAGGGCGCCAAGGCGGGCACCTTCGTCGAGATCAAGAACTCGCGGATCGGCGCCGGCGCCAAGGTCCCGCACCTCGCCTACGTCGGCGACGCGGACATCGGCCCAGGCAGCAATCTGGGCGCCGGCACGATCACCGCCAACTACGACGGTTTCCGCAAGCACCGCACGACGATCGGCAAGGACGTGCGGATCGGCGTTGACACGATGCTGATCGCCCCGGTAGAAGTCGGGGACGCCGCCTACACTGGCGCTGGAGCGGTGGTCAAGGTGGACGTCCCCGAGGGGGCGCTTGCGGTGAGCGAGAACGATCAGAGGAACATCGAGGGCTACGCGGCGGGCAAGGCCGCGGAGGCCCGTGAGGAGGATTCTTGAGCACGATCGAGCACAGTCCCGAGGTGGCGGCCAGCGAGGCGCCCACCGCCATCCCGCACGACTACTCGAAGCGGATGATGGTGTTCGGCGGCCGCAGCTCGATGGAGCTGGCCGCCAAGGTCGCCGGCAAGCTCGAGCTCGACCTCGGACAGGTGACGCTGAAGACCTTCGCCAACGGCGAGGTCTACTGCCGCTACGAAGAGTCGATCCGCGGCGCCGACGTCTTCCTCGTCCAGTCGACCTGCGCCAACGAGCAGAGCGGAATGACGCCCAACGACGCCATCGTCGAGCTGCTGACGATGATCGACGCTGCCCAGGGCGCCTCCGCCCACCGCATCATCGCCGTCCTGCCCTGGTACGGCTATGCCCGCCAGGACAAGAAGTCCTCGCCGCGCGAGCCGATCTCGGCCCGGATCATGGCCAAGTGCCTGGAGGGCGTCGGCGTCGACCGGGTTCTCACCATGGATCTGCACGCCGGGCAGGTTCAGGGCTTCTTCCACGTCCCGGTCGACCACATGACGGCGATGCCGATGCTGACCCAGTGGTTCGCCGACCAGGAACTGAGCGACGAGCTGGTGATCGTCTCTCCCGACGCCGGCCGGGTCAAGACGGCGCGCAACTTCGCCCGCCGCATCGGCACCCACTGGGCGGTGATGGAGAAGGAGCGCCCGGCCCAGCAGGTGGCCGAGATCGGCTACGTCGTCGGCGACGTCAAGGGCAAGACCGCGGTCCTGGTCGACGACATGATCGACACCGCGGGCACGCTCTGCGCCGCTGCCCAGACCGTGCTCGACGAGGGTGCCGCGCGAGTGATCGCCTGCGCCACCCACGGCGTCTTCTCCGGCCCCGCCTACGAGCGGCTCGCCGCCTCGCAGATCGAGCGCATCGTCGTCACCGACACGATCCCGTTGCGCCCCGGCGCCCCCGACAACATCACCGTGCTTTCGACCGCCGGCACCTTCGCCGACTCGATCCGCCGCATCTTCACCGACGACTCGGTCTCCGAGATCTTCGCCGGCGAGAACCAGCTGTTCTAGCGCCCTGGCTGCCCTGGGCTCAAGCGGGCTGCGCCTGGTCGGCCACAAGGGCGCCGACCTGATCACCCCCGGCAACACGCTGGAGAGCTTCGCCGCCGCGGTCGAGGCCGGCGTCGACACGATCGAGATCGACGTGCTCTGGACCCTCGACGGGCATCCCCGCATCGACGCCGCCGAGCGCACGTCGCTCATCGTGGCCCACGACTGGCACGACGCCGAGCGGCGCCAGCCGCTGACCCTCGAGCAGGCGCTTGCCGCGTTCGCGCAGCCGCCCCTCGACGGGGTCGAGATCGACCTCGACATCAAGCTGCCCGGCCGCGAGGAGGAGATCGTCGCTGCGGTTCGCGATAGCGGCTTGCTCGAGCGGGCGATGATCTCGACCATGGAGCTCTCCACCCTGGCTCGGGTGCGCGAGCTGGAGCCTGGATTGCGGCGTGGCTGGACCTATCCCAAAGTGACCAAGGACTGGGGCTCGAAGCGCTGGGCGAAGGCGCCGATGCTAGGCGCCCTGGTTTGGCTGCGCCAGCGGCTGCCGGGTCTCGCCGCGCGCGAACTGCCGAAGCTGGGCGTCGAGGCAATGTGGGTCTACCACCCGCTTGTCAGCCCGCGCCTCGCCCGCATCGCCAAGCTCGCCGGGGTCGAGCTGATCGCCTGGACGGTCGACGATCTGCCGCGCATGGAGAAGCTAGTCGCCGCCGGGGTCGACGGCATCTGCTCCAACGACCCCCGTCTCTTCGCCCGTCTGGGCCGCTGACCCCTCCCAGGTGGCGGCGCTACTCGTTGAGGTCGCGGTGCCGGATCAGCAGCGTGCCGACGAGGACGAGGCCAAGGGACCAGCCGGCCAGTACGAGTCCGCCCATCACCTGGCTGAGGCCTTCTTCGGGCAGGCCGTGCAGGGAGCCGACTGCCTGCGCGGGGAAGTAATCGCCGATGTCGCCGGGAAGCAGTTCCGGCAAGC
This sequence comes from Solirubrobacterales bacterium, assembly GCA_040508545.1. Lineage (GTDB taxonomy): Bacteria > Actinomycetota > Thermoleophilia > Solirubrobacterales > 70-9 > VRUE01. The sequence goes on from JBEVMR010000004.1 coordinate 34,293, forward strand.
TCGAGAGGACGAAGAAGAAGGCGAAGGCGGCGATGATCGCGCCGACCTGGTTGCGGACGATCGCGCCGACGCCGAGCCCGAAGGTGCCGAGGAGGGCGAAGGAGGCGACGACGCCGGCGTAGACCGAGACGATGTCGCCGCTCGCGGGCAATGACCCTTCGCGGGACTCGAAGAGCGGCAGTGCCAGGCCGCCGTTGACGACGACGTAGGCGAGGCCGGCGACGACGCCCATGAGCAGCACTGCGGCGAGCTTCGCTGCCATCACCGGGTAGCGGCGCGGCTCCGCGAGGAAGGTCGTGCTGGCGGTGCCGTGGCGGAACTCGGTCGTGATCGCGAGCACGCCGAGGACGAGCAGCATCAGCATTAGGAGGCCGGTCCCGGTCAGGACTTCGTCGATCGGGCCGACGTCGTCGAGCGAGACGAGGCCGACGTAGAGCCCAGCGAAGAGCGCCTCGGCGAGCAGGCCGATGCCGAGCATCGTCCAGGTCGTGCGGACGGTGCGCAGCTTCAGCAGCTCGGAGCGCACCAGCCTCACCCGACTGGCTCCTCGCCGGTCACCTCGAGGAAGCGCTCCTCGAGGCTGGAGTGCAGGGGCGCCAGCTCGTAGATAGCCACGCCGCTGGCGAGCGCCAGATCGCCGATCTCCTCGCCATTCAGGTCGCGCACCAACAGCGCGCCGTCGCCATCGCGGTCTATGCCCGCGCCCTTGCCCTGGAGCGCCGTAGCAAGCCTCTCGGGATCGGACGCGCGCACCCGCATCTGGCTCGCCGGGCCGGTCGTGAACTCGTCGAGCGAGGCCTCGGCGACGAGACGCCCGTTGCGGATCACGACCAGCTGCTCGGCGGTCTGGGCGACCTCGGAGAGCAGGTGGCTGGAGACGAGCACCGTGCGCCCGGCCGCCGCCTGGTCACGCAGTAGATCGCGCAGCCAACGCATCCCCTGCGGGTCGAGCCCGTTGGCGGGCTCGTCGAGGATCAGGATCCGCGGGTCGCCGAGCAGGGCCGCAGCCAAAGCCAGTCGCTGCCGCATGCCGAGCGAGTAGCCCTTGACGCGGCGGTTGGCGGCGCCGCTCAGCTCGACCATCTCCAGCACCTCCTCGACCCGCGAGCGCGGGATTCCGGCAGAGGCGGCGAGCACACCCAGGTGGTTGCGGCCACTGCGGCTGGGGTGGAAGGCGGTCGCCTCGAGCGCCGCGCCGACCGTGCGCAGGGGCTCCTTCATCGCCACCGGCCGCTGTCCCTCGACCAGCGCCTCGCCCTCGCTCGGCCGCACCAGGCCGAGCAGGGCCCGCATCGTCGTCGTCTTGCCCGCCCCGTTGGGGCCGAGGAAGCCGGTCACCCGGCCGGCCTCGACCGAGAACGAGAGGTCGTCGACGGCGACGGTCTTGCCGAAGCGCTTGGTCAGATTTCGGACTTCGAGCTCAGCCATCGCAGCCGGATTTGACCACACCAGGGTGGGGTCAAAGTCGGAAGCGTCGATTTAGACGGTGCCTGGGGTCGCCGTCGGCGGCGCGTTGCGGCCGCCGCCTTTGGCGCGGACTGCTGACTCCAGCTCCTCGGCGGTGAAGCCGCCCTTCGCCTCGCCGTCGAGCGCGTAGCGGTAGAGCGCGACGCCGAAGATGCCGCTGAGCGCGTTGCTGATCAGCATCGAGACGACGAAGCCGATCACGCCGAGGACGACGAGCAGGGCGCCGACGAAGCTGGCGGAGACCCAGATCGCGATGCCGATCGCGACCAGGATCGCGCTTGGCAGCATGCCGAGCAGGAAGACGGCGCCGCCGATCGCGAGGTTGCCGGTGATCTGCTGCCCCCAGCGTTCGCGGAAGAGCCCGCCAGAGCGTTTCAGCGTCGCGAACGCGCCGGTGCCCTCGATCGCGATCACGGGAACGGCGATGAAGGTGACGAGCGACCAGGCCATGCCGACGAAGCGCGCTGCAATCGTCCCGGCGATGCCGCCCTGGTTTTCCAGCACGCCCATGAACACGCCGATCGCGGTCGAGAGCGCGGCCCAGCCGCAGATCTGGCTGAAGCGGCTGCGCGCGATCGCGAGCCCGTCGCCGACGGTCGCCTCTTCGCCACGGAAGATCATGTCGGCGGCGGCCGCGAGGCCGACGGCGAAGAAGGTGCCGACGACGCTGAGCACGTAGAGGCCGATCACCAGCAGCGGGATCGCGCCGGGGAGGGTGCCGTCGTCGAGGAAGTAGAGGCCGGGGCCGAGGAAGACGAAGGCGAGCGGGATCGTCGCCACGGCGCCGTAGAGCGGGAAGCGAATCAGCGCCCGGTGCTCGTTCAGGAGTCCCCAGCTTTTCTTGCTCAGCGCCCATCCGCGTTTGATCTTCTTCATCGTTCCTCCTCCGCCGGCTCGATCGCCTGGTTCAGTGAATTTCGGCCAAACCGGGTAGCCGCTTCACGCCTCTTCCCTCGAAGTACTCCCACTCCTGCTCGCCAAGCTCGGTTGCAGGCGGGTCTGCGTAGACCCACTCGCGCATGATCCGGTGCCAGTTGCGCTTGGCGCCCAGCTGGCCAAGCACGGCGACGACGCCGATTTCCATCCGCCGCCCCATCAGCTCGTCGGCGGGGATCGACTCGCGCCGCATCAGGTCGTAGTACTCCGAGCGCGGGTCGTTGGTCGACTCGATGATCTTCATCACCCGTTTCGGCGTGATTTCGATCTCGCGGTCCTCGATGTACCAGCCGCCGACCGCGCCCATGTGCTCTAGCAGCCGCTCGGCGTCGAGCTTCGACGGCTTCTTGATGAAGCCGAGGTCGTGCAGGGCTTGGCGGAAGGCCTCGGGGTCGTCGCGCGAGGCGGCGTCGAAGGCGCGCTGCTCGAGCACGATTTGCTCGCGGTCGAGCTTCTTGGTCATACCGAAGTCGAGGAAGGCGACGCGCCCGTCCGCCATCAGCAGGTAGTTGCCGGGGTGGGGGTCGGCGTTGAAGTGCTGCAGGTTGAACATCGAGCCGAGGTTGCCGCGGAAGACGATCTCGCCAAAGCGGCTGCGCTCCTCGTCGGGCAGCTCCTTGACCGCCTCGAAGTCGACGCCCTCGACGAACTCGGTGACGAGGACGCGCCGGCGGGAGAGGCGGGTGATCACTTCCGGCACGTAGACGAAGGGGTGGTCGCGGTAGGCGCGTGAGAAGGAGCGCTGGTTCTGCGCCTCGTACTCGTAGTCGAGCTCCTCCATCACCCGCTCGCGGATCTCGTGCGCGATCGCCTTCGCGTCGAGGCCTGGCGCGAGGGCGCGCGCCAGCCGCACGATGGTTCCCGCGTTGCGCAGGTCGGCGTCGAGCGCCTCGGCGATGCCGGGGTACTGGATCTTGACCGCGACCTGGCGGCCGTCGAGCAGCTCGGCCCGGTGCACCTGGCCGATCGAGGCGGCGGCGAAGGCCTCGGTCTCGAACTCGGCGAAGAGCTCGGAGACGGGCTCGTCGTCGTACTCCTCGAGCAGCACCTTCTCGACTTTCTCCCAGGGCATCGGCGGCGCCGAGGTGCGCAGCTTGCTCAGCTGCTCCTGGTAGATCTCGCGGTACTCGTCGGGGATGAACTCGGTGTCGATGAAGGAGGCGAACTGCCCGAGCTTCATCGCGGCGCCTTTCATCTGGCCGAGCGCGCCGACCATCTTCATCGCCGTTTCGAGGTGGCGCTGCTCGAGCTTCTCTTTGCTGCCCTCCTCGGAGCGGGCGACGTTGGTCGCCTTGGTGCCGGCGTAGCGGGCGCCCTGCACGCCGACGATCGAGCCCAGCTTCGCCGAGCGGCGAATTCGCCCTTTGGGGATCTTCGAATCGTCTGCCATGGCTGAAGTTGTACTCTCTCCCGTCCGATGGCTCGCACCCGTGAAAAGCTGAAAGCAGCTCCGCGCACCGATTTCGGCTCGCGCAGCGCCCGCCGTCTGCGCGGCGGCGGGCTGGTTCCCGGCGTCGTCTATGCCGGGGGCTCTGAGGCCCAAGCCTTCCAGGCGGGTGAACGCGAGATCCGCGCTGTGCTCGCTGGGGGCCAGGCGCTCTTCGACCTCGAGCTGGAGGGGTCGAAAGCGGTTCCGGTCGTGGTCAAGGAGCAGCAGCTGCACCCGGTGCGCGGCAACCTCCAGCACATCGACTTGCAGGAAGTGAAGCTCGACGAGGCGATCCAGGCCGAGGTCGCGATCGAGCTCGAGGGCGCCGAGACCGCGCCCGGCGTCAAAGAGGGCGGCGTGCTCGAGCACGTCACCCGCGAGATCACGGTCGAAGCGCTGCCCACGGAGATTCCCGAGCGGCTGGTCGCCGACGTCTCCGAGATGCAGATCAACGACACCGTCCAGCTGTCCACGCTCACCCCGCCCGAGGGCGTCACCTTCGTCGCCGACGACCTCGACGAGATCACGATCGCCACCCTCTCGCCGCCGCGCGTCGAGGAAGAGCCCGAGCCCGCCGTCGAGGAGGAGGCCGAGCTGGTCGGCGAGGAGGGCGAGGCCCCCGCTGTCGAGGACGGCGGCGATTCGGGCGACGGCGGCGATTCGGGCGACTCCGGCGGGGAGTAGCCACCCCGCGCCATGTCGATCTTCCGTCGCCGCTCCGATCGCGGCGAGGTCGAGCAGGGCGACCGCATCCTCGTAGTCGGTCTCGGCAACCCTGGCAGCGAGCACGCCGGCAGCCGCCACAACCTCGGCTTCGAGATCGGGGCCGAGCTCTCGCGCCGCTGGGACCTGCCGCGGGCGAAGAAGAAGTTCGGCGGGCTGATCGCCGAAGGCCGAATCCGCCCGGGTGGGCCGCGGGTGGCGATCCTGCTGCCGCAGACCTACATGAACGCCTCCGGCGACTCGGCCGGACCGGCGCGCGGCTCGCTGAAGGCGCCGCTCGACCGCGTCGTCGTCCTCCACGACGAGATCGACCTTCCCTTCGGTGAGGTCCAGAGCCGGCTCGGCGGCGGCCTGGCCGGCCACAACGGGCTGAAGAGCCTCAAGCAGGGCTTGGGAAGCCCTGAGTTCTGGCGTGTGCGGGCCGGCGTCGGCCGCCCCGACTCGACCGACCCCGAGATCGTCTCCGCCTACGTGCTGGGCCGCTTCCGTGAGTCGCGCGAGCAGGTCGAGGCGCTGGTCGGCCGCGCGGCTGACGAGACCGAGCGGCTGGTCGAGCAAATAGATTCCGGCGACGATGAGCACTGAACGCACCAGCTACGAGGTCGACCAGCAGGGCGTCGCCGTGCTGCGCCTCGAGCGCGCCGAGGCCCGCAACGCGATCGACACGCAGATGCTGGTCGAGATGCTCGAGCACCTCGCCGTCGCGCGCAGCGACGAGGCGGTGAGGGTGCTCGTCATCAGCTCCTCCGACCAGATGGGCCTCTCAGCCGGTGCCGACGTCAAGGAGCAGCTCGACGACGATGGCAAGGTCCGCCGCATGCAGCTCTTCGCCGACCTCTACGACGCGATCGCGGGCTTTCCTAAGCCGACCGTCGCGGCCTGCCACGGCGACGTCGTCGGCGGTGGCGCCGAGGTCGCGGTCGCCTGCGACATGCGGGTCGGCGGCGCCAACCTGCGCATGCGCTTTCCGGGCGCGGCGCTCGGCGTCCCGGTCGGCCCGGCGCGCCTGGTCACGCTCTGTGGCCTCGCCGCCGCCAAGTACCTGCTCTTCAGCTCGCGCACGGTCGGCGCTGACGAGGCGCTGCGCCTGGGCCTGGTCAACCGCGTCGCCCCGGCGGCGAGCACCGAGGAGGCGGCGATCGAGCTGGCGACCGCGGTCGCTGCGCACCGACCCGAGGCGGTGGCTCAGCTGAAGCAGATGCTGCACGAGTGGGACGACGTCGAGGGCCGTTCCCGGGTCGAGGGCGAGGGCCAGGTCGAGTGGCAGCGCACGGGGCCGGGCCTGCCCTCCCGTAAGTAGACGTTTAGATCAACGGTCTTACGCATTCACCGCCGAGCCGCTGGATAGGGTCGCGTTCGTTTGTCCACCGCTCGCTCCCTGGAGGGTCGCTTGAAAGTCCTCGTCTCGGTCCTGATCGCCGTCGGTTGCCTGCTCGCCGTTCCCGGCACCGCGCTGGCGGTGACCTACACCGTCAACAGCACCGGCGACGACCCTGACAAAGCGGTGGGCACCGGTGGCTGCGAAACGGCGAATGCCGGTGAGTGCACGCTCCGGGCGGCGATCCAGGAGTCGAACGCCTCAGCGCCGGTCCTCGACGAAATCGTCTTCGCGGCCGCGTTCAACGGCCAGCTGGCAGACACGATCACGCCCGCCAGCCTGCTCCCGGCGATTGCCAAACAGGTGAGCGTCAAAGGTGGCGCTTGCCCGACCGAGGCGGGGCAGCAGGGCCCCTGCGCCGGTGTGAACGCGACCGGTTTGAGCTATGCGCTCTCGGTCGAAGACACCGACAGCGTGGTAATCGAAGGGCTCGCGATCACCGGGGCGACGACCGGAATCAAAGTTGTCAATAGCTCCCAGGGCTTCATCGGCCGCGGCAACTGGGTCGGCGTGAAACTCGACGGCAGCAACGGCGCGGGCGCCAACACCGGCATCTGGCTCGACCCGGACTCGAACAACGCGACGATCGGCGGCGCCGCCCCTAGCGAACGCAACGTAATCGTCAACAGCGCTGCCGAGGGGCTCGACATCGAAGGGGCCGATAACGCCGACGTGCTCGGCAATTACTTCGGCGTCAAACCGGATGGGACCACTCAGGCCGCCAACGGCAAGGACATCGAGATCACCGACACCGTCGCCTTCGAGGCGACCGGCAACGAGGTTGGGACGACGGTCGCGGTTGCGGCGGCGCCATGCGATGGGGGCTGCAACGTGATCTCAGGCGCGACCTCCATGGGCATCGATCTGCAGGGCAACGGCGCCGGCCAAAATGAGGAACCCGCCACCGGTCCCACCACTGTGCACGGCAACTTCATCGGCCTCAACGTCGCCGGAACTGAAACGGTGGCGAACAACGTCGGCGTCAACGTCGGTGAAGCTCTGGATGCCCTGATCGGGGGTTCCGAAAACGCGGACGCCAACTTCATATCCGGCGGTGCTGAAGGCATCTTCGCCAGCAACGCTGAAGGCTTTGAAGCAGTCGGCAACATCATCGGCTCCGGCGCGCCAGGCGCTGAAATAACCGCACCCGGGAAGGGCGTCTGGGTCCTCAATACCTCCAACGCGAGCACGGTGGCTGTCTCCAAAAACGTGTTCGACATGGACGGAGGGGTTGCGGTCCAAATCCATTTCGGGGGCACCGAAGTCTTCAGCAACTTCATCGAAGGCGCCGAATTGGGGGTCTGGACCAAAGTCGGCCCGAACGCAGCCGGCGGGAACCTGATCGAAGACAACGTGATCGGCGAATCCCTCGCCAACGGAATTCGAATCGAGGACAAGGAGAACGAGGTGCTCGGCAACGCCGTCTACAAGTCGGCCGGCCCCGGCATCCTCCTCGAGCTCCCAGTGCCGCTTCTCTTTCCCACCGAAAACCTGATCGGTGGCAACACGGCGACCGATGAAAACAACATCAATGAAAGCGGTGGCCCTGCGATCAAGATCGTCGACGAATCGGGCAACACCGAAGAAGACAGCTTCAACGAGGTCGGGCGCAACAAGGGTGCGAAAAACACTGGCCTCTTCATCGACTTGGTGGGCGCCGCCAATAGCGGCATCCTGCCGCCTGCCTTCGCGACTCTGCAGCAGTCGAGCGCCAGCGGCAGCGGGGTGGAGCCCATTGCGACGATCCGCGTTTTCCGCAAGGCCGAAGCGATACCCGGTGAGATCAAAGAATTCCTTGCCGAAACGACCGCCGACGGCAGCGGCAACTGGAAAGTGACCTACCCCACGATCCCGACCGGGACGCTCGTGGCGGCGACGCAGACCAGCCCCGAAGGCGCCACTTCGGAGCTTGCGATCAAAGCGGCGAGCGCCGATCCGGACTCGGGCAAAGGCGACAAAGACAAAGACAAAGGCGACAAAGGCAAAGAGCCCAAAGTCATCGGCGATCCGCCCTGCGCCTTCACGGCCGGCAAATGCCGTTGGCCGGAAACTGTCATCACCCGCGGGCCCAAAGCCAAAACCCACGCAACCACGGCGAAGTTCAGGTTCACCTCCGACATGCCCGGCTCGACCTTCGAGTGCAAACTCGACAAAAAGCCCTTCAAGAAATGCAAATCCCCGAAGACCTACAAAGGCCTGAAACCGGGCAAACACGTCTTCAAGGTGCGGGCGACCGACAAACAGGGACGAGTCGACCCGGTTCCGGCGAAGAAGAAGTTCCGCGTTCTGCGCCCAAATAGCCGGGCCTGACTCGGGCTGTTAACCGCCCCAGCCCGTTGGGTCGAGCGCCGTTTCGTTATCGAAGGCGCCGGGATTCCTCGATACGTGCTCGGCAATCTCGGTGCAGGTGGCAAGCCACACGTCGCCACGTCTGCTCACCTCGGATAGATGGCGGAGCAGAGTCCCGATTCGCTCCTCTCCCCACCAGTCGAGCATTGGCAGGTGGAGGACGAGCGTGGCGAAGCCGCCCTCGCTCGAGAGCCGCTTGGTCTCCGCTTCGAGGTAGCTGAGGAAGGCCCCGGGATCGATCGGGTCGGCCGAGTTGACCATCTGCTCGCGCACCGGCCCGAGCGGCGGCAGCACGCAGGTGGCGTCGACGTGGCGCCACTGGAAGGGGAGTAGGGCGACGCCATCCTGGACACTGGCTCCTTCGCCGGCTGGCGAGCAGTAGCGCAGGCCGGTCTCGCGCACGACCTCGATCCCGCCGGGGCCGAGCTGTCCGCCCGGCGGGCGCAGGCCGGCGGGGCTGAGGCCGAGCGCCTCGAAGGCATCGACTCCACGGCGCAGGTTCTCCGCCTGCGCCGCCGCCGTCAGCTCGCCCCATTGCTCGTGGCGCCAGGCGTGGTAGGCGACCTCGTGCCCGCCCGCCGCGATCGCTCTCAGCGCATCGGGATAGAGCTCGGCGTTGAGGCCCTCGACGAAGAAGGTCGCGGCAAGGTCGCGCTCGCTCAGCGCCTCGAGCAGTGACGGCAGCGCCTTGGTCGCGGTCGGGTGCTCGCCGATGCTCGGGTCGTCCGGCGCTAGCGCGCCAAGCTCGATCTGCGCCGCCTCACCGAGGTTGTCGAAGCTGAGGCAGAGCGCGCCGCGGGCGCCCCCCGGCCACTCCGGCACCGAATCAGTCCTCGAGCAGCGCCGCGCTCCAGCGCTCGGGGTCGCGCTTGGCCTGCTCGCGCGCCCAGCGGAAGTGGTGCTCCGCGGAGGCGAGCAGGACCGGGAAGTTGAGCAGGCCGGCGACGGCGAACGCGCGCGAATCGCGGCGGGTCTCCCTGAGCAGGCTGAGCGTGCTGGCGATGCCCCAGGCCCAGAGGACGGAGTTGTACGCGGGGAGCTGGTCCTCGCGCAGGCCCTCGGCTTCGTCGAGCATTGGCACGCCGCCGTGCAGCGACCAGGGCCACGCCTTGAAGTGGACGGCGACGCCGGCGACGCCGATCCCGGCGTTGTAGGCGGAGAGGCGCCCGGCCCATTTGCCGCCCCCCGCCGCCGCCGCGAGCCCCAGCGGGATCAGGGCCCCCCAGAGGGCGTAGGAGCCGCGGCGTCCCAGCTGCGGCTCGAAGACCAGACCGACGCCGGCGCGGGTCTCGAAAGCGTTGTGCGCGAAGAGGCCGAGGGTCGAGAGGGCGGCGAATGGGCGGCGCAATCGCATCTCCGGGCAGCGTAGACCCTGGTCGTAGAATCGGTCGCCGCGCCCGGATCGCTCGATCCGGGCGATTTGCCTGCCATGAGCCTCAGACCGCTACTCGAGATCGCCGCCGAGAACGAGCGCCTGCACGCGCTCGCCGGCGAGGTGCGCGCGGCGAGCGGCGGTGAGCCGGTCCGGGTCGGAGCGTCGACGACGCTGCGTCCCTTGCTGCTGGCGACGGTGCTCGAGGACGATCGCGGCCTCGCCGGGCGCCCCGTGCTCCTGGTCAGCGCCGACGATCGCTCGGCCCGCGACCTCGCCGCTGACCTGCGCGCCTACCTCGGCTCGCGCCGGGTTCGCTTCTACCCCTCGCGCGGCACCGGCTACGCCTCGCACGTCAACCCACCGCCGCATCTGGTCGGCCTGCGGATCGACGCGCTCGACTCCCTCCGAAACGAGGGCGACGCGGTCGTCGTCGCCAGCGCAACCGCACTCGCCGAGGCCGTGCCGGACGCGTCGTTGCGCCCGGCCGGCTTTGCCCTCGAGCAGGGCGGGGAAGTCGAGCTCGCCACCGCCGCCCGCGACCTGGCGGGCGCCGGCTACGCGCGCGTGGAGCAGGTCGAGGAACGCGGTCAGTTCGCCGTCCGCGGCGGCATCCTCGACGTCTTTCCGGCCACCGAGGAGCGGGCGGTGCGGATCGAGCTGTTCGGCGACGAGATCGAGTCGATGCGCTGGTTCTCGACCTTCACCCAACGCTCGCTGGGCGACGCCGAGCGGGTCGAGCTGGCACCGGCGGCGGAGCTCGACGTCGAGCACCGTGAGCTCGCCGAGCTGGCGGCGATGCAGGCGGAGGAAGAAGGCAAGGAGGCGCCGAACGCGGCCGAGGTCCTGCCGCTGGAGCATTTCGGCCCGCCGCTCGACCTCGTCCCTGCCGAGGCTGCCGTGATCCTCGCCGCCGCCGAGGAGATCGAGCCCGCCCTGCGCGATCACTGGGAGGACGCGACTGCGGCGATGCACGCCGACGACGCCCGCCACCTCTACGTCGACGTGGCGGCCCCGCTCGCAGCGCGCGCTGTGCTCTCGGTGGGCGCAGCCGGGGATGGCGACGAGCAGGCCTTCCGGGCGTCGCGCGCCGAGTCGCCGGCACGCAGCGTCAAAGAGGCGGAGGGTGAGCTGGAGAAGCTGGTGCGCTCCGGATATCGGACCGTCGTCGCCTTCGACAACCGCGGCGAGGCGGAGCGTTCGCGCTACGGCCTCGAGCGCCTTGACGCTGCTCTGCTCGACGACGGCCGCCTCTCGCCGGAGCCGGGGCTTTCCTTCGCCGAGGCCCGCTTGCGCGAGGGCTTCGTCAGCCCCGAGCTGCGGCTCGCCGTCTATCCCTTCCGCCGCTTGGTCCACCGGCGCCGCCGGGCCGAGGAGCGGGTACCCGGCGCCGGCCGCGGCCGGCTCGCCTTCAGCGACCTGAGGGTGGGCGACTACGTCGCCCA
>JBEVMR010000019.1:0-3340 GCA_040508545.1 Solirubrobacterales bacterium
GGTGCGACTCGACCAGGCGTGACTTCATATACGGGACGGCGTTGACGGCGCCGCCGCGCTCCTCGACCACCGCCATCTCGGCCCGTGAGCCCTCGGCGAGCTCGGCGACCAGGCCCTCCATCACGACCGAGCCCTCGAAGATGTCGGGGTACTCGAGCAGGTCGGTCTCGTTCGCCAGCACCTGCTGGATCCGCAGGCTCCACTGCTGGTCCCAGGGGCGGGGGAGGCCCATCGCCTCGTTCCAGGCCGGCAGCTGCAGGGCGCGGGCGCGGGCGTCGCGGCTCAGCGTCACCGCCAGCGCCTCCAGCACGATCCGCTGGATGTTGTTCTCCGGCTGGGCCTCGGTCAGGCCGAGGCTGTTGACCTGGACGCCGTAGCGGAAGCGCAGCATCTTCTCGTCGGTCACGCCGTAGCGCTCGCGGCCGATCTCGTTCCAGAGCCGCCCCATCGCGCGCAGCTTGGCGATCTCCTCGATCAGGCGGATGCCGGCGTTGACGAAGAAGGAGATGCGGCCGAAGACCTTCGGGAAGTCCGCCTCGGCGACCTGGCCGCGGGCTTTGACTTCATCGAGCACCGCGATTCCGGTCGAGAGCGCGTAGGCGATCTCCTGCACCGGCGTCGCCCCCGCCTCCTGCAGGTGGTAGCTGCAGATGTTGGTCGGGTTCCAGTTCGGCACCTCGTTGACCGAGAAGGCGACCATGTCGGCGATCAACCGCATCGAAGGCTCCGGCGGGAAGGCGTAGGTGCCGCGCGAGAGGTACTCCTTGATGATGTCGTTCTGCGTCGTGCCCTTGAGCTCGACCCGCGCGACCCCGCTGTCCTCGGCGACCGTGACGTAGAGGCCGAGCAGCCAGGCGGCAGTCGCGTTGATCGTCATCGAGGTGTTCATCTCGTCGAGCGGGATCCCGTCGAGCAGCTGGTGCATGTCTCCCTTGTGGGCGACCGAGACGCCGACCTTGCCGACCTCGCCGCGGGCGAGGATGTGGTCGGGGTCATAGCCGGTCTGCGTCGGCAGGTCGAAGGCGATCGAGAGGCCGGTCTGGCCCTTGGCGAGGTTGCCCTTGTAGAGCTCGTTAGAGCGGCGGGCGTCGGAGTGGCCCGCGTACGTGCGCATCACCCAGGGGCGGTCGCGCTGGGGCAGTCTGTGCTCGGCCATCGTCACCAATGATATTTGGCCCGGCGGGAAATACAGCGTTCATCCGTCACGATCCGCATCTTTCGCCCGCGCCTGTGTTTAGGCTGCGAACGATGATGCCGCGTATCGCAGCCCTTTCGATCGCCGCCCTGCTCGCCGCCGTGGCCCTCGCCGCGAGCGCCAGCGCCGCCTTGATCGGCCTCTACCGCAACAGCATGGAGTCGAAGGATCAGCGCGCCCAGATCGCCAAGCTGAGCGGCGACCGCTGCGGTCGCGGCGGCTCCGATCACGCTTTCCGCATCGTGGTCGGCAAGGCGACCAAGGAGTGCGCCTACCGGACGCCGGTGATCGGGCGCGACCTCGAAGTGGCCGTGACCGGGCGCCTGCTCGAGGGCACGCCGAAGGCCGCCCAGCGCCAAGCTTTCCTCGCCGTCAACCTGCGCGCCGGCGCGCAGGGCGCCCGTTACCAGGTTGCCGTCTTCCCGCTGCAGCGCAAGGCGCAGCTGCGGCGAATCGGCGCGGACGGGACGATCACCTATCTGCACGTCGAGCGAGGGATCGTGGCGAAGGGCCTGAACCAGGCCAACCAGATCCGCCTCCAGGCCTTCAACCTGACCAAAGGCCCGGAGAAAGGCAAATGCCAGATCCTCGCCTTCGTCGGCAGGCAGCTTGTCGCCGATGTCACCGATGCGGCTTCCGGCGAACTGCAGGGTCGCACCGCCGGTTTCTCGCTCGGTGCCATGGGCAACGCCAAGGGCACGATGGGCAGCTTCGACGACATCGTGGTCCGCGTTCCGAGTCCGTTTTAACGGCCGACAGCTCAGCAGTGAAATTCAGCGCATAATGCGGCGATGACGACGACGATCGAGAAACCGCGTGTGGCTGGGCCGGGCTCGGGGCTGGGTGGGGAGTGGCGGGTGATCGTCCGCAACGACAACCACAACACCTTCGATCATGTCGCCGAGACGCTGGCCCGGGTCTTGCCCGGGGTGAGCGTCGCCCGGGGGCATGAGATCGCCGAGACGATCCACAGCAGCGGCCAGGCGATCGTCTGGTCGGGTGCCCGCGAGCCTGCCGAGCACTACTGGGAGCAGCTCAGTTCGGCGGGCTTGACCTTGGCGCCGCTCGAGCGCGGCTAGCGCTGCTCGGCAGCGACGAGCGTGTGCCAGGCGGGGAGGATCGGCAGGTCGTAGAGGTCGATCATCGCGGCGCGCGCGGTCTCGATCTCCTCCGAGTACCAGTACCGTTCGAAGTCTGCGCGGCTCTCCCAGATCGAGGTTTGCTGGAAGGACAGCGGGTCGTCGATCGAGCGGGTCAGCGACCAGCTCTTGGCGCCGAAGGCGGGCATTCGCGCCGCCGCCGGTTCCCAAAGATCGAGCCAGCGGTCGGCCCTGAAGGGGGCGATGTGCCAGTTGAGCGTGCAGACCTCAGCCATCTCTAAGCTCCCACCTCGGCCCGGATCGCGCCGGGGCCGTCTTCGTTCTTGCCCTCGTCCTCGGACTCGGCCCCGACCAGGATCGAGATCTTGCCGAGGTGCTTGTTTTCGTGCAGCAGCTGGTGCGCCTCGGCGACACCCTCGAAGCCCATCGTCTGCCAGATCACGGGCCGCACCTTGCCCTCGGCCATCAGCTGGTTGGCGCGCATGCACTCGTAGGCGTTGGCGAAGTGCGAGCCGATGATCTGCTTCTGGCGCATCCAGAGGTAGCGCACGTCGAAGTCGAGCTGGAAGCCCGAGGTAGCGCCGCAGATGACGACTTTGCCGAACGGCTTGACGACGAAGACCGAGGTCGGGAAGGTCGCCTGGCCGACGTGCTCGAAGACGATGTCGGGCGCGTCGCCGAGGATCTCTTTGACCCGCTTTGCGAAGCCGCGCGAGGCCTTGAAGCGCTCCTTGTCGGCAGCCTTGTCGGCGAGGTTCTCCGGCGTGCGCATCATCTCGCCGAACTCGGCCCGGTTGATGTAGTCGACCGCGCCCAGCTCTTTGATCAGCTCGCCCTTCTCGTCGGAGGAGACGACGCCGACCGCGTTGGCGCCGGCGGCTTTGCAGAGCTGCACGGCGAAGACGCCGAGCCCACCGGCGGCGCCCCAGATCAGCACGTTGTGACCGGGTTGCAGCTTGCACTGGTCGATCAGCATCCGGTAGGCGGTGAAGTAGGTGAGCCCGTAGGAGGAGGAGTCGGCCCAGGAGAGGTTCTGGGGGCGGGG
>JBEVMR010000039.1:0-8951 GCA_040508545.1 Solirubrobacterales bacterium
GGCATCGAGCGCGTGCTCTGCCCGCGCGCCGGCGGCGTGCTGTCGGCGCTTGGCCTCTGTACGTCCGATCGCCGCCGCGACACGACGCGCACGGTGATGCTCGGCGGGGCGGACCTGAGCGCCGAGCGAATCGCCGCCGAGGTCGAGGAGCTGTCGTCGAGACTGCAGCTACCCGTCTATGACGCGGGTGACTGCAGTCTCGACGTCGTCTACGAGATGCGCTACGCAGGCCAGGCATTCGAGCTGCCGATCGCTGGGACGACGCGGCCGGACCCCGGCGACCTGATCGCCCGCTTCGAGCAGGCACACGAGGAGCGCTATGGCCACCGCGACCCCGACGGAGAGGTGATGCTTGTCGACATCCGCCTCGCCCTGGTCGAACCAGGCCCGCGACCGCAGCTCGCCGCCGCAACGGATTGCGAGCTCCACGAGGCCAGCCGCCCGGTGCGCTTCGACGGGGAGTGGGTCGAGACGCCGGTCCTCCGCGGAGAGCCCCCGGCGGGCCTGGCGCAGAACGGCCCGGTCGTCTTCGAGCTGCCCGAGTCGACCTTCGTCGTCCCGCCCGGTTGGCGGACCGAGGTCGACGACGCCGGCACGATCCGAGCCCGCAGGGACGTGCCGTCACTTGAGCACCTATATGGGCACCTAAGTGACGGCACGTCTGGGGGCGCTCGATGAGCGGACTCGATCCCGTCGCCCTGCAGGTGATGATCGGTGGGCTGCGGGCTGCCTGCGACGAGATGGGTGCGGCGCTGATCCGCTCCGCCTACTCGGCCAATATCAAGGAGCGACATGACTGCTCGACCGCACTCTTCGACACGGCGGGCGAGCTGGTGATGCAGGCCGAGCACATCCCCGTCCACCTCGGCTCGATGCCCGACGCCGTCGCCGCCGTGCTCGGCGAGGAGCAGCGGCCGGGAGACGCCTGGATCCTCAACGACCCCTACCGCGGCGGCACCCACCTGCCCGACGTAACCCTGATCTCGCCGGTCTTCGTCGATGGCGAGCCCTTCGGCTTCGCCGCCTCCCGCGCCCATCACGCCGACATCGGCGGCCCCAGCCCGGCCGGGATGCCGGCGCGCTCGCGCAGGCTCGAGGACGAGGGCGTGGTGATCCCGCCGACCCGGCTCGGGGACGGCGACCTGGAGCGCATCGCAGCCCAGATGCGCTCCCCACGCCAGCGCCTCGCCGACCTGCGCGCCCAGGCCGCCGCCAACCGGATCGGGGCGCAGCGCCTCGCCGAGCTGGCGGCCCGCCACGGCCGCGAGGTCCTGCGCGCAGGCATGAAGGAGATCCTCGCCTACGCCGAGCGCCGCACGCGCGTCGCGCTGGCGGACCTCCCGGACGGCGACTACACGGCCGAGGACCTGCTCGAGGACGACGCCAACGGCGAGCCGCGCGACGTCCTCCTGCGGCTCGAGGCAAGCATCCGCGGCGACCGGCTCGTGCTCGACTTCAGCGGCACCGACGGCCAGATCGACGGCAACCTCAACTGCCCCCTCTCGGTGACGAAATCGGCCGCGTTCTTCGCCGTCCGTGTCCTGACCGACCCCGACGCGCCGCCCTGCGCGGGCGCCTACCGGCCGATCGAGGTGATCGCGCCCGAGGGCTGCCTGCTCAACGCCCGCTTCCCGGCCGCGGTCGCCGCCGGCAACGTCGAGACCTCGAGCCGGGTCGCCGACCTGACGATCGCCGCCCTAGCCGGCGCCCGGCCGGTTCCGGCGCAGGGCCAGGGGACGATGAACAACCTGACCCTGGCCGGCGAGGGCTTCACCTACTACGAGACGCTCGGCGGCGGCCAGGGAGCCTGCCCGGACGCCGACGGTCCCAGCGCGATCCACGTGGCGATGTCGAACACGCTCAACACGCCGGTCGAGGCGCTCGAGACCGAATTCCCGCTGCGGGTGCACGAGCTGGCGCTGCGCCGCGGCAGCGGCGGCGCCGGTCGCCATAGCGGCGGCGAGGGCCTGGTGCGGGAGCTGGAAGCGCTGGCGCCGATGGGCTACACGCTGATCGGCGAGCGCCGGCGGCATCGCCCCCGCGGTCGCGATGGCGGCGAAGACGGCGCGATCGGCGCCGACTATCTCAACGGCGAAGCGCTGCCGAGCAAGAGCGAAGGCAGCCTGAAAGAGGGCGACAGACTGCGAATCGAGACGCCGGGCGGGGGCGGAACCGGCCGGGTGTCCGATCGCACACACGAATAATTTGGCGATTCGGCCAGCCTCGTCTAGAATGCGCGGCCTTGGGCGGGGCTCTCGCCTGGACAGGGTCCATAGGCGCCAACCTCCAAGCACAGATTCTCCAACCTTCTCAGGTTTGACTTATATGCCGATCGCTTTAAAGGAATGGGCAGTAACGGTGCGCGCTCTCGCCGAGGGCGAGCAGCTGCTGACCCTGCGCAAGGGCGGAATCCGCGAGGACAACAAGCACTTCGAGCTCGAGCACGAGCGCTTCTTCCTCTACCCCACCTTCGACCACCAGCGGAACAACCTCGTCCGCGAGTCCCACCACCCCGAGCTGCGCCGCGCGCTCGAGGAGGGTGTCTGGCCCGACGAGGAGCCGCCCCCCGCAGCGCTGATCCAGGACGGCGGCATCCCCCAGCCCGACCGCGTCCGGCTGCGCTGCTGGGCCGAGGTGACCGACCACCTGACGGTCAACAACCCGCGCATCGTCGACGACCTTTCCCCGTACTACGTCTGGACTCCCGATTACGCCGAGAAGCGGCTCAACTGGAAGCGGCGCCACCCGCTGCACATCCTGCTGCTGCGGGTCCACCGGATCCCGCGCCCGGTCACCGTCCGCGTCCGCGACGAGTACCACGGCTGTCGCTCCTGGGTCGAGATCGACCGCGACCTGCCCTTCGAGGGCACGCCGGTGATGGCCGACGAAGAGTTCGACCGCGCCCGCCAAGAGATTCACTCAGTCTGCACCGCGTCTGAGCCGGTCCTGGTCTAGTACCCCCTTAGTAGGCTCGCCCCATTCCCTGGGTCGAGACTCATTCACTTAGCTTCACAGCGCGCCACGACAGCGGCGACGCGGCGTTCGCCGAGCGCACGCTCGACCGCATGGAGGAACTGCGGCTGCGGCTGGAGGACCGCTTCGAGACGGTCCCGGGCGAGGTCACCGTCGTCGTCCACACCAACCCGGCCCTGCTCTCCCTTGCCCATCCCTTCCTGCCGGCGGCGCGCTGGTCGGCGGCGCCGGCGGGGCGGCGCTACCTGGCCGGCTGGGCGATGGCGACCGAGCTGCACGTGCTCAACGACCCGCACATGGAACGCCGCGCCGCCGGCGATGACTCGCTCGAAGCCCTGCGCGGCACCGCCGAGCGCCTCTACGCCCAGCTCGCGATCGCCGCCAACAACCCGGACCTTCCCCCCTCCTGGACCCCGCGCCGCTTCGCCCGCTACCTCGGCTGGGCCTGGCTGGTCGAGGGCGCCGCCCAGTACTTCGCCCGCCAGGTCAGCCTCTACCGCGCCGCGGTGATCAGGCGCCTGCGCGAGAGCGGCGGCCCGTCGTTCCCGCCCTCGCGCCGCGACGCCGTGATCCTCGGCGGCACGATCTTCGACCTGCTCGAGACAGAACGGGGGCCGGAGGCCTGCGAGCGCCTCGCCCTGCAGATCCTCCCCGGCGGCTCCCGCCCAACCCTGGAAGCGGCATTCGACGCTTCGGCCGGCGAAATCGAGGCGGCCTGGCGCGACTACCTGCGGGCGATCGCTCGGCCAAGCCCCTCCTAGCCCGCGAATCAGCCTCGGGCCGCAGAGCCGCTTTCCGCCAGCCCCACGATGGCGCGCTGGGCGTCGGGGAGGGCGCGGGCGGCGGCCGGGCCGAGGATGCGGCGCCAGAGCCAAGCCACCCGTCCCTCGATGTAGATCGTGTTGGTGAGGCGCGCGGCGTCGCCGGCTGGCTCGACCAGGTGGCGATGAGCCATGCGTGCGCCGGGAAGGCGCGCCTCGTCGGTGAAGAGGCGGCCCTCCTCGTACTCGACGACCCGGAAGCGCAGGCGCAAGCCGGTGCGGAAGACGATCCGCGCGACAGCGCCAAGCGCAAGTGGGCCGTCGAGCGCCGCGCTCTTGAGCTCGGCGTTCCACTTCGGCCAAGTGGCGACGTCGGCGTAGGCCCGCGACCAAACGTCCGCCGGCGCGACCTCCGCCTCGTGGGTGCTGGACGTCTCCCAGTAGCTCACTCGCCCGCTTCCCATACCTCGCCCGCCTGCGCCCGCTCGAAGCCGACCCAGAGCGAGTTCATCGCGGTTGTGACGACCCGCTCGCGGGGCACCTCGGGGTGGTCCGCCCACCAGACCGCGAGGCCCTGGAGGACGCCGCGGAGGACGACCCAGACCATTTCGATCCCGTCGCCGGCGACCGAGCCGGCGACGTTCTCCGCCCCCTGCTCGGCGGCGAAGAGCGGCAGGATCGACTCGCGGCTGCGCGCGGCAACGTCGGCGTGGACCGCCTCGATCTCGGGGTCGGTGCTGTAGCGGAAGAGGACCTTGCCGGCGAAGGGGTGCTCTTCGACGTAAGCGAACCAGGCGTCGAAGGAGCGGGCGACCCGCTGCTCGGCCGGGTCGTCGCCAAGGAAGTGCTCGCGCCATACCTCGCGCAGCTCGGCGAAATGCCGCTCGAGCAGCTCGCGGTAGAGCTCGCGCTTGGACTCGAAGTGTTCGTAGACGACCGGGGGCGTGACCCCGGAGCGGCGGGCGATTTCTCCGATCGAGGCGCCGCGGTATCCGCGCTCGGCGAAGAGCTCGGCGGCGGCCTCGGCGATCAGCTCGCGCCGCGCGGCAGCCGTCAGGCGCCGCCGCGGCTCCGGCCTGGCCAGCGGCTCGGTTGACAACTTAGTCATGAGTAAGTACGGTCATGGGGCTCCTTAATCATTCCTAGGTTAGTCGTCGACCAGGAGGTACAGCGGCCATGATCGTCTCCGTGCATCTCGTCGAGGCAGGCTGGCGCCGGGCGCCGGGCATGCTCCGCTACCAACCGGACCCTGCCGACGTCCCCGGCATGACCTACGCCGAGGCGGCCCTCAGCACCCCACTCCGCCAGGGGGCGGTCCCCCGTCCTGGCCCCGGCAGGTTCGGATTGATCGCCGCGTGGGAGGACGACGGCGCCCTCGACGACTTCCTCGCCAGCCACCCCCTCGCCAAGCGCCTCGCCGAAGGCTGGCACGCGCGGCTCGTGCCCGTGCGCCTCTACGGGCACTGGGCGGGCATGCCCGAGCTGCCGAAGCGAGAGACGCCCGTCGATGACGCGGAGCCGGTCGCCGTGCTGACCCTCGGCCGCCCCCGCATCAGCCGCGCGGCGCCGTTCCTGAAGGCCTCCGCGCCCGCGGAGCGCGCGGCGTCCGCGCACCCGGCCGTGCTCGCCTCTACCGCGCTCGCGCGACCGCCGCGCTTCGTCTCGACCTTCTCGCTGTGGCGCAGCGCGGGCGAGATGCGCGAGTACGCCGCCAGCGCTGAAGGCCCCCACCAGGCCGCGGTCGAAGCCGATCACGCCCGGCCCTTCCACCACGAATCGGCCTTCGTCCGCTTCCGCCCCTACGCCTCAGAGGGCAAGTGGGACGGCCGCGACCCGCTGGCGACGGCCTAAGCGCCTAGTCCGCGCCCGTCCCCTCGAGCACTTCACGAGCTTGCTCGGCGAGCTCCTCGGCGACGAGGACTTCCCGCGGCCCGGCGGCGAGGAAGTCGGGGACGTCGAAACCGGCAGCCCGCCTCAGCATGCTAGGGATGCCGTGCTCCGACAGCAGGCCCTGGATCAGTTCAGCCTCGGCCTGCTGCTGGCCGTAGCCGACCTTGACCAGCTTGCCCTTACCCGACGACAAGCTCGGCCTCGGCGATCTGGCCGTCGCGGATCCAGAAGCCCTTGAGGTCCGGCGCCCCGGGATCGGCAAGTGAGACGATCAGGTAGACGGCTTCGGGCCAGCCGGCGAGGTTGACGTCCGTCTGCGAGGGATAGGCGGGGCTCTTGGTGTGGGAGTGGTAGATCGCGGCCAGCTCCTGCCCCGCCTCTTCGATCTCCCGCATCAGCCGAAACTGCTCTTTTGAATCGATCGAGTAGCGCAGCGGGCTCGCCTCGGCATTCTCGGCCCGGTAGACGGTCCGCGCGTCCCCCTCGCTCCCTCCCACCATCCCGCAGCACTCGTTCGGCAGGTCCTCCCGCGCGTGGGCGACGATCTCGTCGACGAGGCCCTGGGGAATCCGCATCGGCAGGGCCAGGCTCGCGCCTACCACCAAACGGTCGAGTCGAGGTTTTCGATCTCGTCGATTGGTTTGGTGTAGACGCCGGAGGAGAGGTACTTCCAGCCGTCGTCGGGGATCAGGAAGACGACGTTGCCGCTGTCGAGCTCTTCGCCGATGCGGACGGCGATGCGGGCGATTGCGCCGGAGGAGACGCCGGCGAAGACGCCCTCCTCGTCGAGCAGCTTGCGCGTCCAGACGATCGCGTCGCGGTTGGAGACCATGATCTTGCGGTCGAGCAGGGTGATGTCGATGATCGGCGGGATGAAGCCGTCGTCGAGCGAGCGCAAGCCGTGGACCATCTCACCCTGCATCGGCTCGGCGGCGACGATCAGGGTCTCGGGGTTGTGCTCCTTGAGGCGCCGGCCGTTGCCCATCAGCGTGCCGCCGGTGCCGAGGCCGCCGACGAAGGCCGTCACCTCGTCGAGCTCCTCGAGGATCTCCACCGCGGTGCCGTTGTAGTGGGCGTTCGGATTTGCCTCATTGCCGTACTGGTAGGGCATGTAGTACTCGGGGGCATCGGCCATCTCCAGCGCCACCTCGACAGCGCCGTTGGAGCCCTTGGCGCCCTCGGAGTAGACGATCTCCGCCCCGTACATCTCGAGCAGCTGGGTGCGCTCGGCGGTGACGTTGTCGGGCATCACGACCTTCAGCGGGTAGCCCTTGCGGCGGCAGATCATTGCCAGCGAGATGCCGGTGTTGCCCGAGGTCGGCTCGAGGATCGTCTGGCCGGGCTCGATCGCGCCCTCGGCCTCGGCCGCCTCGATCATCGATTTGGCGACCCGGTCCTTGACCGAGCCGGTCGGGTTGCGGCCCTCGAGCTTGGCGTAGATGCGGACGTCGGGCTTGGGCGAGAAGCGCGGCAGCTCGACCAGCGGCGTGTTGCCGATCGACTCGACGACATCGCCGAAGCGTCCCCCGCAGGGTCGATTTAGAAGCTCGTCGTGAGGCATCTCGTCTCCCGTTACTTCAAAAAGTATAGCCAGGGCCGACAGCCCGGCGAGGGCCGCTACGAGGCCGTCAGCCGCCTGGCTTCTCGCCGGGGAAAAGCGATCGGGTGATCACCACCACCACGCTGACGATCTGGACAAAGGTTGCCGTCAACCAGACCTGGACCACGCCGTCCGGCGGATGCCAGTCGTAGCCACTCCGTGCGTAGATCACGAAGACCGTGTTGACGACGACGAGCTGGAGCCCCATCAAGAGCAGAATGCCCCGGCCGTAGAATCGCTTGAGCTTTATCAGCTGCTCAAGATCGTCTCCCTCGAGTCGTTCGCGGCGAGACGGCGGAAGCGCTTTCACGGGAGTTGGATCGGCAAGACCGGTCTCGGTAAGCCAGAACGCCCTGTCGCCCTGCGCAGGCGCAGCGTCCTCCGGACGAACCCCATCGGGCATGGCTCGGCCTACCTACCGGTAGAGATTCAGATTCTTGAGACGGTTGACCATCGCCGCCTCCGACACACCGAACGTGCCGGCCATGTCCTTCTCGTGCATACCCATGCCGTGAAGACGTCTGACTTCTCTCTCCGGCATCAGCAGGGCGGCGGCAAATGCATTGGCAAAGCGCTCTTCTTCGTCAATTCCCATCGAGGCCGTGCCATCGCGATAATCGACGTACTCGAAATCCTCCTCACCATGCCGAACGAAGTGCCCGATCTCGTGAGCACAGGTGAAGCGCTTGCGGTTCGGGTGATCGCCCGTGCTCAGATAGATAGCGGCAGGCTGACCATCTCGCTTCTCGATCGCACCGGCGACATCAGGATCGAGATAGGCATTGGATACTTCGATCCCCATCTTTCGGGCGATCTGCGCAGGGTCAACCGGAATAGCGTCGCCCCAGAAACGCTCCAACACTTCCTGTGCTTTCTCGCACGCTTCTGTTTTTACGTTCAAAGCAGCCTCCTATACAAGCCATCATCGTAGCCGCGCCGCATCCCGCCACCGATTCAGCTCGCAGCGTATGGCACTGACCGGACGTCAATGCAGACAATGGCCCTCGTGAGCAAAACCGAGGCGGACCGGATTGCGAACTGGCTCAGCCGCCGGCCATGGCCGGCATGATGATGACCGTGTCGCCGTCGGAGACGGCGGTGTCGAGACCGTCGAGCACTCGCACGTCCTCGTCGTTGAGGTAGACGTTGACGTAGCGGTTGAGGTCGCCGTCGGGGCCGAAGAGCTGCTCCTCGGTGGCCGGATGCTCGGACGTCAGCGCGCGCAGCACCTCGCCGACGTTCGAGCCGCTCGCCTCGACCTCGGTCTGCCCCCCGGTCTGGGGGCGCAGCACTGGTGGGATTCGAATCGTTGCCATTAGAAATGCGATCCTAGTTGAGACCGCGAAAACCAAGCAGGTCGGTGGACGCAGGGAGGGCGGTGAAGGGAGCGCACTTCTAGTGCGTGACCGAGCCGGCCGACCGAGGACGCCGAGATGCGCCGGTTTGCAGCGGTCTCAACCGGCGCAGAAGGCGTCGTAGTCGGGGAACTTGCCCAGGTCCTCGTCGGCGACCTCGGGCGCGTTCTCGCCGCAGATCGGGCACTCGGGGTCGCGGCGGACTTTCAGCTCGGTGAACCGCGTGCCGAGCGCCTCGTAGAGGAGCAGGCGGCCGATCAGCGGCTCGCCGACGCCGAGCACCAGCTTGATCACCTCGTTCGCCTGCAGGGTTCCCATCGTCCCCGCCATCACGCCGAGCACGCCGTTGGCCGAGCAGCTCGGCGCCAGCTC
>JBEVMR010000102.1:0-11112 GCA_040508545.1 Solirubrobacterales bacterium
ACGCGGCCGCAGCGCGTAGCGGCGCTACGCGCGAGGACCGCGGGTGCCGATCCAGTGCAGCGCCAGGCGCGTCAACCGTGGGTGCGTAATTCGGCGTCACCCGTCCTCAACTGGCAGCCCCAACTCGGCGCGCACGATCCCCTCCAGATCAGCTGCGGCGCGGTCGAGATCGTCGTTGGTCACGCAGTGGGCGAACTCGCCCTGGGCCGCCAGCTCCTGCTCGGCGACTTCCAGGCGAGCATCGATCGCCGCTGGCGAGTCGGCACCGCGGGACTCCAAACGCTCGCGCAGCACCGCCGGGTCGGGCGGGGCGATGAAGACCTGTATCGACTCACGCATCGCGGCGCGTACCTGACGAGCACCCTGGACCTCGATCTCGAGCACGACCGAGTGGCCGCCGTCGAGCCGCTTGCGCACCTCGGAGCGCAGGGTGCCGTAGCGGTTGCCGCTGTAGGTGGCGAACTCGAGGAAGTCTTCGCGCTCGATCCGCCGATCGAACTCCTCTGCCGTGAGGAAGTGGTAATCGCGTCCGTCGACCTCGCCTGCTCGCGGCTCGCGAGTCGTCGCGGAGACGGAGAGCTCCAGGCCGGGCACGCGCTCGAGCAACCTGGAGATCAGCGTTCCCTTGCCGACCCCGGACGGGCCGGTGATGACGAAGACCTTGGCCATGACAGGCCGGAGATATTGACCGCCGCGGCGGTCGACTCCGCTACCTGCGGAGTTGGGAGACCAGCTCAGCTCTCTGCCGCTCGGAGAGGCCGCCGATCGTCTTCGAGGGCGAGATCCGGCACTGGTTGAGGATCCGATTGGTCTTCACCCGGCCGTACTTGGGAACCGCGAGCAGCATGTCGAAGACCTTGGCGGTCATCACGTACTCGGGCGGGTCGAGGAGCAGAGCGTGGATGCTCGCCTTGCCCGCTTTGAGGTCCTTCTTCAGCATGGCGCGGGCCGTGCGGATGTCGTTGGCCCGCTTCAGCGCGTCCATCCGTTGGTCCAGCGACCTCTCGGGGGCCGCTGCAGAGGTCTTGACTGGGGCGGGCATGTGGGCGGCGAGTATAGCCGTGGCACGCGGGCGTGCAAGGGCATCCGGCCCCTTTTTTGCCAAATTCACCTAGACCTCGAGTCTAGGTTGAGGCTGGACCGAGCTGTGGATACCACTCAGATAGCTCTGCGGCAATGCGCGCTCCCGCCTTGGGGTCGCGAAAGCTCTCGGTTCCCACCGCCACTAGGGTCGCCCCGGCGGATAGCATCTCGAAGGCGTCCCGGCCAGAAGCGACCCCTCCCATGCCGACGATCGGCAGGCTGACGGCCGCGGCGACAGCCCGGACCTGGCCCACGGCGATGGGCCGGATCGCAGGACCGGAGAGCCCTCCCTGCCCGACGCCGATTCCCGGCTCGCCGCTCAGAGGATCGATCGCGCTCGCCTTGATCGTGTTGATCAGCGAGACGGCGTCAGCTCCCCCCTCCTCCGCGGCGACGGCGACCGCAGCCGGGTCGGCGACGTTCGGCGTCAGCTTCACGATCAGCGGCTTCTGCGTCAGCGGGCGCAAGGCCTCGAGCAGGGCCATCGTCTCCTCAGGCTGCTCGCCGACGATCAGGCCCGAGTGGACGTTGGGGCAGGACACGTTGAGCTCGATCGCGGCAGCCTCGTCTCTCTCGTCCAGCGCTCGCACCATGCGGCCGAAGCCCTCGTGCCCCGTCGCCATCACCGAGACGATCAGGGGAACGGGCAGCTCCGCCAGCTGAGGCAGGTCCTCCGCCAGGAACCCGTCCAGCCCCTTGTTCGGCAAGCCGATCGAGTTGATCATCCCGGCGGGGGTCTCCCAGATCCGCTGCGGCTCGTTGCCAACCCTCGGCTCCAGCGTGATCGTCTTCGAGACAAACGCCGAGAACGGGAATTCCTCCAGCAGCTGGTCGCCGTAGACGCGCCTCGCGGCAAGGGCATCGAACGTCCCGGAGGCATTGATCACCCGGTGCTCGAGCTCGATCCCGCAGAGCTCAGGCACCGCGCACCACCGGGCCGTCGACGCAGAGACGGATGTAGCCACCGCCGGGCTTCGGCACGGCACAGCCGAAGCAGGCCCCGTAGCCGCAGGCCATCGGAGACTCCATCGCCAGCTCGCAGGAGACGCCGCGCGTCGCGCAGAGCGCGGCGACGGCGTCGAGCATCTGCGGCGGACCGCAGGCGTAGACGACGGCGGTCGCCGCGTCATCGCCTTCGAGCATCGCCCTGAGCAGGTCGGTCACGTAGCCGTGATGGCCGACGTGGCCGTCGTCGCTGGCGAGGCCGACCTCGCAGCAACGGAAGAGGTCGTCGAGGCCGCCCGAGTGAGCCTCGTCGCGAAAGCCGAGCAGCACACGGGCGGGGACGTTGCGCGCGGAGAGCCGGCGACGCCAGAGCGCCAGCGGGGCAATGCCGATGCCGCCGCCGACGAGAATCGCGCCCGCCGAGCCGGGCGAGAGCTCCTTCGGCTCCGAGAACGAGTTGCCGAGGGGGCCGTTGAGCCAGACCCGCTCGCCCACCTCCAGCTCGCAGAGCCGGTCGGTGCCTGGGCCTATGCCCTCGATCAGGAAGTCGAGGCGGATACCGTCGTCGGCTGGATCGACGTCGGCGACCGAGAAGGCGCGGGGCAGGTACGGACGGCTGCCCCGCTGCTCCCAGTGGGCCTCTGCGGCCAGCATGTAGAACTGCCCCGGCTCCGGCTCGGGGCCTTCGCCGTCGAGCAGCGAGAAGACGCGGTAACCGCCAGAGGCACGGCTCTCGGTGACCTTGCACAAGCGCCTTCCCCACGGTGCGGTTTGACGGCTCATATGGCGGCCGCGGACCCCGGACGCGGGAGCGGATGTCTGTCCATATCTGATTCTTCAGACATCCGCGGGAGCAGAGGAGGCCGCGGTATGTATCTCCTGTAGGGACAGGACCCCCGGCTCGCCCTGCATCTGCGCCGCAATCGCGCGCACCGCCGCCGAGGCCCCGGTCATCGTCGTCACGCAGGGGATTCCGTGCCGGACCGCGGCTGTTCGGATCGCCTGTCCGTCGGCGCGGGCGCCCGAGCCGGTCGGGGTGTTGATCACGAGGTCGCAGCGACGCTCCCGAATCAGGTCGACGACGTGTGGCGAGCCCTCGCCGATCTTGTTGATCCGCGTCACCGGCACCCCCATCGAGGAGATCGTCTGCGCGGTGCCACCGGTGGCGATCAGCTCGAAGCCGAGGTCGTGGAAGCGGGCGGCCATCTGGGTCGCTGCCGGCTTGTCGGTATCGGTGACCGTTATGAAGACGGTCCCCCCTGTCGGCAGCAGGACCCCGGCTGCAGCCTGTGCCTTGGCGAAGGCGGCGGGAAAGTCGGCGGCGATGCCCATCACCTCACCCGTGCTCTTCATCTCCGGGCCAAGCACTGAATCGACGCCGGCGAAGCGAGCGAAGGGCAGAACCGCCTCCTTGACGCTGACGTGCCCCTTGGGCGGCTCTGGCAGGTCGAGGTCGGCGAGCTTCTCGCCCAGCATCAGGCGCGCCGCGACCTTGGCCAGCGGCAGGCCGGTCGCCTTCGAGACGAACGGCACCGTGCGCGACGCCCGTGGGTTGGCCTCGATCACGTAGAGACGGCCGCCGGCGATCCCGTACTGGATGTTGATCAGGCCGATCACGCCCAGCTCGAGGGCGATCTGCGTCGTCGTCGCCCGGATCTGCTCCAGCATCTCCTCGCCGATGCTGAGCGGCGGGATCACACAGGCGGAGTCGCCCGAGTGGACACCCGCTTCCTCGACGTGCTGCATGATCCCGGCGACGTGGACGTCGGCGCCGTCGGCGAGGGCATCGACGTCGATCTCGATCGCGTTCTCGAGGAAGCGGTCGAGCAGCAGCGGGTGCTCCTGGTCGGCCTTGACATGGGCCTCGAGGTAGGCATTGAGGTTGTCGATCGAGTAGCAGATCTCCATCGCCCTGCCGCCCAGCACGTAGGAGGGGCGGACGAGCAGGGGGAACCCCACCTCCTCCGCGATCACCGTCGCCTCCTCGGCCGAGAGCGCGGTGCCGTAAGGCGGATGCTCGATGCCGAGGCGGCGCAGCAGAGCCCCGAAGCGACCGCGGTCCTCGGCCAGGTCGATCGCGTCGACCGGGGTGCCGAGCAGCGGCACGCCCGCCTCCTCGAGGTCCCGGGCCAGCTTCAGCGGGGTCTGTCCGCCGAACTGGACGATCACGCCCTCGGGGCCCTCCTGCGCGCAGACGGCCAGCACGTCCTCTGTCGTCAGTGGCTCGAAGTAGAGCCGGTCGGAGGTGTCGTAGTCGGTCGAGACGGTCTCCGGGTTGCAGTTGATCATCACCGCGTCGCGCCCGAGCTCGCGCGCGGTCATCGCCGCGTGCACACAGCAGTAGTCGAACTCGATCCCCTGGCCGATCCGGTTCGGGCCGGCGCCGAGGATGACGACCGAGTCGCGCTCGCCGCGGCGGACCTCGGAGGCCGCCGAGCCGTCCGGGCGCGAGCGCTCGTGGGCCGAGTAGTAGTAGGGCGTCGCGGCCTCGAACTCGGCGGCGCAGGTGTCGACCGCCTTGTAGGTGCGGGTGAGCCCCTCGGTGCCGTCTCCGTCGCGGGCCAGGGCCCGCAGCTCGCGCAGGAACCAGCGATCGACCTGACAGCACTCGTGCACCGCCTCGACCTCGATCCCGCGGCGGAAAGCCTCGAGCACCAGGTCGAAGCGCGCGGCGCAGGGCACCCCGATCGCCTCCAGCAGCGCCTCGTCGGAGGCCGGCGGCTCGGCCGCCGTGTCGAGCTCGCGCGAGCGCATCGCCTTGGCGAAGGACTCGCGGAAGGTGCGGCCGATCGCCATCACCTCGCCGACGCTCTGCATGTGGGTCGAGAGCCGGCCCTCGGCACCGGGGAACTTCTCGAAGGCAAAGCGAGGGATCTTCGTGACCACGTAGTCGATCGTCGGCTCGAAGGAGGCGGGCGTGGCCTGGGTGATGTCGTTGGGGATCTCCTCCAGCGCGTAGCCGACCGCCAGTTTCGCCGCCATCTTGGCGATTGGGAACCCGGTCGCCTTCGAGGCCAGCGCCGACGAGCGCGAGACCCGTGGGTTCATCTCGATCACGACGATCTCGCCGTCCTCCGGGTTGACGCCGAACTGGACGTTGGAGCCGCCGGTCTCGACTCCGACAGCGCGAATCACCCGGATCGCCTGGTCACGCAGCTCCTGATAGAGGCGGTCGGTAAGCGTCTGCGCGGGCGCCACCGTGACCGAGTCGCCGGTGTGGACCCCCATCGGGTCGACGTTCTCGATCGAGCAGATGATCACGACGTTGTCGTTGCGGTCGCGCATCACCTCGAGCTCGAACTCGCCCCAGCCGAGCACCGACTCCTCGACCAGGACTTGGTTGATCGGGCTCGCGGCGAGGCCCTCGGTGACGACCTGGCGCAGCTCGGTCTCGGTCCGCCCCACGCCGCCGCCCTGCCCGCCCATCGTGAAGGCGGGCCGGACGATCGCCGGAAGCGTGATCTTGCCTGCGGCGAGGGCCTCCTCGGCCTGACTGAGTGACTCGACCGTGATCGACCAGGGGATCCGCAACCCCGCCTCGGTCATCGTGCGGCGGAACTCCTCGCGATCCTCGGCGCGGCGGATCGCGCCGTGGTCGGCCCCGATCAGCTCGACGCCGAAGCGCTCCAGCGTGCCGTCCTCGTACAGCGCCATCGCAAGGTTGAGCGCGGTCTGGCCCCCGAGGGTCGGGAGCAGCGCGTCGGGGCGCTCCTTCTCGATGATCTTCGTCACCGGCCCCGGCAGTAGCGGCTCGACGTAGGTCGAGGTGGCGAACTCGGGGTCGGTCATGATCGTCGCCGGGTTGGAGTTGACGAGCACGACCTCGTAGCCCTCCTCGAGCAGCACCTTGCACGCCTGCACGCCGGAGTAGTCGAACTCGGCGGCCTGGCCGATCACGATCGGCCCGGAGCCGATCAGGAGGATCTTCTCGATGTCGGTGCGCTTAGGCATGGGCCAGCTCGAGGAAGTCGTCGAAGAGGTGGCGGGCGTCGTGCGGGCCCGGCCCGGCCTCGGGGTGGTACTGCACGGTCGCCGCGGCGACGTCCCGCAGCACCAGCCCCTCGACGGTGCGGTCGTAGAGGTTGAGGTGGGAGAGCTCGGCGGCGCCGAAGTCGGTCTCCCAGCGGACAGGCTCGTCGGCCTCGATCCGCGGCTCGCCGCCCGGGCCCTGCACGGCGAAGCCGTGGTTCTGCGAGGTGATCTCGATCCGCCCGCTGGCCAGGTCCTTGACCGGGTGGTTGGCGCCGCGGTGGCCGAAGGGCAGCTTGAACGTCTCCAGCCCGACCGCGCGGCAGAGCAGCTGATGGCCGAGACATATGCCGAAGAGGGGCTTTTTCCCGACCAGCTCGCGGACCGTGTCGACGACATAGCCGAGCGCACCCGGATCGCCCGGGCCGTTGGCGAGGAAGACGACGTCGGGATCCTCGGCCAGCACCTGCGCAGGAGAGGAGGTGCACGGAAGCAGGGTGACGCGGCAGCCCCGCTCGCGCAGCTCGCGGACGATGTTGAGCTTGACCCCGGTGTCGAGACCGACCACGTGCGGGCCGTCGCCCTCGAAGCGCACCGGCTCGGGCGGCGTCACCGTGCGGGCCAGGTCGGCGCCGTCCATGGTGGGCTCGGCGGCGACGCGTTCGCGCGCCTCCGATTCGCCGGTGGCAGCGGAGAAGATGCCGCCGCGCATCGCCCCCCGATCGCGGATGTGGCGGACCAGGGCGCGCGTGTCGACGCCGCCGATCCCGGGCACGCCGCAATCGCCGAGCCAGTCGAGCCAGCCGCCCTCCGCCGTGGCGACGTCCTCGCCGTTCTTCGGATCGCGCATGACGACGCCGCGAGCGTGGATGCGGTCGGACTCCATCGCCTCGGCGCCGACGCCGTAGTTGCCGATCAGCGGATAGGTGAAGACAATGATCTGGCCGGCGTAGGAGGGGTCGGTCACGGACTCCTGGTAGCCGGTCATCGCGGTGTTGAAGACGACCTCGCCGGTGATCTCGCCGTCGTGCCCGCAGAGCTCGCCGTCGAAACGGGTCCCGTCCTCGAGCAGGATGTAGCCGCTCATGCTGCGACCCCCAGGCTGAAGCTGCGCAAGCGGTAGGCGACCTGACCGCCAGCGAGGGTCATGACGACACGCCCGGTCAGCTTGCGGCCGGCGCACCAGGAGTTCGCCGAGCGGCTCTCGTAGCCGTCCTCGCCCACCGTCCACTCGGCGCCCAGATCGCAGAGAGCGACGTTGGCCTCGCTGCCGGGCGCCAGGCTCGGGCGCTCGAGGTCGAAGGGGGCGGCGCCGCCGGCCATCCGCTCGACCAGCAGGCCGAGCTCGATCGTGCCCGGCAGGACCAGCTCGGTGTGCAGGGCGGCAAAGGCCGTCTCCAGGCCAGTCACTCCCATCGCCGCCTGCTCGAAGGGGACCTCCTTTTCCTCGGCCGCGTGCGGGGCGTGATCGGTTGCGATGCAGTCGACCGTGCCGTCGCGAAGGCCCTCGATCAGCGCCTGGCGATCGCTCTCCGAGCGCAGCGGCGGGTTCATCTTGAAGCGGCGCGGGTCGAGGCTGCGCACCTCCTCGTCGGTGAGGCAGAGGTGGTGTGGGCTCGCCTCGCAGCTGATCTGCACACCGGCGGCCTTGGCGGCGCGGACGGCCTCGACCGACTCGACGGCGGAGAGGTGCTGGACGTGGATCCTCCCTTCCTCGTAGCCGGCAAGGGCGGCGTCGCGGGCGATCATCGTCGACTCGGAGACAGACGGGATCCCGGCCAGTCCGAGCGCGGCCGAGACCGGGCCCTCGTGCATGACGCCGTCGCCGGAGAGCTCGGGGTCCTCCTCGTGGAGGGCGATCGTGCCGCCGCAGAGCCGCTGGTACTGGAGGGCACGGCGCAGGACGCGGGCGCTGCGGATCGGCAGGCCGTCGTCACTGAAGCCGGTGGCGCCGGCGTCCCGGATCGCCCCCATCTCGGTCAGTTCCTCGCCCTCCATGCCGCGGGTCACCGTGGCGAGAAAGCCAACCGGCACGCAGGCGGCCTCGCGGGCGGCCTCGCGCAGCGCCTCCACGTCGGCGGGGGTGCTGACCGTGGGATCGGTGTTGGCCATCGCCAGGATGCCGCAATAGCCGCCGGCGGCAGCCGAGCGGCTGCCGGTCTCCAGGTCCTCTTTGTGCTCGTGCCCCGGGGTGCGCAGGTGGACGTGCGGGTCGAAGAAGGCGGGGAATGCATGCAGGCCCTCGGCGTCGACCTCCTCGAGGCCGTCGAGCTTTGCCCCGGGCGCCACGAGCTCCTCGATGCGGCCGGCGCGGACGACCACGTCGTGGACGCCGTCGATGCCGGCGACCGGGTCCAGCACGGTGGCGCCGCGCAGAACGACTTCCGCGCCCGCGCTGGAGCGCATGTCGAGCGCCTCGGCCAGGCTCACGCGGGTTGCCCGATCGGCGTTGGGCTGGCCTCGTGCTCGCCGGCTGCATGCACCGGGCGCTCCGGCCCGGCCGCGAGCAGCTCGTAGAGGATCGCCATCCGGACCACCAGCCCGGAGGCGACCTGCTCGGTCATCAGCGACTGCGGCGAGTCGATCACCTCGCCGGAGAGCTCGACCCCGCGGTTGACCGGGCCGGGATGCATCAACAGCTGGCGCGGCCCGAGCCGGCGCGAGTCGATCTGGAACCGCGCCGCGTATTCGCGGATCGAGGGGATGAAGCTCTCCGCCATGCGCTCTTTCTGCAGTCGCAGGGCGTAGACGACGTCGGCCTCGCCAAGCCGCTCGAGCGAATGCGAGACCGTACAGCCGAGTTGCTCGATCCCGCGTGGGATCAGTGCCGGAGGGCCGCAAACCGTCACCTCCGCCCCCATCGCCTGGAAACCGATCAGGTTGGAGCGGGCGACGCGGCTGTGCAGGACGTCGCCGACGATCCAGATCCGCACCCCGTCGAGGCTCTCGAGGCGGCGGCGCAGGGTGAAGAGATCGAGCAGCGCCTGGCTGGGATGCTCGTGCTTGCCGTCGCCTGCGTTTACCACCGCCGCCTCGGTCCAGCCGGCGACGAGCTGCGCGGCGCCGGCGTAGGGGTGGCGAATCACGATCGCCGCCGGGTCGTAGGCGGAGAGGGTGGCGCATGTGTCCTTCAGCGACTCGCCCTTGTCGACCGAGGAGCCGGCGGCCTTGAGCGAGATCAGATCGGCCGAGAGGCGCTTCGCCGCCAACTCGAAAGAAGCGCTGGTGCGGGTGCTCGACTCGTAGAAGAGGCTGACCACCGTGCGACCGCGCAGCGTCGGCACCTTCTTGATGTCACGGCGGCCGACCTCGGCGAAGCTCTCGGCGCGATCGAGGATCGCTTCGATGCCGTCGCGGTCGAGATCCTCGATCGCCAACAGGTGCCTCATGCCACCACCTCCGCCGCCTGCTCGGAGATCGTTACCTGGTCGATCTCGTCGGTCTCCTCGAGCCGCACGTTGACCCTCTGCCCGCGCGCCGTCGGCAGGTTCTTGCCGACGTAGTCGGGCCGGATCGGCAACTCCCGGTGGCCCCGGTCGCAGAGCACCGCGAGCTGCACGCGCTGGGGCCGGCCGTAGTCGAAGAGGGCATCGATCGCCGCCCGCACGGTGCGCCCGGTGAAGAGCACGTCGTCAACGAGGATCACGGTGCGCCCGGTGAGGTCGAAATCGATGTGGGAGGCGTGGACGACCGGCTGGGTGGCGGGCGATTGGGCCCCGACGTCGTCGCGGTAGAAGGAGATGTCGAGATCGCCGATCGGCGTCTCGGCCTCGGTCAGCTCACCGACGAGCGCGTGCAGGCGGCGGGCGATGACCGCGCCACGGGTATGAACGCCGACGATCGCGAGACGCTCGGGCTCCGGGTTGGCCTCGGCTATCTCGTGGGCGATCCGCCGCAGCGTTCGCCTCAAGTCGTCGCGCTCGAGCACGACCTTCTCGCTCACTTCGTTGCTCCTTCCTGGCCTCTCGGGACCGGGTTAAAGGACGGCGCTCAGAGTAGCAATGAAGGGGGACAGTTGGGGGTGGCCTCGGGAGTGCCCATCACCGCCGAAGGCGGTGAAACTTGGAGCCCCTTCGGGGCAGAATCACTCCGCGGTGCCGGGGGAGGCATCCCGAGGCCACCCCAACTGTCCCTACGCACTGCTGTTCTCAGGCGACGAGCTTGCGCGGGAGGGATCGGCCTCTTCCTCGCTCCCTAGCTTGCCAGGGCTGCCGTCCTCCACCCTCTCCCTTGCTCCGTTTTGGACGAGATCGGGTTCTCCGCGCTCGGGGAAGGGGATCTCTATTAGGTCGAAGTCGCGCGGAGCAACGGTTGGCTCGAAGACCTCCCTTGCCTCGTCGAGGATCTTGCCTACGTGGTAGCGGGAGGAGATGTGGACTAGGGCTAGGAGCTTGGCCTCTGCCTCGCGGGCGACGGCCGCTGCCTGGCCGACGGTGGAGTGGCCGGTGTCGGCGGCACGCTGGGCCTCCTCCTCGGCGAAGCTGGCGTCGTGGACGAGCAGGTCCGCCCGGCGCGCGGCGTCGACCGTGGCCTTGCAGGGCGCCGTGTCGCCGGTTATGACCAAGGTGCGACCAGGGCGCGACTCGCCCATCACCTCGTCTGGCTCGACCGGGCCGGCTGAACCTTGGACCCACTCGCCGCGCTGCAAGGCGGCGAAGTCCGGGCCTTCCTTCACGCCCAGCTCCTTGGCCGCCGCCGGGTCGAAACGCCCCGGCCGCTCCTCCTCGACGAGCGCGTAACCGAAGGCGCGCACGCTGTGCTCGACCGGGAAGCTCCGCACCTCGGCCTGCGCCAGCGGCACAGCCTCACCGGCCTCCAGCTCGACCAGCTCGAGCTTGTAGCCAACCCTGCCGATCACCCGGGCCATGCTCTGGAAGAGGTCGCGCAGCCCACGCGGGCCGTAGATCGTCAACGGCTTCTCTCGCTCCGTGAGGTCGTACGTTTTGAGCAGGCCAGGCAGGCCGAGGAAATGGTCGGCGTGGAAGTGGGTGAAGAAGATCGCGTCGACCTGGACCAGGCCCAACGAGCGCTGCATCTGCCGCTGAGTGCCCTCGCCACAGTCGAAGAGCAGGCGTTCCCCCCCGCGCGCGACGAGCACGCTCGCCGTATTGCGCC
>JBEVMR010000011.1:0-7960 GCA_040508545.1 Solirubrobacterales bacterium
CTTCTACTACGTCGTCCCCGACGCGCTCGAGGAGCTCTCGGCGTGGCTGAGCTCCGATGGCTAACGCCCTCTTCGTCTGCCTCCACAACGCCGGTCGCTCGCAGATCAGCGCCGCTCTGTTCGAGCGCGCCGCCGAGGGCCGCCACGAGGCACGCTCGGCCGGCAGCGATCCCGGCGAGCGCGTGCACCCCGAGGTCGTCGAGGTGATGCGTGAGCTCGGCATCGACCTCGCCGGCCGCGTCCCGCGCAAGCTCGAGCGCGCCGACGCCGAGTGGGCCGACGTGGTGGTGACGATGGGCTGCGGCGACGAGTGCCCCTACATCGCCGGCAAGCGCTACCTCGACTGGGAGCTGCCCGACCCGAAGGGCCGCCCGCTTGCCGAGGTCCGCGCCACCCGCGAGGAGATCGAGCGGCGGGTGACCGAGCTGCTCGACGAGCTCGAATAAGGTTCCCCGCCGTGAAGGCCATGCGGTACATCGCCCTGACCGAGGCGACCAGCTTCATCGCCCTGCTGATCGCCTCCTTCGTCAAACGCACCGGCGGCAGTGAGGTCGGCGTGCAGATCCTCGGGCCGATCCACGGCGCGCTCTTCATCGTCTACGTGATCGTCGCCCTCAACCTGCGATCCGACGCCGGCTGGTCGGGGAAGACGACCTTCTGGATCCTGGTCGGCGCCGTCGTCCCCTTCGGCGGCTACGTCGTCGATTGGTGGCTGGTGCGGGAAGCGCGGCGGGCCGAGGCGGCCTCGGCGCGATGAAGCTCTGCCGCTTCAGAGCCGCGGGCGGCGACGCGGCGCTCGGCATCGTCGAAGGCGAGGAGGTGATCGACCTCTCCTCGACCGATGCGCCATCCGAACCGGCCGCCGCGCTCGGCGAGCTCGGCAGCGAGCAGCTCGCGGCGCTGGCCACCGACGCGCCGCGCCTGGCGCTCTCCGAGGTCGAGCTGCTGGCCCCGGCCTCCCCCCGCAAGTACCTGGCCATCGCGCTGAACTACCGCGACCACATCGAGGAGATGGGCATGGAGGCGCCTGAGGTCCCGGTCTTCTTCAACAAGCAGGTGAGCTGCGTCGTCGGCCCCGACGCCGACGTCCACATGCCCAAGGTCTCGACCTTCCTCGACTACGAGGCCGAGCTCGCGCTCGTGATCGGCAAGCGCTGCCGCCACGTCTCGGTCAACGAGGCGCCCGCGGTGATCGCCGGCTACACCTGCGCCAACGACGTCAGCGTGCGCGACTGGCAAGGCAAAGCGCAGACGATGACGATCGGCAAGTCGTTCGACACCCACGGCCCGCTCGGGCCCTGGCTGGTGACCGCCGAGGAGCTGGGCGACCCCAACGACCTCGCGATCCGCTGCTTCGTCGACGACGAGCCGCGCCAGGACGCGCGCACCAGCGAGATGGTCTTCGACTGCTTCCAGCAGGTCGCCCACCTCTCGGAAGCGTTCACGCTCGAGCCCGGCGACGTGATCGCCACCGGCACCCCGTCGGGCGTCGGCCTCGGCCGCCAGCCCGTTCGCGACAACCTGCTCCACGTCGGCGAGACGGTGCGGGTCGAGATCGAGGGCATCGGCGAGCTGGCCAACAGCGTGGTCGAGGAGCCCGAGGGCTTCCTCGCCGGCGAGTAGGCGGCGGATGCTCATCGAGCGGGTGCAGCGCTGGCGCGACGAAGGCGCCGTCGAGGAGGTCGACGGCCGCAAGCTGTTCGTCCGCCGGCGCGGCGGCGGCGACGCCGAGTCTCCCCTGCTGCTCTTCCTGCACGGCTTCCCCTCCAGCTCCTACGACTGGCGCCCGCTGCTCGAGCTGCGGCCCCCGGGGGAGGCGACGCTCTGCTTCGACTTCCTCGGCTTCGGCCTCTCCGAGAAGCCCCGCGACCACACCTACACGCTCGCCTGGCAGGCCGACGCGGCGGAGGAGCTGGTGCGCCGCGCGGGCTCGGCACCGGTCTTCCTCGTCGGCCACGACATGGGCACCTCGGTCGCCACCGAGCTGATGGCCCGCGACCTGCGCGGCGAGCTGGGCATCGAGATCAGCGGGGCGCTGCTCTTCAACGGCAGCATGCTGCTGCACCTGGCCAAGCCGACGCTCGGCCAGAACCTGCTGCGCAGCCGGCTCGGGCCGCTCTTCGCCCGGCTGACCAGCGAGCGCAGCTTCCGCGCCCAGTTCTCCCGTGTCTTCTCCGCGCAGCACCCGCTCAGCGCTGACGAGGCAGCGGACCAGTGGGCGCTGATCTCCGCCGGCGGCGGTCAGCGAATCGCCCACCTGACGATCGAGTACATGGCCGAGCGCGAACGCTTCACCGAGCGCTGGCACGGCGCGATCCGCGACTGGCCGGGACCGCTGACCCTCGCTTGGGGCATGCAGGACCCGGTGGCTCGGGTCGAGGTCCTCCGCGGCCTCCAGGCCCTCCGCCCCGGCGTGCCCACCATCGAGCTCCCCGACGTCGCCCACTACCCACAGATCGAACGCCCCGACCTGATCTCCGCCGCGCTCGACGCCGCGCTCAGAGCACGGGCTTGACGTCGAGGACGGGAGTCCCGTCCACTGCCTCCAGGGGTCGCACCCGCATCGTCGCCCCCTCGAGGGAGACCACCGTCACCGGATGCAGCCCGATCGGGTTCGGCCGGTCCGCCGACCGGGTGCTGAGCACGCCCCGCACGGGGTTGGCGGGGTCGTCGCGCGGATGGACCCGCAGCACGCTCCGGTCAGCGCGGTCGAGCCAGGTGAGGACCAAGATCTCGTCGCCTGCCCGGATGCCGTCGAGCGCCTCGATCGCGTCCGGCTCGAAGACGATCAGCGCCTCCGGCGCCCCCTCGCTCCCCTGCTTGGGCGCGCTGGCCGGGTCGGTCAACGGCGACTCGACCCTGCCGATCGGCCTCAGCTCGTAGCTCGGATCGCTCACGCGGAAGGCTTGTTGGCAAGGCCATGCGGGTGGAGGTGGTCCTCCGCCATCTTCTTCAATCCCACCCGGTCGATCTTGCCGGTCGGGTTGAGCGGCATCTCGTCGAGGACGACGACCTCCTCCGGCGCCTTGTAGCCGACCCGATCGCGGCAGAAGACGATCAGGTCGGCGCTAGAGGGCCGGTCGGCCTCGGGCCGGAGGGTGACGTAGGCGCGCACGTTCTCGCCGTGGACCGCGTCGTGGACGCCGACGACGCCGGCCAGGGCAACGGCGGGGTGCTCGGTCAACGCGCCCTCGACCTCGAGCGGGCTGATGTTGGAGCCGTCGTGGACGATGACCTGCTTCTTGCGGCCGAAGAACCAGAGGTAGCCGTCCTCGTCGGCGCGGGCGAGATCGCCGGAGTCGAGCCAGCCCTCGCGCAGGATCTCCGCCGTCGCCTCGGGCGCCTCCCAGTAGCCGACCGTACGGCTGCGGGTCCTGATCCAGACGCGGCCGACCGTGCCCGGCTCCCCCACCGGCTCCCCCGCTTCGTCGCGGATCGCGACGCTGAAACCGCCGATCGGTGGCCCGATCGAGCCCTGCTTGATCGGGCCCGACGGCGGGTTGAGCGTGGCGAGGCCGACCTCGGTCATCCCGTAGCCCTCGTCGATCGGGAAGCCGGCGAGGGCGGCAAACTCGCTCAGCAGCTCGGTCGAGACCTTGTCGGCCCCCGCCCGGCAGATCCGCAGCGAGGCGAAATCGTCGTGCGTCAGATCGTGGTCGCGGATCAGCGCCGCCAGCGCGGCCGGGATCATCGCCAGCACCGTCGGCTGGTGCTCGCGCAGCAGCGGCAGCAACTCGTGGGCGTCGTAGCTGCGCGCAACGACGACGCGGCCGCCAACCGAGAGCGTGCTCAGGGTCCAGAGGAAGGAGCCGATGTGCGACATCGAGGAGCCAGGCAGGAAGACGTCCTCGGCGCTGAGCTCGAAGGCGGCGATGGCGCTGGCCATCATCCAGCGCAGGGTCTCGTGCGTGTGGGTGACGCCCTTTGCCGGGCCGGTGCTGCCGGAGGTGAAGAAGATCGCGGCTGGGTCGGAGAGCTCAGGTGCAGGCAGATCGGCGGCGGGCGCTGCCTCGAGCAGCTCGGCGAAGCGACGCCCCGAGCCGTCGCCCGCGCT
Organism: Solirubrobacterales bacterium; assembly: GCA_040508545.1. Classification (GTDB taxonomy): domain Bacteria; phylum Actinomycetota; class Thermoleophilia; order Solirubrobacterales; family 70-9; genus VRUE01. The sequence goes on from JBEVMR010000011.1 coordinate 4,055, forward strand.
CCTCTCCTCGGCCTCGGAGTCGCCGTAGGAGATCGTCCCCAGCGGCAGCGCCCCGACCAGCTCGCTTGCGGTTAAGTCCTCGCCCCGCTCGACATGCGCGAGCAGCGCCGAGGCGCCGCTCACCTCGAGCGCGTGGTCGATCTCACGGAACGTGTAGCGGTAGTTGAGCGGCGTGGCGACCAGCCCGGCCTTGAAGCAGGCGAGGTAGTGGATCACCAGCGCGATCCGGTTGGGCATCAGCGAGGCGATCCGGTCGCCCGGCTCCAAGCCGAGCGCCAGATACCCACCCGCCAGCCTCGAGCTCGCCTGCTCGAGCTCGCACCAGGAGATCCGCCGCTCCGCCGAGACCAGCGCGGATGCATCGGGTGCAGCCGCGGTGCCCGCCGCCAGAAGGTCGTGCAGCGGCGCGGCTGGAGCATCGAGCGGCGCCCCGTCGATCAGCATCGCGAGATCCTACGCGAGCGGAGCGAGTTAGCGATTACTAAGGATTGAGCGTTGTAACCTCTGCCGCCTATGGCGACGGGGGGTCGAGCCAAGCAGCGCAAAGCGCATGGGAAAAGGCGCACCGCCGATGAGGCGCCCGCACAGTCGCTTCCCGAAGCCCTTCCCCCGCTCGGCGCCGCGGCGCTGGTCTTCGTCGCAGCCGGTGCAGTGCTGATGCTGGAGATTCTCGCCGTTCGCCTGCTCGCGCCATATCTGGGGCTGACGCTCGAGACGACGACGGCGATCATCGGCGCGGCGCTCGGCGGCATCGCCGCCGGCGCGGCGCTCGGCGGGTACTTCGCGGACCGCACCGACACTCGCCGGCTGATCGTCGCGCTCTTGATCGGAGGGGGACTGCTGACGCTGCTGATCGTGCCGGTGGTGCACTGGCTCGGCCCCGGCGCCCGGGGAGATGGCGGCATCACCGCGCTGGTGATCACCGTCGTGGCCCTGGTCCCGGCCACCGCTGCGCTCAGCGCCGTCTCCCCCGCGGTAGCCCACCTGCAGCTGCACGACCTGAGGGCAAGCGGAACCGTCGTCGGCAGCCTCTCGGCCTGGGGCACCGCCGGGGCGCTGATCGGCACCTTCGGCACCGGCTTCGTGCTCGTCCCGCTGATGCCGGTCAACACCGCCGTGCTCGTCATCGGCGTGGTGCTCGTGCTGGTGGGCATCGGGCTGGGCGCCTCGTCCCGGCTGCTGTCCCTGGCCGGGGTGGGCGGCGTGACGCTCTCGGTCTTGGTGCTCGGGGCCTGGTCGGGTGGGTTCGAGTCTCCCTGCGAGGTCGAGACGAAATACCACTGCGTGACGCTCGAAGCAGACCCAGAGCACCGAGGCGGCTACACCCTCATGCTCGACGACCTCCCTCACTCTTACGTCGACCTCGACGACCCCACGCATCTCGAGTTCAACTACGTCCGCTGGATCGCCAACGCGATCGAAGCGACGAGCCAGCCCAGAGCGCCGCTCGAGGTGGTCTTCGTGGGCGGGGGTGGCTTCACTTTGCCGCGCTGGCTGAACGCGACGCGTCCCGGTTCCCGTGCCCACGTGATCGAGGTAGACGGCGAACTCGTCGACTTCGACGAAGAGCGCCTCGGTTTGCGCACCTCTCCCTCGCTTACGGTCTCGGTCGGCGACGCCCGGGTCGGCATGCTCGACGTGGACAGCGACAGCGCCGACGTCGTGGTCGGCGACGCATTCGGCAACCATGCCGTGCCCTGGCACCTCGCGACCGCCGAGTGGGCCGACGAAGTGAAGCGCGTCCTCGAGCCCGACGGGCTCTACGCGCTCAACGTCATCGACTCCCTGCCGCTCGACCTGCTGCGCGCCGAGGCCGCAACCCTGCTCGACGCCTTCGCCGACGTCCGCATGGTGACCTTTGGCTTCGAAGAACGGCCCTTTGGCGGCAACGCCGTCCTGCTCGCCTCCGACCAGCCGATTCCCAAGGCGGCCGGTTTCAAAAGCCCAGAAGTCACCACGGTGAGCTACGACGAAGTCCAGTCGTTCGCCGAAGACGCCGAGATCCTGCGCGACGACTTCGCCCCCGCCGACCAGCTGCTAACCAGCCCCTGAGCGTCGCAAAGCGCCCTCAGGGCGGCGAAAGAATGGCGAGGGTGGGAATCGAACCCACGACACCACGATTTTCAGTCGTGTGCTCTACCAACTGAGCTACCTCGCCTGGGATTGCGCCGGCCGGGACCCGCGCCCGGGGAAGGCTAGCGGCCGGAGGCCCGGGAGGCTGCTTGGATTGGGGCGTGGCCTGGGCTCGTGTAGGAATCGCGCTGGCGGTGGCCGTGCTGGCGGCCGGCCTCACCCTCTCCGGCGGAACTGCGGTGGACCCACCGCCCCCGAGCGGCTTCCCGGGCGTCGTTCCCGCCCTCCTGTCGAAGGCCGGGACCGAAAGGACCGCTGACGCTGGGCGGCGCGGTGGCGATGAGACACGGGCCGCGACCGAACGAGACCGGCGGTGGCTGGCCCAGGCAAAGCCGCTGGGCGATGCGACGCCCCGCTGGGCGATGCGCCTGTACGGCCGCTCGCTGTTGGTGCTGAGGGCGGCGGTCGGTCGGGACGGCGGCGCCGTGGCGGGGGCGCGCGCTGGGTGGGCGTACGTTTGGCCGCGCGACGCGGCCATCGTCGCCATCGCGCTCGCGTCGGCCGGTTACCGGGCGGAGGCCCGCCGCGTCGCCCGCTTTCTGCTCGATCTCGAGCTCGGGACGGCGGCCCGCTTCGACCTGGCCGGCGAGCCGGTCGATGGCCGCGCCGCGCAGGGCGATGCCGCCGGCTGGGCCGCTGCAGCGGCGCTCGCGGCGGGCATCGGCGCCCGGCCAGCTCAGAGCGGTTGGCGCGGGCTTGCCGACTACCAGGAGAAAGACGGCGGCGACTACCTGGGCAACGCGATCGCCTCCGCGTTCGCCGACGACGAGAAGGAATCGGATCGCGCAGCGGCGCTCGGGCAGGGCCGTGAGATTGCCCGAAGGTTCGCGGCTCAGCGTGGCCTGGTCCGGGTCGCGAGCGACGCGGACTCGGGGCTCGACTCGGCCGCGGCCTGGGCGGTGCGGCCCTTCCCTCAGCCCGCGCTCTTTCCAGCGGCCCGCCGCACCCTGCTCCACCTCGCAGCCGAGCGCAAGAGCCGCTTCGGGCTCGTGCCATCCGAGAGCTGGGACGGTGGTGAGGATCCCTGGACGGCACCTACCGCCTGGACGGCCTGGTCCCTCGCCGCCCTCGGCGAGCGTCAGGCTGCCCTACGCCTAATGGCTGACCTGCGGCGCGCCGCCACCCCGCTCGGCCTGCTCCCGGAGCGCGTCGACGCCGACACCGGCCTCCCCACGTCGACCACTCCCCTGGCCTGGTCCCACGCCTTCGCCATCCTCGCCATCCGCGAGCTCTGGCCGGGACGTGCCGGTGCGTAGAGGCCCATATGGGCACCGCAGCACCGGCACGTCGGCCGGTCGAGTCAAGGGGCGATTGCGTCAAGAGCCGCGGCTACCGCCGCGGCCGGGGTCTCGGCCGGGACGATGCCCGGGCCACCCTCCATCTCTTCCCGCCCCGAGACGCTCCAGCTGCGCATTGCCACCACGGTCCGGCCCAGATTGCGGGCGAGGGCGATCTCCGAGAGCGTGCCCCATTCGCCGCTGATCGCGATCGCCGCTTCGCCAGAGGCGACGACGGCGAGGTTGCGGGCCTGGCCGATGCCGGTGGCGACCACATGCGTGCAGTAGGGGTTCGCGTCGTCGACGTCGACCCAGGGGAGGACGCCGAGCACCGTGCCACCGGCACCCGCAGCACCACGGGCAGCAGCTTCCATCACCCCGCCCCGCCCACCGCAGACCACGGTCACCCCGGCTTCGGCCAGCAGCTTCCCGATCTCCTCGGCAAGCCCCCATGCCTCGCTCCCCTCCCCGCAGCGACCGGAGCCAATGACGGCGA
>JBEVMR010000026.1:0-9885 GCA_040508545.1 Solirubrobacterales bacterium
CTGACGCCGACGGCACTGGAAGAATCAGCTTATCTCCCCAGCCCCCTCCACAGCCAGAAATTCCCTTGCTAACGCCGAATGCCGCCGATGTCTCCTGTTTCCACAACCACTAACTCAACTCAAGAGGACAACACTCATTTGAAGCTGACCACCAAACGTGACGAGCTTGTCTCGCAGCTGTCGATCGTCTCCAGAGCAGTTTCAACCCGCGCCGCGACCCAGGCCCTCTCGGGGATCCTCCTCAGCGCTTCCGAGGACAACGTCGCGATGGCGGCGACCGATGGCGAGATGGGCTTGCGCACCGGGATGGAGGCCGAGGTCAGCGGCAACGGCTCGGTCCTGCTCCCGGGCAGGCTGCTGTCCGAGCTCGCTCGCTCGCTCGGCGACGCGGACGTCGAGATCGAGCTGCGCGAGTCCGAGCGCGACGTCGAGATTCGCAGCGGCGGCTCCAGCTTCCACCTGCGAGTCCTCCCCAGTGAGGACTTCCCGAACCTTCCCGAGGAGGGGCCCGAGCCGCTGAAGATTCCCGCGACGGCGCTGGCCGAAACGGTCGACCTGGTCGCCAGGGCCGCTTCCCGGGACGACATGCGCCCGGTCCTCACCGGCGTATTGGTGACCGCCACGGGGCAGGAGATGACGATGGTCGCGACCGACTCCTACCGGCTTGCCGTCAAGCGCACCGAGCTGGAGACCGCGATCGGCGGCGAGCTCGAGGCGAACATCCCGGCCAAGGCGCTGCGCGAGCTCGGGCGCCTGGTTGCAGCAGCCGAGCTCGACGACGTCGCCGTCAGCCTGCTGCCGAATCAGGCGGTCTTCAGGGCAGGGGGCGTCCTCCTCAACACGAGGCTGATCGACGGCCAGTTCCCCAACTTTCGACAACTCCTGCCGGAGTCCTACGAGCACGACGTGCGCCTGCCGCGCCCGGAATTTCTCGAGGTGGCGCGCCGCGTAAGCCAGCTCGCCCAACGCAACGCCCCGCTGCGCCTCTCGCTCTCGCAGGGAGAGCTGAAGATCTCCGCCTCGACCCCGGACGTCGGCGACGCCGAAGAGACGATGCCGGCGGCGTTCGACGGGGAGCCGCTGGAGATCGGCTTCAACCCGGAGTTCCTGCGCGACGGGATCGAGAGCGTCGAGGGCGACGAGGTGATGCTGCGGCTGATCTCGCCGCTCCGTCCCGGCCTGCTGCAGCCGGTCGACAACGAAGACTTCCGCTACCTCGTGATGCCGATCCGCCTCAACGTCTGAGCGCTTGGGCCGGTGCTTGTCACCGCCGTAGAAGCGAAGCCACTGCGCAGCCTCGCCGACTCGCGGATCGAGCTGGGGGAGGGGATCGTCAGCCTGATCGGGCCCAACGGGGCCGGCAAGACCAATCTGCTCGAGGCGCTCTACTTTGCCCTCACCGGCCGCTCCTTCCGCACCTCGGACCGCCGTGAGCTGATCCCCTTCGGCACCGACTTCGCCCGGGCCGAGGTCACGGTTCGCGACGAGGACGGCGTCGAGCACCGGTTGCTCGCCTCGGTCAGCCGCGCGGAGGGTCGCCGCCACCTCCTCGACGGCAACGCCGCCGAGCCCGCCGATCTGGCTCGGCATCGACCGCCAGTTGCCGTCTTCTCCCCAGATCGCCTGACGCTGGTCAAGGGCCCGCCGGCCGAGCGCCGAGCCCACCTCGACCGGTTCGTGGCGGCACGCTGGCCAACCCGCGCCGGTCTGAGGCAGCGCTATGGCCAGGTGCTGGCCCAGCGCAACGCCCTGATTGCCCGCCTCGCGGCCGGTCGCCCGGGTGGCGACCTAGATGTCTGGGACACGTCCCTGGCCGAGGCCGCCGAGGCCCTGATCGCGGCTCGCGCCGAAGCCGTCGCCGAGCTGGCGCCGTCGTTCTCCGAGGCCGCCGCCGACCTCGGCCTTCCCGCCGGCGCCTCGCTCGAGTACGCGCCGCGCGCCGCCCGGTCCGCGAGTGAGATTCGCGCCGGCCTGGCCGAGCGGCGCGACGCAGATCTGCAGCTCGGCCGCACGTCCTGGGGCCCCCATCTGGACGAGCTGAAGATCTCGGTAGCCGAGCGGTCCCTGCGGCGCTATGGATCGCAGGGACAGCAGCGAGCAGGGCTCCTGTCCCTGCTCTTCGCCGAGCGTGAGGCTTTGCTCTCGGCCCGCCGCGTCTCGCCGCTGCTCCTGCTCGACGACGTGATGAGCGAGCTCGATCCGCAGCGCCGCGAGCGACTGGTGGAGCGGCTGCGGCGCGGCGGCCAGTCGCTGGTCACGGCTGCGGCGGAGGAGTCGGTTCCGGCTGCCGCGCGAGAGCGGGTGGTACGGATGCCGTTCGACGTCGCCCGGGCCGCCGCCGCATGAGCCACCGCCGCGCTCCCCGTCCCGCTTCCGAGGCGCTCCGCGCCGCGCGCCGGCAAGCCGCCCCGAAGACCCGGCTGGCGGCGACGCAATCCGTGTGGGAGGAGGTCGTCGGGCCGCGCATCGCGGCCGTGGCCCAGCCGGTTTCCGAACGCGACGGGGAGGTCACCGTCAGCTGCCAGGACCCGGTCTGGATGCAGGAGCTCGACCTAATGCAGGAGCAGCTTCGCCGGGGTTTGCACGAGCGACTTGGCGACGAGGCGCCACGCAGCTTGCGCTTTCGCCTGAAAGACGCTTGACTTCCGGCACCTTTTCCCGCGATTTGCAGGGATTTCCTTGCCTGGCAACGGGGTTTCCAGCGCCTCGAACTGGTATCCTTATGTCAACTCGAATTTCTGGCCCCGACTCGGCGCGTCGAGAGCGCTAAGCGGTCGGGGTTTTCTTTGAGACGCGGAAAGGATCAGTTGCCTAAGACGAACGAGAACGCCGACGGGGGACAGGCGAAGAAAGACTCCTACGGCGCCAAGGACATCACCGTCCTCGAGGGTCTGGAGGCCGTCCGCAAGCGGCCGGGCATGTACATCGGCTCGACCGGCCCGCGCGGGCTCCACCACCTTGTCTACGAGGTCGTCGACAACTCGGTCGACGAGGCGATCGCCGGGCACTGCTCCGAAGTCCGGGTGGTCCTCCATCCGGACGACAGCTGCACCGTCTCCGACGACGGCCGCGGCATCCCGGTCGAAGAACTGAAGAAGGAGAAACGGCCGGCGGCCGAGGTGGTGCTGACGACGCTGCACGCCGGCGGCAAGTTCGGTGACGGCGGCGGCTACAAAGTCTCCGGCGGCCTGCACGGCGTGGGGGTCTCGGTCGTCAACGCCCTCTCCGAGAAGCTGCACCTGGCGATCAGCCGCGACGGCCAGGTTTGGAGCCAGGATTACGAGCGCGGCAAGCCGCAGGGCCCGCTGACCCCGGGCGCCTCGGCGGAGAAGACCGGCACGACCCTGACCTTCCAGCCCGACGCCGAGATCTTCGAGGAGGTCGAGTTCGACTTCCAGACCCTGGCCGAGCGGCTGCGCGAGACCGCCTTCCTCACCCGCGGCCTGAAGATCGAGCTGGTCGACGAGCGCGGCCAGACCAACAGCGTCACCTTCCAGTACGAGGGCGGGATCGAGGACTTCGTCCGCCATCTCAACGAGAACAAGGACACGCTGCACCCCAAGACGATCTTCTTCGAAGGCGAGGAGGAGGAGGGCCAGGTCGAGGTGGCGATGCAGTGGAATGGCTCCTACCAGGAGTCGATCTTCAGCTTCGCCAACAACATCAACACCCACGAGGGCGGCTCCCACCTCTCCGGCTTCCGCTCCGCCCTGACCCGGACCCTTAACGCCTACGCACGCGGCAAAGGCCTGCTCAAGGAGAAAGACGACAACCTCGGCGGCGAGGACGTGCGCGAGGGCTTGACCGCGGTGATCTCGGTCAAGCTGCACGACCCGCAGTTCGAGGGCCAGACCAAGACCAAACTCGGCAACCCGCCGATCAGGGGCCTGGTCGAGGAGACGGTCAACCGCAAGCTGGCCGAGTTCCTCGAGGAGAACCCCGGCGACGCCCGGCGGATCATCACCAAGGCGATCGATGCCTCCCGCGCCCGTGACGCCGCACGCAAAGCGCGCGACCTGACCCGGCGCAAGTCGGCCTTGGAGAACTCGACCCTGCCGGGGAAGCTGGCCGACTGCACGGTCAAGGATCCACGCGACGCCGAGATATTCGTGGTCGAGGGCGATTCCGCCGGTGGCTCGGCCAAGCAGGCCCGCGACCGCTCGACCCAGGCGGTGCTGCCGCTGCGAGGCAAGATCATCAACGTCGAGAAGAGCCGCATCGACAAGGTGCTGGCCAATACCGAGGTACAGGCGCTGATCACCGCGATCGGCACCGGCGTCCACGAAGAGTTCAACCTCGAGGACGCGAGGTACCACAAAATCGTCATGGCGACGGACGCCGACGTCGACGGCGCCCACATCCGCACCCTTGTCCTCACCTTCCTCTACCGGCAGATGCCGGAGCTGATCGACGCCGGCTACGTCTACATCGCCAAACCGCCGCTCTACCGGGTCAAACAGGGCAACCAGGAGACCTACCTGGAGCGCGAGTCCGAACTCGAGGAGCTGCTGCTGCGCGACAAGCTCGAGGAGATCGAGGTCGCCGACGTGAACGGCAAGGCGACGAAGCTGAGTAAGAGCCGCTGGCAGAGCTACACCCGCCGGGCGAAAGAGTACGAGGGCTGGGGGTCTTCGCTGCAGGCGGAGTTCGGGCACGAGACCGTGCGCTTCCTCGAGGAGTCGAGCTTGCTCGACGAAGAAGTGGCGACGGTTGCCGGCGCCCGCAAGGTCCTCAGCGCAAAGGCCGCCGAGGGCGAGCCCTTCGACACCGAGGTCATCGAGGACTCCGACGCCGGCCTCGCCGTGAAGGCGATCGAACGCAAGAGCGGCCTGGCTCGAACCCACCGCCTTCCGCGTGAGCTGTTCGAGCATCACGATTACCGCAAATTCGCCGAGGTGCATGCGGCGTTGCTGAAGCAGGTCGGTCGGCCGCCGTTCGAGGTCCGCTACAGCGGCCGCACCTCGGAGGCGCGCTCCTTCCAGGCCCTCCGCTCCGCCGTGCTCGAGCTCGCCCGCCACGGCGTGCAGCTGACCCGCTTCAAGGGCCTCGGCGAGATGAACGCCGACCAGCTGCGCGAGACCACGATGGATCCGGCAACTCGCACCCTGGCCCGGGTAACGCTCGACGACGCGACCGCTGCAGATCAGATCTTCTCGATGCTGATGGGCGACCAAGTCGGGCCTCGCCGTGACTTCATCGAGTCCAACGCGAAGGACGTGAAGTTCCTTGACGTCTAAGGAGGACGGGCGCTGATGGCACTCGAGGCCCTGACCGGAAGGATCGAAGAGCGCGAGCTCGAGAAGGAGATGCGCTCCTCGTACCTCGATTACGCGATGAGCGTAATCGTGGGCCGCGCGCTGCCCGATGTGCGCGACGGCCTCAAGCCGGTCCACCGCCGGGTGCTCTACGCGATGCACGACATCGGCCTGCAGCCGACCCGTCCCTACCGCAAGTGCGCCTTCATCGTCGGCGAGGTGATGGGCAAGTACCACCCCCACGGCGACTCGGCGATCTACGACACGCTGGTGCGGATGGCGCAGGAGTTCTCGCTGCGCTACCCGTTGATCGACGGCCAGGGCAACTTCGGCTCGATCGACGACGACCCGGCGGCGGCGATGAGGTACACCGAGGCGCGCCTCGGGCGCCTGGCGACCGAGCTGCTGCGCGACATCGACGCCGACACGGTCGACTTCGGCCCCAACTACGACGAATCGACGCAGGAGCCGCTGATCCTGCCGGCGCGCTTCCCGAACCTGCTGGTCAACGGCGCCTCGGGGATCGCGGTCGGCATGGCGACCAACATCCCGCCGCACAACCTGCGTGAGGTCTCCGCCGCCGTCACTGCCTACATCGACGACCCAGCGATCGATCTCGCCGGCCTGATGGAGCACGTCAAGGGGCCGGACTTCCCCGGCGGCGGGATCATGAGCTTGGAGGGGATCCGCGACGCCTACGCCTCCGGCCGCGGCTCGGTCAAGGTCCGTGCCCGCGCCCACGTCGAGCCGCTCAAGGGCGGCAAGGACGCGATCGTCGTCACCGAGCTTCCCTTCATGGTCAAGAAGGGCGGCGACAACGGGCTGATCACGAAGATCGCCGACCTCGTCCGCGACAAGAAACTGGAGGGCATCTCCGATCTCCGCGACGAGTCGGACCGCTCCGGCATGCGCCTGGTGATCGAGCTGAAGCGCGGCGGCCACCCGGCCAAGGTCGTGCTCAACAACCTCTACAAGAAAACCGGGATGCAGACCAGCTTCGGCATCAACATGGTGGCGCTTGTCGACGGCGTGCCGCGCACCCTGAGCCTGCTCGAGCTGGTCCACTACTACGTCCAGCATCAGCGCGAGGTAGTCACCCGCCGCACCCAGTACGAACTGCGCCGCGCCGAGGCCCGCGCTCACATCCTCGAGGGATTGCTGATTGCGCTCGACAACCTCGACGCGGTGATCAAACTGATCCGCGCCTCCGCCGACCCGGATGAAGCGCGCGACGGCCTGATCTCCCAGTTCGAGCTCTCACGCGAGCAGGCCCAGGCGATCCTCGACATGCGCCTGCAGCGCCTCACGGCGCTGGAGTCGGACAAGGTGCGGGCCGAGCACGCCGACCTGATGGAGCGGATCGGCGAGCTGCGCACGATCCTCGGCGACGAGTCCAGGGTGCTGGGCCTGGTCAAGGAGGAGCTGGCCGAGATCGTCGAGTCCTACGGCGACGAGCGCCGCACGGAAATCGCCCACTTCGAGGGCGACGTCGGGATCGAGGACATGATCGCCGACCAGCAGATGGTGATCTCGCTGACTGCCTCCGGCTACGTCAAGCGACTGCCGCTGGCGACCTACCGCCAACAGCACCGCGGCGGTGTCGGCGTGATGGGGATGAACATGAAGGAGGACGACTACATCGCCCACCTTCACATCTGCTCGACCCACGATTACCTGCTCTTCTTCACCAACCGCGGCAAGGTCTACCGGCTCAAGGTCTACGAGTTGCCGGAGGGCTCGCGCACGGCGAAAGGGAGCGCCCTGGTCAACCTGTTGCCGCTGCGCGAAGGGGAGACCGTGATGGCGGTGATTCCCACCCGGGACTTCAAAGAGAACAAGTACCTCGCCTTCGCCACCGCCAAGGGCCAGTTCAAGAAAACCGAGTTCCTCGCCTACAACACGCCGATCCGCGCCGACGGGATCATCGCGATCAAGGTCCGCGACGGCGACGAACTGGTGCAGGTCCGTCTCACCTCGGGCGAAGACGACATCCTGATGGTGTCCAAGTCGGCTCACGCCGTGCGCTTCTCAGAGGGTGAGGCGCGCCCGATGGGCCGCGATACCTCAGGCGTAAAAGGCATGAACGTGAGCGCCAAGGTGGGTGGTGAGCCCAATCGGGTGCTGGCGATGGACGTCGCCCGTGACGACACCGAGCTCTTCGTCGTCACCGAGAACGGCTATGGCAAGCGCACCTCGATCGCCGAGTACCCGCGCAAGGGACGGGGGACGAAAGGCGTCCTGACCGCGAAGCTGACCGAGAAGAAGGGTGGCCTCGCCGGCGCCCTGATCGTGCGCGAGCACCAGGACCTGCTCTTCATCTCCCAGAACGGCATGGTCCAGCGGACCCAAGCCGGCGGCATCTCCCTGATGGGCCGCCCGACGCAGGGCGTGCGGGTGATGAACATCAAGGACGACGACCGAGTCTCCGCCGTCGCTTTGGTTGTTGAGAGTGACAGTGGCGAGACGCAGCCGGCGGATGAGCAGGTTGAGCTCGAGCCTTCGAGTGAGGACGGGGCGGGCGGGTAGGTCTGGTTCGCCTAGCACCGGCAGAGCCGGTGCAACCTAGACGGCGGCTCCGCCGCCGAGATTTACGCAACGAGTTGTGGAGGCTCACCAGACCTACCCGCCCGCCCCGTCAGCTCGGGAAAGCGTGCGCTAGCCCTCGGCCGCAATCACAGATCTGGCCCCTCCACCAGGCGGTATGGGCGTTGTCCCATCAGCGGGGGTGTCATGCCGCCGGCCTCTTTCTTCACGACGTCCAGCTCGGAGAGCAGTCGCAGGTGGTACTCCAGTCGTAGCTCCGTCTGCTGCCCCTCGAAGACCCATAGGAGGTCAGTGGCCGACAGCGGTAAGCCAATCCAGCGCAGAGCTTCGATGATCTCCACTCGCACGGGGTGGAGGACGCGCGGCTCCAGCGCGTCCCAGCAGAAGTCGTCCGTCCCCCCGTCCCCTGGCATTGTCGCCGACAGGGTAGGTCCATCAGGCTCTCTCGATCATTTCGTACTTTGGAACTAAACCGGGGTTGTACGCCTAGGATCGGCGTGCTAGTGGATCGGCACGAGCCAAACCCCGGCCTGTTGCGACTAGGAGTTCGGCTCATGCCGTTTGGCTTCTGGTCAGCCGACCTTGGTGATGGACACCATCGGCAGAGCCGAACCCGTGGCTGCGATCTTCATCTCGGTCACCTCCCTGTATCGCTAAGAATTTCTTGACTAAATCTAGACGAGTGACCGTTCGGGGACTGGCGCGGTTTCATTTCGAGAGCACCGCTTAGAGTTCGCCACGCTCAATCCGCACGAACAATCAAGGGAGTTACAACCGGCATGGCAGCGAAAATTTGGTTCGGCATAAGGTCGCGGGCAAAGTACCTGCGGCGTCTTTCAGTCGTCTTCGCTGTCGAGGTCCGGCTGAAGATCGTCACCGAGCTCTATATGCGGGAGATGAGCCCCAAGGGGTTCCACGAGGAGTTCGGAGGTGGCTCGATCTCCAGAGTTACTCAGAACTTCGAGCGGCTTGCCGAAACTGGCTGGCTCCGGCACGTCAACACCAAAGGGCCGGGCGGAAGGCGTCGCGGTGGGAGGGAGCACTTCTACCGGGCGACCGAGCTCGCCTTCTGCGACCAAGAGACCTGGGCCATGCTCCCGTACTCGATCCGAGTTACTGCCAGCTGGAACGCCTTTAAGCAGATAGCGCAGCGGCTGCGCGAAGCGATAGAGGCGGAGACGTTCGACTCCCGCCGGGACCGCCACCTGACGGGTACGCAGCTCGCTCTAGATCAGGCGGGATGGGTGCGCGTTATCGACGCTGTCACCGCAGAGTTCGTTTCCCAGTTCGAGGAGCAGGAGGATTCCAGGCGCCGCGTTGCGTGCACCGGGGAGGATCTGATTCGGGCGAGTTCCATTCTCATGGCATTCGAGTCCCCCGCCCAAGGCAAAGCGCCGGCCAGCCCGAGTCTGGTGGAGCACAGCGAGGAACCGTCGATCCCGTTCCCGCTGCGGCTCTCGAAGGTTTTCGAGGACGCAATGTGTATACAGATCGTCGCAGCGGCGAACGAGCGGGAGATAAGCGCGCCTGAGTTCTACCGGGAGTTCGGCGGCGGCTCGGTCAAGGCCGTACGCCGGCGATTCAAGAAGCTCATCGATGCCGGTTGGCTGAAGGAGGTGGGAAGCAAGACCGGAGGGAAGCGGCGCGCGGGTCACGAGGTCTTCCATAGGGCGACTGGCCCGGCCATCGTCAGAGACGATGGGTCCTGGGTCGGGGTGCCGGAATCGCTCGGGAAGTCGGGCGCTTGGACGACTTTCGAACGCCTTACGGCGAAGGCCAAGGAGGCGATGGTCGCGGGCACCTTCGACGCCCGCGAGGACAGAGTCCTATCTTGGGCGATTCTGGCCCTCGACCAGCTGGGCTGGGAAAAAGTGACGATCTCGGTGAGAGCCCTGCTGGCGACCGTTCTCGAAGAGCAAAAGCTTGCGGCGGTTCGCCGCAAGGAGTCCGGCGAACCGCCGATCGTCGCTACCGTCGCCCTGGGTGCCTTCGAGTCGCCCCTGGAGGCGATCAAGGAACCGTAGGTCGGTCGGGGGCACTCTCCGAGGCCTCGCGTGTGATCAGAAGGACGGGGACCACCTCACGG
>JBEVMR010000017.1:0-9332 GCA_040508545.1 Solirubrobacterales bacterium
GCGCCAAGAACCAGCTGATCGACGCCGCCGCCTACGCCGAGTCGCCGGCCAGCGTCTTCGAGGAAGTCGTCGCCGAGGCGTTCCCGCTGTACGAGAAGCGGATGCTGGAAGCGAACGCGATGGACTTCGACGACCTCCTCGTCCGCATGGTCAACGCGATGGAGCTGTTCGAGGAGGTGCGCGAGCGCTGGCGCCGCACCTTCCGCCACGTCCTCGTCGACGAGTACCAGGACACCAACCACGCCCAGTACCGCCTCCTGCAATTGCTCACCTCCGAGCATGGCAACCTGATGGTCGTCGGCGACGAGTCGCAGTCCATCTACGGCTTTAGGCACGCCGACATCAGGAATATTCTGGATTTCGAGCGAGACTTCCCCGATGCGGACGTCGTCACGCTCGAGCAGAACTATCGTTCCACCCAGACGATTCTCACCGCCGCCAATGCGGTGATCGAGAACAATCGGGAACGGCGGCCGAAGCAGCTGTGGACCGAAATCGCGGGGGGTGAGCCGTTGCAGCTGCGTGAGCTCTCCGACGAGCACGAGGAGGGGCGCTGGGTGGCGGGGGAGATCGAGCGCCTCGGCGAGGAGGAGGGCATGCGGCGCGAGGACGTCGCGGTCTTCTACCGGACCAACGCGATGAGCCGGGTGCTGGAGGACACTCTCAACCGCTTCGACGTCCCGTACCAAGTGATTGGGGGGACTAAGTTCTACGAGCGGGCCGAGGTCAAGGACGCCGTCGCCTACCTGAGCCTCTTGGTTAATCCCGCCGACCAGGTCGCCTTCGCGCGGATCGTCAACTCGCCGCGACGCGGAATCGGCAAAACCAGCCAGGGCAGGCTTGCCTCCCATGCGAATACGACGGGGGCGCCGATTTGGGAGGTGATCGAGCGGGTCGAGGAGGTGCCGGGGTTGAGCGGGGCCGCGATCAAGTCGGTCTCGCGCTTCTTCGAGATGATCGCCGGGTTGCGCGAACGCGCCGAAGAGGAAGGGCCGGTCGCCGGCCTGCTCGAGGCTGTCCTCAACGAGACGGGGTATCTCGAAGCGCTGGCCGCGGAGAGGACGATCGAGGCCGAAGGCCGAGCCGAGAACCTCGAGGCACTCGTCGCCGGCGCTGCCGAGTTCGACATCGAGCGTGAGAAGGAGGGGGAGAGCGAGGTGCCGCCGCTGGAGGAGTACCTGCAGCAGATCTCTCTCTACACGCAGCAGGACGACCTGGGCGACGAGTCGGTGATCACGCTGATGACGCTGCACAACGCCAAGGGCCTCGAGTACGAGACGGTCTTCGTCGTCGGCTGCGAGGACGGCTCCTTTCCCCATATGAAAGCGCTCGAAGAGGGGGGCGAGGAGGAGGAGCGGCGCCTCTGTTACGTCGCCATCACTCGCGCCCGCAGCCGCCTCTACATGACCTGGACGCGCGAACGGCAGCTGTTCGGGAGATCCGAACGCAACCTCCCCTCGCGCTTCGTCGACGAGCTGCCGGAGGAGCTGACCGAGCGCAGCTCGAGCGCGGTAGGGGCCGGCGGCATGAGCTGGGGAGGGGGATCGGCCGAGCCGGCGGCTCCCGTCGATCCCGGCCCGACCCTGGAGCTGCGCACGGGCGACGACGTAGTTCACGCCAGTTTCGGCGACGGCGTCGTCACCGCCGTCGAGCCGGGCGGCGTGGTCATCGTCCGCTTCGCCGGCGACGGCTCCGAGCGCAAGCTGATGGCGGATTACGCGCCGATCCGGAGGCGGTAGGCGTGCCTGCCCGGGTGATCGACGGCAAGGCCGTGGCAGCGCGCATCCGCGAGCAGGTGCGGGAGGAGGTGGCCAGGATGGCGACCCCGCCGGGCCTGGCGACGATCCTCGTCGGCGAGGATCCCGCCTCCGCGGTGTACGTGCGGATGAAGCGCGAAGATTGCGCCGAGGTCGGGATCGAGTCGTTCCATCACGAGCCCCCGGCAGACGTGACGCAGGAGGGCCTGGCGGCGCTGATCGAGTCGCTCAACGCCGACGACCGCGTGCACGGAATCCTCCTCCAGCTGCCGCTGCCCGAGCACCTCGACCAGGATCCGCTGATCGGGTCGATCGACCCGATCAAGGACGTTGACGGGCTGACGCCGCTCAGCGCCGGCTTGCTCGCCCAAGGCCGCAGCGAGGCGATGGCGCCGTGCACGCCTGCCGGCGTGATGGAGCTCTTGAACGAGGCGGGCGTCGAGGCCGAGGGGGCTCGCGCAGTGGTCGTCGGCCGCTCGATCCTAGTCGGCAAGCCGCTGGCGACGCTGCTGCTGGCCGCCAATGCGACCGTCACTCACTGCCACTCCCGCACCCGGGACCTGGCCTCGGTCTGCCGGGAGGCCGACATCCTGATCGCGGCGGCGGGCCAGCCCGGCCTGATCACGGGTGAGATGGTGCGCGACGGCGCCGTCGTGATCGACGTCGGCACCAACCGAGTCGACGGCAAGCTGGTCGGGGACGTCGAGTTCGAGTCGGCCGCCGAGCGTGCGGCGGCGATCACCCCCGTGCCTGGCGGCGTCGGGCCGATGACGCGGGCGATGCTGCTCGTAAATACGTTAGCTGCCGCCCGAGCCCGGGTGTAGTGTCGGCTCCAGACCCCTAACTCCTCGGAGGGATGTGCAGATGGAAGCCGACAAGCTGAGCACGGGGGAGAAGATCGCCGCGGTCTCCGCGATTCTCCTCTTCGTTTTCATGTTCTTCGACTGGTTTGGCGTCGAGATCTCGGGAGTCCCGGGCTTCTCGGGCGACGTCTCCGGCAGCGGTGGCAGCGCCTGGGACGCGCTTGACGTGATCCCGATCTTCCTGATGCTGGCGATCGTGGCCGCGATCGGCGTCGCCGTGATCCGCCTCACCGACGCCGACGTCGAGCTTCCGGTCTCGCTCAACGCGATCGTCGCTGCGCTCGGCGGCTTCGCCGTTCTGCTGATCGTCTTTCGGATCCTCTTCCCGCCCGACTTCGGCTCCTTTGGCGGGGTCGAGGTCGACGCGACGCTCAAGCTCGGCATCTTCCTCGGCCTGCTCGCCTCGGCCGGGATCGCCTACGGCGGCTACAGCGCGATGCGCGAGGAAGGGATGACCTTCGGCGACACCGCCGACCGCCTCGGCGGCGGAGGGGGACAGCAACCACCGGCTGGCGGTCCGCCACCACCGCCCCCGCCTCCACCCCCGGCGCAGCAGCCCCCGCCCGCGCCGCCGCAGTCGCAGAACCCGCCGCCGCCTCCACCACCACCGCCTGCGCAGTAGGGCTGGCTATGCCGCCGGAGTGGCTTCGGCCACTTCGGCGGCGACCCGCTTGGCGAAAGCGACGATGGTCATCATGGGATTGACCTGCACCGCCGTGGGGAAGAGCGACGCGTCGGCCACGTGCAGGTCCTTGACGCCGTAAACCGAGCCGTCACTTGCACAAACGCCCTCGCCGGGCTCCGCGATCCGGGTCGTGCCCTGGGGGTGGAAGGCCTCGAGGCGAAGCTCCGAGGGCTTGAAGCGAGTTGCCTCGAACTCGGCCAGCTGACCGGGGCGCAGCACCGGGACTCGGCCGATGTTGGGGTAGACCTCCGTCGCCCCGGCGGCGAAGTGGATCTCGGCGGCGCGGGCGATGCCGAAGACGACGCGCTGGGCGTCGAGGTCGCTCAGCTTGTAGCTGGCGCGCAGCGATCCGTCCCGGGCGACCCCGACGCGGCCACTGGTCTCGTCGGCCAGCTGGACGCCGATCGAGCTGATGTGGCCAAAATCGAGGATCGCGTTCTGGTGCTCGCGCCCTGAGCCCTGCAGCCAGGCGCCGCCGAAGGGAAGCGGCGTGAACGTCGCCTCGAGCAGGACGTTCTCGTGCTCCCACTCGTCGACGTAGTAGCTCTGCATTACCCCGTCCCAGCCCCGCACCTCCTCCTCGTAGCGGGCGCCGACCCAGCAGGCCGGATGGATGTGGAGGTTGCGGCCGACCTGGTCGCCGCCGAGGCCCGAGCGCAGGAGCAGCTCCGGCGTGCCGAAGGCGCCGCCGGCGACGATCGTCGCCTTGCGGGCGCGGACCGTGTAGGGGCGGCGGCTGCCGTTGCGCTCGCCCGGTCCGGCAACGACCGCGCGCACGCCCACGGCCCGGCCGTTCTCGACGAGGATGCGCTTCACCTCAGCCCCGGTCCGCAGCCGGGCGCCGGCGGCGACCGCGCGGGGCACGTAGCTAACGTGCATGCCCCGCTTGGCGTCGATCCGGCAGCCGAAGGGGCAGGAGCTGCACTGTACGCAGTTGCCGGCGTTGCGGGCGATCGGCCCGCCGCTGGCGCCGATTGCCGCGGCCCCCTCCATCGCTAGCTGGCCGTTGCGGCCCATGCGCTCAGGGTCGAGTGGGGTCACGTGTAGGAACTCCTCCGCCTCGGCGAAGTCCGGGTCGAGGCGATCGGCCCAGGCGACGCCATAGCGGTCGCGCCAGTTCTCGAGCACCGGCTGGGGCGCGCGGAAGCAGGTTCCCGAGTTGATCACCGTGGTGCCGCCGACCGTTTTCGCCACCGGCACGGGGATCGGCGGCCGCCCCTCGGCGATCGTCAGGCCGCCGTCACGGTAGAGCGAGGCGATTGCGTCGAGCGGGTCGCTCGGGTAGCTGTCGCGGGTGTAGCTCTCGCCGGCCTCGAGCACGATCACGTCGAGGCCGGCCTCTGCCAGCGTCGCTGCGGCCACGGCGCCACCGGCGCCCGAGCCAACGATGACGACGTCGCATTCCTCGCCCTCGCCGGCCGGCTCGGTGTCGCCCAGTGCCCCCGCCGGCTCGGGCGCCGCCGAGCCCTCGGCGACGCGGCAGCTCGTCTCCAGCCCCAGGTGCTGCTCGACCTGTGGGTCGATCGCGTAGCCAAGCGTGGTGAACGTCTTCGCCATCAGCAGCAGCTCGTGGTAGAGGCCGAAGCGGGAGCGCTCCATGCGCTGCAGGAAGTCTTCGCGCGCGTTCAGGTCGAGGCGGCTGAAGCGCCAGGGAAAGGAAAGCCACTCGAAGGCACGCAGGCCGAGGCGGACCCGGACCAGGACCCGGGGCGAGAGCGAGCCGAGGAACTGGCCGACCGGCCCGGCGACGTCGATCTCGCGCTCAGCCGCGGGCAGCCCGCCGACCGCAGGGGCCATCGCTTCGCAGATCGAGCAGAGGGTGCGTTGCTCGGCGGCCGACAACCCCGGCGGGCGCTTTCAGCCTGGGGCTGCGTGGCGTTCGACCCGGCCGCTGAGCGACCAGAGCCAAAGCGCCGCGAGCGCCAGGAAGCCGTCGACCAGGAAGTTGAGCAGGTAGATGAAGACGTCCTGGTCGAAGACGAAGAAGCCGAGCGAGCCGAGCGACGAAGCGGTCTTGCCGGCGGCCAGCACCAGCAGCAACGGGCGGTAGCGGACGACGTCGGCCTGGGCCACGAGGCAGATGCCGGTGATCACCACCATGTAGGCGAAGGCCAGGGCCAGCCAGAGCTTCTCCTCGGTATGAGGGGCGCGGGGGAAGCTGCCGATCGCGTCGCCGAGGTCGGAGATGACGTCGAGGACGCCGCTGGGAACCGCGATGAAGAGGATGCCGACGACGGCGAAGCTGGCCGCCATCAAGCGCAAGCTCAGGACTACGAACGCCTCTGCTTTCTCTCCCCGCATCGTCGCCGGGACTCTAACTGGCTGACTGGCCAGGGCGCTGCTACCTTGGACTGGTGAGACTGGCGATATTCGTAGCCTTGATTGCAGCGATGCTCGCGGTCGCGCCGACTGCTTTTGGTCAGACCACCCACACTTACGCGGTCACGCTGACGATCTCGGTCGACCGGGCCGCTCACAAGATCGACGGCACCGTCGCCTCCGATGCTCCCGGGCTGTTCTGCGAACTGAGCACCGTGCGGATCAGGAAAGCGATGCCCGGGCAAGACAAGGTCGTCGCGCGCCTCACCCCCTACGGCAATGAATGGCACATGAAGTCCCCTCTCGCTCTGCGCGGGGAGCGCGTCTACGCCGAGGTATCGACCTACCACCTGCCCAGCCGGCCGGTGGAATGCCTCGGGGCTCGTTCGCGAACCGTTACCGCACCTTAGGCAGCGGCCACGTTGGGGCGCCCGCCGCCCTAGAATCCCCGCCGTGATCGAGCGGGAGCAGGTACTTCACGTCGCAAAGCTGGCCCGACTGCGCCTGTCGGAGGCCGAGGTGGAGAAGATGGCCGGTGAGCTCTCGGGAATCCTCGGGCACGTCGACCGGATCAGCGAGCTCGATCTCGACGACGTGCCACCCACCGCCCACGTCGTCGACCTGGAGAACGTGCTGCGGCCGGACGAGCCGCGGCCGAGCTGGCCAAGGGACGCCGTCTTGGAGCAGGCGCCCGACCCGGTCGATGGGGCCTTCCGGGTCCCCTCACCGCAGGCCGACTCCTGATGGCCGAGCTGCTCGAGCTGAGCGTCGCGGCGGCGGCGGCGAAGATCAATGCGGGGGAGCTCTCGCGTGAGGAGTACTTCGAGGCCTGGCGGCAGGCCGCCGCGGGGGACGAGCTCAACGCCTACCTGTGGCGAGCAGAGGAGGGAGAGGGCTGTGACGATGGCCCGCTCGCCGGAATTCCGGTGGCGGTCAAGGATCTCTTCTGTACCGAGGGCGTGCAGACGACGGCCGGCTCGCGCATCCTCGAGGGGCATCTGCCGCTGTACACGGCCCATGCGGTATGGAGGCTCGCCGGGGCGGGCGCCGAGGTGCTGGGCAAGACCAACATGGACGAGTTCGCGATGGGGTCCTCGAACGAGAACTCCGCTTACGGACCAGTTCGCAACCCGTGGGACCGTGAGCGGGTTCCGGGCGGCTCGTCCGGCGGCTCGGCGGCCGTCGTCGCTGCCGGCCTCGCGCCCTGCGCGATCGGCACCGACACCGGCGGCTCGATCCGCCAGCCCGCCTCGCTCTGCGGGATCGTCGGCCTGAAGCCGACCTACGGGGCGATCTCGCGCTACGGGATGATCGCCTTCGCCTCCTCGCTCGACCAGTGCGGGCCGTTGACGCGCGACGTCACCGACGCCGCCCTATTGCTCGAGGCGATGCAGGGGCGCGATCCCTGCGACTCGACCTCGGTCGGGATCGAGGGCGGGGTCGAGGCGCCGAGTCGCGAGGACCTCAGCGGCCTGCGCTTCGCCGTTCCCGCCGAGCTCGCTCACGACGCGATCGAACCCGGCGTCCGTGAGGTCTTCGAGGCGACCTTGAAGCGGATCGAGGCGCTCGGCGGGGAGATTGCCGAGGTGCCCCTGCCGCACGCCGAGCACGGCATCTCCGCCTACTACGTGATCGCGCCGGCCGAGGCCTCGTCCAACCTCGCTCGCTACGACGGCGTCCGCTACGGGATGCGGGCCGAGGGAGGGGGCGATGTAGTCGAGATGTACGAAACGACCCGCGCGGCCGGCTTCGGCGACGAGGTCAAGCGGCGGATCATGCTCGGCACCTACGCTCTTTCCTCCGGCTACTACGAGGCCTATTACGGCCAGGCCCAGAAGGTGCGGACGAAGATCGCCGAGGACTTCGCCGCGGCATTCGACAGCTTCGATTTCGTCGTCACGCCGACCTCGCCGTCGGTCGCCTTCGGCCTGGGAGAGAAGACGGCCGACCCCCTGGCGATGTACATGAACGACTTCTTCACGGTGCCGATGAGCCTGGCGGGGATCCCGGCAATCTCGATCCCGGCCGGCCTCGCCGAGCCCGAGGGTGGCGGGCCCCAGCTGCCCGTTGGCTTCCAGATCGCCGCGCCGGCGTTCGCCGAGCAGCGGCTGCTCGAGGCCGCCTACGCGCTGGAGCAGGCGATCGGGTTCGACGCCAAGCCAGGGGAGAACGGCGATGGCTGAGCTGGAGGCCGTGATCGGGCTCGAGATCCACGTCCAGCTCTCGACCCGGACGAAGATGTTCTGCGGCTGCGAGCTCTCCTTCGGCGACGAGCCCAACGCCCACACCTGCCCCGTCTGCCTCGCCCATCCCGGTGTCCTGCCGGTGCCCAACGAAGAGGCGATCCGCTACGCGCTGAAGATCGCCGCGGCACTCGACTGCGAGGTGGCCGCCCGCTCCACCTTCCACCGCAAGAACTACTTCTATCCCGACAATCCGAAGGCGTACCAGATCAGCCAGTACGACGAACCGCTTGCGATCAACGGCAGGCTCGGCGGGATCCGCATCCACCGTGCACACCTCGAGGAGGACGCGGCGAAGACGATCCACCTCGGCGAGTCGGGTCGCATCCACGGCTCCGGCGCATCCCTGGTCGACTTCAACCGCGGCGGCACGCCGCTGGTCGAGATCGTCACCGAGCCCGACCTGCGCAGCGCCGCCGAAGCCGGCGCTTGGGCGCGGCTGCTGCGCACCACGGTGCGCCAGCTCGAGGTCTCCGACGTCAACATGGAGGAGGGCAGCCTGCGGGTCGATGGCAACGTCTCGGTGCGCCCAGTCGGCAGCGAGCAGCTCGGCGTCAAGACCGAGCTGAAGAACATGAACAGCTTTCGCTTCCTCGAACGGGGGATCGAGGCTGAGCTGGCACGCCAGCGCGAGCTGATCGAGGCGGGGAGGAGCGTCACCCAGGAGACCCTTCACTTCCATCCCGAGGACGGCTCGCTGACGCCCCTGCGGTCCAAGGAGGAAGCGCACGACTACCGCTACTTCCCCGAGCCCGACCTGGTGCCGCTGGCGCCGACCGAGGCGATGCTGCGCGAAGCGCGCGAGTCGCTGCCGGAGCTTCCGGAGGCGAGGATGGAGCGTTATCGCGAGTCGATGGGGCTACCGGAGGACGCCGCCGCCCTGCTGGCGGCCGACCCGGAGACGGCCGACTACTTCGAGCGGGCGGCGACCGCCGCCGGTGGGGTCGAGCCTCGCATCGTCGCCAACTGGGTCACCGGCGAGCTGGCGGCGGCGCTGCGCCAGGCGGATGGCGACGGAGCGGCCGGCTCGAAGGTCGAGCCAGAGGCGCTTGCGGCGCTTGCCGCCATGGTTCAGGAGAAGAAGATCTCGCACGGCAGTGGCAAGCAGGTGCTCGCGGCCCTGGTCGCGGAGGGCGGCGACCCGGCGGCGATCGTCGAGCGCGAGGGCCTGGCCCAGATCTCCGACAGCGGCGAGCTGGAGGCGATCGTCGCGGCCGCGGTCGAGGCAAACCCGGAGGCCGCCGAGCAGATTCGCTCGGGCAATCAAAAGGCGATCGGCGCAATCGTCGGCGCCGTGATGAAGGAGACCAAGGGCCGCGCCGACGGGGGAGAGGACAACCGCTTGATCAAGGAGAAGATGGGGATCTAGGGGGGGCACTTTTCCCCACTCACGGCTTTAGTGGGCGTGAATACGACCACGGCGGTGGTCCTCCTGGTCAACGCCGGCGTGATGCGTGGGTTAATC
>JBEVMR010000075.1:0-6660 GCA_040508545.1 Solirubrobacterales bacterium
GTGCTCGCCGCCGCCGAGGAGATCGAGCCGGCGCTGCGCGACCACTGGGAGGACGCGACCGCGGCGATGCACGCCGAAGACGCCAAGCACCTCTACGTCGACGTCGCCGAGCCGCTCGCCGAGCGCGCGGCCCTCTCCCGGACCGGCGCCGGCGAGGACGACGAGGAGGCCTTCCGCGCCGCCCGGGCCGAGTCGCCCGCCCGCAGCGTCAAGGAGGCCGAGAGCGAGCTGGAGAAACTGGTCCGCTCCGGCTACCGCACCGTCGTCGCCTTCGACAGCCGCGGCGAGGCCGAGCGCGCCCGCTACGGCCTCGACCGGCTTGACGCGCGCCTGCTCGAAGGAGGCCGGCTCTCGCCCGATCCCGGCCTCGCCTTCGCCGAGGCGCGCCTGCGCGAGGGCTTCGTCAGCCCGGAGCTGAAACTCGCCGTCTACCCCTTCCGCCGACTCGTCCACCGCCGCCGCACGGAGGAGCCGGCCCCCGGCGCCGGCCGCGGCCGCCTCGCCTTCAGCGAACTGCGGGTCGGCGACTACGTGGTCCACGAGGACCACGGGGTCGCCCGCTTCGCCGGCTTCGAGACGCGCGAGGTGGGCGGCATCAGCCGCGACTACCTCTACCTCGAATACAAGGGCGAAGACCGCGTTTACGTGCCCACCGACCAGCTGGCGAAGCTGAGCCGCTACGTCGGCGCTGGGGCCGAGCCGGTGCTCTCGGCCCTCGGCGGCAAGCGCTGGCAGAACATGAAGGCGCGCGCCCGCAAAGCCGCGGGCGCCCTGGCTGGCGAGCTGCTCAACCTGTATGCGGAGCGGCGCACCCGCAAGGGCCACCCCTTTCCCCCCGACGGCGAGTGGCAGATCGCGATGGAGACGGCCTTCCCCTACCGCGAGACCGCCGATCAGCTGGAGGCGATCGAGGCGGTCAAGGGGGACATGGAATCGGAGCAGCCGATGGACCGGCTGGTCTGCGGCGACGTCGGCTTCGGCAAGACCGAGGTGGCTCTGCGGGCCGCGGTCAAGGCGGCATCCGACGGCATGCAGGTGATGATGCTGGCGCCGACCACGATCCTCGCCCAGCAGCACTTCGGCACCTTCCGCGAGCGCTTCGCCGACCTTCCCTTCACCCTCGACTGGGTCTCGCGGCTGCGCAAGCCGGCCGAGGTGAAAGAGGTGCTGAAGCGGTTCGAGGCGGGCGAGATCGACGTGCTGGTCGGCACCCACCGGCTGCTCTCGCGCGACGTCCGGGCCAAGGACCTCGGCCTCCTGATCGTCGACGAGGAGCAGCGCTTCGGGGTGAAGCAGAAGGAGCTGCTGCGGCAGCTGAAACTGAAGGTCGACGTCCTCTCCCTCTCGGCGACGCCGATCCCGCGCACCCTGCAGATGAGCCTGGCGGGGCTGCGCGACATCTCGGTGATCGAGACCCCGCCCGAGGGTCGCCGCCCGGTGCGCACCTACGTCGGCCCCTACGACGAGAGCCTGGTGCAGCGGGCGATCGAGCGCGAGCTCGAGCGCGGCGGTCAGGCCTTCTTCCTCCACAACCGGATCGAGAGCCTGCCCGAGGTCGCCGAGCAGCTGCGCGGGCTCGTCCCCAAGGCCCGTGTGGTCGAGGCCCACGGGCAGATGGACGAGGCGGAGCTGGAGAAGACGATGATGTGCTTCCTGCGCGGCGAAGCCGACTGCCTGGTGACGACGACGATCATCGAGTCGGGGCTCGACATCCCGACCGCCAACACGCTGATCGTCGAGCGCGCCGACCGGCTCGGGCTAGCCCAGGCCTACCAAATCCGCGGCCGCGTCGGGCGTTCTCGCGAGCGCGCCTTCGCCTACCTGCTCTACCCCTCGGCCGAGGCGCTGACCGAGGACGCCGCCGCGCGCCTCTCGACTCTCGCCGACCACACCGAGCTTGGCTCCGGCTTCAAGATCGCGATGCGGGATCTCGACATCCGCGGCGCCGGTGACCTGCTGGGCGACGAGCAGTCCGGCCACGTCGCCGCGGTCGGCTTCGAGCTCTACTGCCAGATGATCGATGAGGCCGTCGCCGAGGCGAGCGCCGCCGGGGAGGGGGAGGGAGCGCCGGAGCCGCTGCGCTTCGACGTGCCGGTCGACGCCTACCTGCCGGCGTCGTTCATCCCCTTCGAGGCGGCGAAGATCGACGTCCACCGGCGCATCGTCGCCGCCCGGGCCCCGGGGGACCTGCGCGCGATCCGCGACGAGCTGAGCGACCGCTTCGGGTCACTGCCGGCCGCGGCGGAGAACCTGTTGGCGTTGCAGCGCGCTCGGATCGAGCTGCAGCTGGCGGGGGCGCGGAGCGTCGAGTTGCGTGGCGGCCGGCTCAGCGTGGTCGGCGTGGAGCTCGATTCCGAGGGATCGAGCGATCTGACGGCACGGGTCGAGGGCGCGCTGTACGAGTGGCGGGAGAAAACCGCCTCGGTGCGGGTTCCGGACGAGCCCGAGGCGCGCCTGGCGGCGGTGCTGGCGATGGCGCAGGCCCTGCGCGAGGCTGGGCGCTCGCAAATGGTCGAAAAAGATATGCTCCCAGCTTCGTGAGTCCGGATCAGGGTAGGAGAGGGACGTCTGGCAAGGCCGGGGCCGGGAGCGGTCGCGGGCCCGCTGCTACGCGCCGCCTGGGACTGGTGATCTTCGGCGTCACCTTCATCGTCCTGTTCGCAATCGTCGCCATCTCCGAGGGCATCGGTGACCCGAGCGTGCCCTCAGGCGACGCCGCCCTGGTCGAGGACGTGCCTGGCGACATCGGCCATGTCAGCGAAGACGACGTCGCGCATGCGATCGACCTGGCGGCCGCGCAGGCGGGCGAAAAAAAAGCCCCGAAACCCGGCGACCCGAAATACGACGAAACGAAGAAAACGGCGATGCAGTCCGTCCTCGAAGGGATCTGGATCCAAGGCGTGGCAGACGAATGGGGCATCGAGGTGACCGACGCGGAAGTCGCCAAAGAACTGAAGAAAGTGAAGAAAGAAAGCTTTAAATCGGAGGCCGAATTCCAGAAATTCCTCGAAGAATCGCGCTACACCCCGGCCGATATCGATACGCGGATAAGGATCCAGATTCTCAGCACGCAGCTGCAGGAACAGCTGAAAGAAAAAGCGCCCACTCCCAGCCAGAATGAAATCGAGAACTATTACGAGGCCGCCAAGTCCACCCAGTTCACGCAGAAACCGAGCCGGGACGTGCGGCTGATCGTCAACAAAGACCGCAAAAAGACGGAGGAAGCCCTCGATGCCCTGAGCGGGGACAACTCGGAAGCGAACTGGAAAAAGGTCGCCAAGGAATTCTCCGAAGACCCGACGACCAAAGCAAGCGGTGGCCTGCAGAAAGGCGTCGCGGAAGGCGTTCTCGAAGAACCGCTGAACACGGAAGTCTTCGCCGCCTCCGAAGGCGTGCTCGAAGGGCCGACCAAAGCGCCGCGGGGATTCGTCGTCTTCGAAGTCTCGTCCTCGACCCCCGAAAGCGTGCAGGAACTGAAAGCGGTCGAAAGCCAGATCCAGAGCACCCTGACGCAGCAGATCCAGCAGGAATACTTCGCGAACTTCGTTTCCACTTTCAGCAGCGAGTGGACCCAGCGCACCTTCTGCGCCGATGACTACCTGATGGAACGCTGCGCGAACTTCGAGGCCGACGGCCGGCCGGCCTCCGCGCCTGAAGGCTGTTACGAAGCGGATCCGCCTGGTGGCCGCCCCGCTGCCTGCCCGGCGCCGGTCTCGCAGCTGGTCCCGGCGATGCCCGGCACGATCACGCCACTGGCGCCGAGGGGCGAACCGCTGGCGCAGCGCCCGCGGCCGCTGGATGAACCGGGCGCAGGGGCCGAAGAAGCGGCCGGCCTTCCCGAAGGGGTAGCGCCGCCGCCCACCGGCGCGCCACCCGCCGAATAGTCTCTTCGGATCACTAGACTGGCGCGTCCCGTGAGCGCCATCGCCTCCATCCACGCGCGCCAGATCCTCGACTCGCGTGGCAACCCGACGGTCGAGGTCGAAGTGACCCTCGACTCGGGCGCGGTTGGTCGTGCAGCGGTTCCTTCCGGCGCCTCGACTGGTGAGTTCGAGGCGGTCGAGCTGCGCGACGGTGGCGAGGCCTGGCTCGGCAAGGGCGTCTCCCGTGCGGTCGAGAACGTCAACGGCGAGATCGCCGCGGCGCTCGGCGGCGCTCGCGCCGCTGAGCAAGGCGCCCTCGACGAGACGATGATCGAGCTAGACGGCACGCCCAACAAGGGCCGGCTCGGCGCCAACGCCATCCTCGGCGTCTCCCTCGCGGCGGCCAGGGCGGCGGCACTCGACTCCGGTCAGCCCCTCTACCGCTACCTGGCGGAGCTCTACGGAGGCGGCGAGCCGCGTCTCCTGCCGGTGCCGATGATGAACGTGCTCAACGGTGGCGCCCACGCCGACAACTCGGTCGATTTCCAGGAGTTCATGGTGGTCCCGGCTGGCGCGTCGAGCTTCGCCGACTGCCTGCGGGTGGGGACCGAGGTCTTCCACGCCTTGAAGAAGAGCCTCGCTTCCAAAGGGCAATCGACCGCCGTCGGCGACGAGGGCGGTTTCGCGCCCAACCTGGAGTCCAACGAGGCCGCGCTGCAGGCGGTCTTGGCGGGGGTCGAGGCGGCCGGCTACGAGCCGGGGTCAGACGTGTTCATCGCCCTCGACCCGGCGACGAGCGAGGTCTACGAAGGTGGTGCCTACGTGCTCGAGCACGAGGGTCGTTCGCTCTCCTCGGAGGAGATGGCTTCCTACTGGGAGGACGCCTGCTCGCGCTACCCCATCCTCTCGATTGAGGATGGGATGGACGAGGAGGACTGGGACGGCTGGAAGCTCTTGACCGAGAAGGTCGGCGGGAGGGTGCAGCTGGTCGGCGACGACCTCTTCGTCACCAATCCAGAGCGGCTGCGTCGCGGGATCGAGCTCGGCGTCGGCAACTCGATCCTGGTCAAGGTCAACCAGATCGGCACCCTGAGCGAGACCTTGGAGGCGATCCGCGTCGCTCGCGAGGCTGGTTACACGGCGGTGATCTCCCACCGCTCCGGCGAGACCGAGGACACGACGATCGCCGACCTCGCCGTTGCCACCGGCGCCGGTCAGATCAAGACCGGCGCCCCGTCGCGCTCGGACCGGGTGGCGAAGTACAACCGGCTCCTGCGGATCGAGGAGGAGCTGGGGGCTGCTGCGGAATTTCCGGGCTTGAACGCATTCGCCCAACGTGTTGGGTAAATGAAGGAATGCGGCGCTCGGCCGCGTAGCAGCGGGTATGGCGACCCGCTCCCGGCCGGCAAGCAGGATGCGGTCACAACCGAAACGACGCTCGACCTCGACTGCTCGGCGCAAACCGGCAGCTCGGCGCAAACCCGCTGCCAGGCGTGGTGGCAGCCGTGTGCGCTGGGATCGGGTCGGGCGAATCGCCCTGACCCTCGTCCTCGCCGCCGTCCTCTACTCCTATCTGAACCCGGTGATCGATTTCGTCAAGACCTACACGGCGACGACCGCTGCCAAGGCCGAATTCCACGAGAAGCTGCGCGAAAACAAGCGCCTCCACAAGCGCATCCAAACGGCCGGCGACCCGGTCGTGATCGCCCGCCGGGCGAGGGCGCAGGGAATGGTCGCCGAAGGCGAGACGCCGATCGTCGTCCAGGGCCTCGGCGGCTAGCGGCTAGGCCGCCTGGAGGTACCGGTGGTTAGCGCCGGCTCCTACGTCCTCAGCGTCGCTCTGCTCGCCGCCCTGATCCTCTCGCTGGGGTTCTCCGCCGTTCGCCTGAGGCAGAGGCTGATGCCCGGCTGGGAGGGCGCTCCGGCGCATCTGGTCGAGGCGGTCGTCGGCGTTGCCCTGCTGATCTGGATCAGCGAGCTGCTGGGGGTCGTCAACCTCCTCTACGCAGGGACGGTTGTTGTCGCAGCGCTTCTTCTGGCGGCAGCTATCGCTTTCGGCCCGCGGGTCCTGTCGCGGGAGGAGGGGGGCGCTGCGGGCGAGGGCGTCCTCGACCCCCCTCCCCCCACGCCACCCGCGGGAGAAGCGCCTCTGCCGGGGGGTGGCGGCGTAGGGGGGCCCACCCCCGAGGAAGCTTTAGCTACCGCAGGGGGTGGGGGGTCCCCTGCGCCGACAGGACCCGCCGGCCCATGGGCAATGTCCCTCGTCGCCGTTGGCGTTGTAGCGCTGGTGTTCGCCCACTGGGGGCTGACGACGGCGGATGCGCTGAGCAGGGGCATTTTCAACTTCGACTCGCTCTGGTACCACATGCCGTTCGCGGTGGACATGGCTCAGAGCCACTCGGTGACCGGGCTCCACTACACCGAGACCGTCTTCACGAACTGGTTCTACCCGCAGAACTCTGAGCTGCTGCACGCGGTTGGGATCCTGATCACCGACCGAGACACGCTGAGCTTGTTCCTCAACCTCGGCTGGCTCGGGATGGCCTTCCTCGCGGCTTGGTGCATCGGGAGGCCTTACGGGAAGGGACCGCTCACCGTAGTCGCAGCCGGCGTGCTTCTGGAGTGCCACACGCTGGTCGTGCGTGAGCCCGGAGCCGCCAAGAACGATGTGATGGCGGCGGCGCTCTTGCTGGCAGCGATTGCGATCTTGATCAACGCTGATTGGGGAGGACCCTTGAGGCGAGGGAGGGGGGGGTCCAGTCGGCTGCGGCGTCCTGTTTTTCGCACGAACCACTCG
>JBEVMR010000096.1:0-10713 GCA_040508545.1 Solirubrobacterales bacterium
CCGCGCTTGCCCGCACTCAGCTGTCGATGCTCTAGTCGTCGGCGCCGTGGCCGCCGCTGCCATGGTCGTCCCCGGGGGGATCGTCGGCGCCGTGGCCGCCGCTGCCGTGATCATCTCCGGGCGGGTCGTCCGCGCTTCCACCGCGATCGTCACCGCCGCGCCCGCCCGGGTTGGCCTCGATCCTCGTCGCGATCCAGCGATCGCCGGAGCGGAAAGCGTGGACCTCGACCTGCGTTCCTCTGGAGAGCCCCCCGAGACCGCGGACGTGCTCGAAGGTGGTCGAGTTGCGGACCACGAAGCGAATTCGTGAGCCGCTCGTGCTGTTGATGGTGAGGGCGCTGCCGTCTTTGGCGATGCTCCTCACCGTGCCGTCGAAGCTGTGCTGTCCGTCTCCGGACTTCGCCGATCCGGTCCCGGCGGCAACTGCCAACATCAGAACCGCAACCGCTCCTGCGAGCAGCATCGAGGTGATTCGTTTCCTATTCATTTGACGATCAACTCCCCTTTCATTCCCTCTTCCTTGTGGTCCCCGACGGGGCAGTAGAACTCGTAGGTGCCCGGTTTCAGATCGACGGTCAGCTCGGCCTTGCCTCCCTGGATCGTCTCCGTCTCCTCCTCGAGTCCGTTGCCCTCGACCTCCACCGCGTGCGGCGCTTGCGACGCGTTGGTGAAGGCGATGGTGGTTTTGCCCGCCGTCGTAGACAGCGAGGTCTTGTCGAAGGCGATGGCGCCGTCGGGGTCTGCGGCAAGCGCCAAGGTCTGGCTGCCTCCCGAGCTTTCCGACTGCGTCGTCGCCGCCGCTTCGCCGGCGGTGTCGGAATCGGAGTCGTCGCTGCCGCAACCGGCGATGGGCAGGGCGACGGCTATGGCCAAAATCAAGGCCAACGGGTAAGTGTGGAATCGTGATGGCATGCCCGCATCATTGCCCCGCTTTGGTCCTTCGCACACTGGGAAATAGGTCCTAGGACCTCGAAAAAGGGCTAGGGAAAGGGGAATCTAGTGTTGATGAGAGGCAGGTTCACGGTGCTGGAGTTCGCCCTGTCGGGCTTGCTCAGCGTGCTCATCATCGGTCTGATCGCGATCTTCGCCTTCCGCGCGATCGCTCGCGACGAGGCTTTGGACGAGGCCAAGGACTTGACCCGTGTGACCGCTGCCGCCGTGATCGAACCCGGGTTGACCCCGGCGCTCGTACGTGGCAACCCGGCCGCGCTCGCGCGGTTCGACCGCGACCTCAACCGCCGCGCCCTGAGGATCGCCGGCATCGAAAGGATCAAGCTCTGGGCTCCCGACGGGCGGATCGTCTACTCCGACGAGCCGCGCCTGATCGGCAAGCGCTACACGCTGGAGGACGAGGAGCTCGACATCCTCCGCGGCGACAGCATCGAGGCCCACGTCAGCAATCTGGACGAGCCTGAGAACCGCTACGAGCGGGGCAGGGGCGAGCTGCTCGAGGTCTACATGCGGGTCGAGCAGCCCGACGGCCGGCCGCTACTGTTCGAGTCATACCGGCCGACGGCGGCGATCAGCGATACCAGCCGCGACCTGACTTTCGCCTTCATTCCGGCGCTGCTCGGCGGTCTGCTGATCCTGCAGTTTGTCAATCTGCCGCTCGCGCGGGCGCTGGCGGGGAACGTGCGCCGAGCGCGGCAGGAGCGCGAGGAGTACTTGCAGGCGGCGGTCGACGCATCCGAGCGCGAGCGCCGGCGGATCGCGGCCGACCTGCACGACGGCGTCGTACAGGACATGAACGGACTCTCACTCTCGATCGCGGCCGAGGCCCGCGGCGCCGAGGCCCGCGGCGAACACGACGCGGCCGACCGGCTGCGGCGGATCTCGGACTCAGGCCGCCAGCTGACCCGCGGCCTGCGCAACGCCCTGGTCGACATCTATCCGCCCACCCTGCACCGCGAGGGCTTGGCGCCGGCGCTCGCCGACCTCGCCGAGGGCGTCGGCCGGCGGGGCATCGCCGTCGATCTCGACGTGGCCGATTCGCTCGATTTGAACCCCGACCTGGAGTCGCTGTTCTTCCGGATCGCCCAGGAGGGGATGCGGAACGTCGTCAGCCATTCGGGGGCAACGCACGCGACGCTGTCCGTGGCTCGTGAAGACGGGCGGGTCACGATCGTCGTCGGGGATGACGGCCAGGGCTTCGACACCAGCTCGCCGGCGCCGGCCGGCCACTTCGGGCTGCGGGCGCTCGAGTCGCTGACCGAGGATGCTGGGGGAGCATTTGCCGTCAGCGCGCAGCCGGGTGGCGGCGCCGAGATCCGAGCGGAGGTGCCGGTCGAGTGATTCGCGTCTGCCTGGTCGACGACCATCCCACCTTCAGGGCCGGGTTGCGGGCGCTGCTCGAAGCCTCGGAGATCGAGGTGGCGGGGGAGGCGTCGAACGGCGCTGACGCGGTGGACTGCGCCCGCGAGACGGAACCCGACGTGGTCCTGATGGACCTCTCGATGCCCGGCGTCGACGGCGTCGAGGCCACTCGCCAGATCAGCCGGGAATTGCCACAGATCCCGGTCGTCGTCCTGACCTCGTTCTCCGACCGTGCCCGCATCGTCGACGCGCTCGACTCGGGGGCCGTGGGCTACCTGCTGAAGGACGCCGATCCAGACGAGCTGATCCGCGGCATCCAGGCCGCCGCCGCGGGCCACTCGCCGCTCGACCCGCGAGCGGCGCGCGAGATCCTCGCCAGCCGCCAGGGCTCATCCGACGGCGCCGCCCTCTCACCACGCGAGGCCGATGTGCTGCGACTCGTGGCCTCGGGCTACGCCAACAAGGCGATCGCGCTGCGACTCGGGATCAGCGAGAAGACCGTCAAGAACCACCTCTCGGCGGTCTTCCAGAAGATCGGCGTCACCGACCGGACCCAGGCGGCGCTGTGGGCGCAGCGCCACGAGGGCGAGGTCAGTGGCGGGTTCGGCTGACGCGACAGGTCTGAAGCGGTACAGCGAGCTACTCGCCGGCCGCCCCGACGGGATCGTTGGGGGACTCTTGCCAGGGGTCGTTCGACCACGCCCCTGGTGGCTCCTCGACCGGGCCGTTCAGCAGCGGGTCCTCCGTCGCCTCCATCCACCTCGAAAGTCGTTCCCGCATCTCGTCCAGGGGAGCGCGATGGTCAGGATCCTCGGCCAGGCTATGCGCCTCGTTTGGATCCAAGATCAGGTCGAACAACTGCTCCTCTGGGACCTTCTGCTCGCCCCAGCCGTGCTCGACGAGCAGGGTCTTGCTGGCGCTGTCGTCGCAGTTCGCCAGGACCGGCCGGTCGTAGTCGTCGAAGCGGCGGATGTACTTCCAGCGCTCGGTGCGGACCGCGCGCAGGGGCTGGTAGGCCGCGTGAAAGGTCATCTCGGCGAAGACCTCGTCGTTGACGGTGTTGGCCTCACCCTCGACGAGTGGCATCAACGAGGTTCCCTGCAACCACGATGGTCTCTCGATCCCGGCGAGCTCGCAGATCGTCGGGTAGATGTCGAGGTGGCTGACGAGCCCGTCGACGACGCGGCCGCCGGAGAAGCCCCGCGGTCCGCGCACGATCATCATCACGCCGATGCCGCGGTCGTAGAGCGTCGCCTTGGCGTTCGGGAAGGCGAGGCCGTGGTCGGTCGTGCAGATGATCAGCGTGTCGTCCAGGAGGCCGGTCTGGTGCAGGCCGTTGAGGACGGCACCGATCCCCTGGTCCAGGGAGCGGGCGCTCGCCTTGAATGCCGCCATGTCGGCGCGCGTCTCGGGGGTGTCGGGCAGGTTCGGCGGTGGCAGCGAGTAGAGCGTGTCGCGCACCGAGGTCGGCGCCTTGAAGGTGCGGTGGGTCTCGAAGAAGCCGACCGACATGAAGAACGGCTGCGGGGTTGCGGCAAGGCGTTCGATAGCCGTCGGCGCTATGTCGCTCGCATGGTTGCTGTCGACCTCGATCACCTCGTCGTAGCCGATCACCTCTGGGTCCTCGGAGATGTGCTGCTCGCCGATCAGGACGGAGTGGTAGCCGGCCGAGCGCAGGGGGTGGACCAGGTGTTGGCCGTAGTCGTTCAGCCTCCAGCCCCGGTGCGCGAGGCCGAGCAGGCCGTTGTTGTGGCAGTACTGCCCCGTCAGCAGGGAGGCGCGGCTGCCCGAGCAGGTAGGCGCGGCGCAGAAGGCGTTGCGGAAGAGCATCCCCTGGTCGGCGAGGAGCTGGATGTTCGGCGTTGGCACCGGGAAGCCGTAGGGCTGCACGTAGCGGCCGGTGTCATGGGAGTGGATGTAGAGGATGTTCGGATGGGTCTTGCCGGTCTGTGAGCTCACGTCGATCTAATTTACTTTGAGGCAGATGCGGCGACCGTGGGGGTCAGGTCGAATGCCCTGCCCAGCCGCAGCTCGCTGTAGCGCTTGGCCCAGTCGTCGTTGACGCCGTCGGATTGGCGCTTCATCCGCGGCTCGAAATCGAAGTCGGCCGGAGCGGAGAGGTCGAGGCGCTCCAGCAGGCGCAGCGTGCTGGTCTCGTAGTCGGCCTCGAAGTTCTCGTAGAGGACGAGGATCGGCTTGATCCCGCTGTGCTCGAAGAAGGCGTCCCAGCTCGCTTCCTCGAAGAGGATCTGGTTGAGCAGGTGATCGATGGCGCCGAAGTGGAAGCGCAGCTGCGGCCGGTGCTCCTCGATGAAGCTCTTATATGGGGGAGAGCCGTCCTCCTCGACCGACGTCGCCTTTGCGTTGGCCTGGCTCTCCCGCCAGGTGGCCGTCTGCACCGCCTTCCAGAGCGAGACCGCTTGCCGCAGCTTGTTGGCCCTGATCACCCGGACGAAGGTGACCTCGGGGAAGACCGTCGTGAGAAGGTCCGCGAGGGGGAGGTCCCGGTAGCTCGGCACGTTGCGCAGCAGGCTGACGAAATCCCCCAGATAGCCCCACATCAGCTTGGCGCCGAAGACGCCGTTCGGGGTGGTGCCGGCATCGAGGGCCCACTCGAGATAGCGGTCGTAGGCGGCGCGACTCCACAGCGGCGAGCGCGGCGGGGGCTCGCTGCCGATGCTGCGCTCGCCCAGGTGATCGCGGATCGACTGGTCCTCGATCCCGAGGAAGTACTCCTCCGGTCGTCGCGGCCGGCCGCTGTAGCGGAGCGCCTCGAAGTACTCCTCCGGCTTGCCGGCGACCCGGGTTTCGGTCAGGGCATGACAGACCAGGGTGCTGCCGCTTCGCGGGGTGGCGCAGACGAGATAGGAACGGTCGGGTTGCATGGGGAAAGTTTCTTAAGTATGTCTATCAAGAAAGAATGCTATTTACCAGGGGTCCCAAGGGCGTTCCATCCAAGCGAGGCAGGTCCAGCCGGGGGTTTCGGCATCCATCGGGTGCCAGCGCTCGCCGCTCTCGAAGACGCTGAGCCCGCAGTTGACGCTGCGCAGATGCCACATGCGCTTTGACAGCCCCGGCCCGAAGGCATCTCCGAGCAGCGAATCGAAGAGAAAGAAGCGCAAGAAAATGCCGTGGGTGACCAGCAGCGGAACCTCTCCCCGGATCGTCGTCTCCAGTTCACCCTTCAGGTGTCTTACCCGGGCCAGGACGTCGTTGAACGACTCGCTTCCCCCGCTGCTGTAGTCAGGATCGTCGCGATGCTCGTGCATCCGCTCCGACCAGCGTTGGAGCCTCTGCTGCTCGGCGTCGAGGTGTCCGTAGCCCACCGGCTCGCGCAGCTCATGGACATAGTCAAGTTCGATGGGCTCGAGCCCAAGCAGCTCTCCGATCGGCTTGGCGGTTTCTGCGGCCCGCCGGAGGGGGCTGTGGAGCAGCTTGGTCACGCCCCGCTGGCGCATGGCCGCGGCCGCGGCCCGAGCTTCCTCCATGCCCCGCTCCGTGAGCCTGTCTCCCTCTGCCTGGGGCAGGGCGGCGAGCTGGGGATCTGCGTTGGAGACAGACTCCCCGTGGCGAAGCATGTAGACGCGAACGGCCACCGAACGACGAGCTTAGAGCGGGATGAAAGGCTTGTCGGATGAGCGACGCTCCGGTGCAATCGGCTTCGGAAGGACGGACCGCCTGGGCGCGCAGCCTGCAGGCGCCGCTGCGCGAATTCCTCGCCACCGAGACGGGCAGCGCCAGCGTCCTGCTCGCCGCGGCGGTGGGGGCGATGGCCTGGGCAAACATCGACCTCTCCTCCTACGAGAGCGTTTGGCATACGGATCTCTCGATCCAGGTTGGGAGCTCGGGGATCACCCAGGACCTTCGCGAGTGGATCAACAACGGGCTGATGGCCTTTTTCTTCTTCGTCGTCGGGCTCGAGGTGCGGCGCGAGTTCGACCTCGGCGAGCTGCGCGAGCGCCGCCGTCTCGCCCTGCCGGTGTTGGCGGCGCTGGGCGGGATGGCGGTGCCCGTCGCGATCTACCTGGCCATCAACGGGGGCGAGGACTCGGCGGCCGGTTGGGGGGTGGCGATGTCGACCGACACCGCATTTGCCCTGGGGATGCTGGCCCTGGTCGGGCCGCGGTTCCCCGATCGCCTGCGCGCTTTCATGCTGACGATCATCGTCGTCGATGACGTGATCGCGCTGCTGGTCATCGCGATCGCCTACAGCAGCGACGTCGCGGTTGGGCCACTGCTGATCGCCGCCGGGGTATTCGCGCTGATCCTCCTTGCGCGCATCGTTGGGGTTCGCCAGGGCCTCGTCTACTTCATGCTCGCCGCGATCGTCTGGGTTGCCCTGTTCGAGTCGGGCGTCGACCCTGTTGTGGTGGGTCTGGTCGTCGGCCTGATCGCTTGGGCTTATCCGGCCGGGCGGGGTGAGCTGGAGCGGGCGACGGACCTGTTCCGCCGCTTCCGCGAACAGCCGACTCCGGAGTTGGCCAGCTCGGTCCGCTCCGGCCTGCAGGAGGCGGTCTCGCCAAATGCCCGCCTGTTGCACCTCTACCACCCGTGGACGAGCTATGTGATCGTGCCCTTGTTCGCCCTGGCCAACATCGGCATCGCGATCGACGGCGAC
This sequence comes from Solirubrobacterales bacterium, assembly GCA_040508545.1. Classification (GTDB taxonomy): domain Bacteria; phylum Actinomycetota; class Thermoleophilia; order Solirubrobacterales; family 70-9; genus VRUE01. Next base: position 6,932 of record JBEVMR010000096.1, read on the forward strand.
TTCCTCGCCCGTGCGTACTCCTCGCCGATCACGCTCGGGATCATCTGCGGCTACGTGCTCGGCAAGCCGGTCGGCGTGGTTGGGGTCTCCTGGCTGGTGACGAAGTTGAGCGGGGGGCGGCTGCGGCCGCCGGTGGGCTGGGCGGCGACGGTCGGGGGCGGTGCGATCGCCGGGATCGGCTTCACCGTTTCGCTGTTGATCGCGACGTTGGCCTTCGAGGGAGCCGAGCTGGAGGAGGCAAAGCTCGGCGTGCTCAGCGCCGCGCTCTGTGCCTCGGTGCTGGCCTGGCTGGTCTTTCGTGCCACCACCTTGCTGCCCCGTCAGGCACGGATCCGCGCCCTGATGGGGGGCTCGGAGACGCTCACCGACTTGGCGGTGCCGGTGGATCCGGATCGCGACCACATCCGGGGCCCCGTCGAGGCGCCGGTGACGGTGCTCGAGTACGGCGACCTCGAGTGTCCCTACTGCGGCAGGGCCGAGTCGGTCCTGCGCGAGCTGCTCGCCGACTTCGGCGACGTCCGCTACGTCTGGCGCCACCTACCGCTGTCCGACGTCCACCCGCGCGCCCAGCTGGCCGCCGAGGCGTCGGAGGCGGCAGCCGCCCAGGGGAAGTTCTGGGAGATGCACGACCTGCTGCTCGATCACCAGGGCGACCTCAAACCCCGCGACCTGGTGGCTTATGCCGAGCAGCTCGACCTCCACCTCGATCGCTTCCGCGACGACCTCGAGGGGCATTCCCACGCGGCGCGAATCGAGGAAGACGTCGACTCCGCCGACATCAGCGGCGTCACCGGCACGCCGACCTTCTTCGTCAACGAGAAACGGCACGAAGGCGCTTACGACATCGAGACGCTCTCCTCCGCCGTGAAGGCGGCCGGCGCCCGCTCCGTCATCGCGCCCTAGGCGGGACTGCGCGCCCGCCAGGCTCGCTCGGTCTGCTTCAAGAGGGCCGGGTAGACGATCCAGTGCCGGAATGGCTTGATCAGCGCCATGTATCCCTTCCCGAACGCACCACGTGGCTTGACGTAGACCGCCATCTGTCCCCTGTATAGGCCTTCGCCCTCCTCGGCCCATGCCAGGTGCATCGCCGCGTGGACGGTCCGGTTCGACAGCTCGGCCGCGAACTCATCGTCGGTGAGATAGAGGGGCACGAAGGGCAGCGAGCCGAAATCCAGGTCCGCCGCCGTGTCGCGCAGGTCGTCCGGCAGTCGCTCGGCGAGTGAGGTTTCGCTGGTCCCGGGGATGGGCAGATTGCCCGCGCCATCGCCGGTGGGCGTCGAGATGCTGCCGAGGTCGAACAGCCTGCCGAGGCGATCGCGGATACGCCAGAGGACGCGGGTCGCGAGGGAGCTCGAGCTGGCCGGGTCGGAGGCTGCCATCAGCTTGAGCAGCTTCGGGAAGTCCTCGACGCCACCGGGGGTGGGGAGCGCCCAGACGTCCTCGAGGATGAAATCCGGCGTGATCTCGCGGATCCGCCAGGGCCGGGATTCGTGCTCTGAGTTCGGGAGTCTCATGCCTATCGGGGTCCAACGACCCCGGATGGACGCTAGCTGGCCGGCGCGCTATCCTGTTCTGAGACTAACTACAGAAATTGGACTTAGATATGGCCTATCTGCTGATTCCGCTCGACGAGGCAATCGTCTTCCCAACCGTCACCGCCACGCTGCCGATCGAGGTCGGCGACGAGGACCGCGTCTTCCTGCTGCCCCGTCACGAGGACGAGTTCGGCCGCGTCGGCGTGGTCGCCGAGGTGCTCGAGCACGGCCGCTCACGCCGTGGTGGGCCCGCTGCAACCGTGCTCGGCTTGCACCGGGGCCTGGCCGGGGCTGCCATCGCCGATGCCGAGGGCGCCGGCGACTCCTTGCGCGTCGAGGTGCAGGAGGTCAACGACGGTCACCCCGACGACGAGCACACCCAAGAGCTGACCCGCGAGTACCGCGCGGTGGTCGAGGAGATCCTCGAGCTGCGCGGCGACGACGGCAGCATCGCCGCCTTCCTGCGCTCGGTCGAGGAGCCGGGAGCGCTCGCCGACACTGCCGGGCTGAGCCCGGAATTTAACTTCGAGCAGAAACTGCGCCTGCTCGACACGCTCGACGTCACCGCTCGCCTGGAGGCGGCCGTCGAGCTGCAGCGCGAGCGCCTGGCCGAGCTGCAGGTGCGCAGCCGCATCCGCGACGACGTCGAGTCGGGCGCCCAGAAGCAGCAGCGCGACTACTTCCTGCGCAAGCAGATGGAGTCGATCCGCAAGGAGCTGGGCGAGGACGAGGGCAGCCTGATCGAGGAGTACGAGCGCAAGATCGCCGAGGCCGAGATGCCGGAGGCGGTCGCCGAGCAGGCCGAGAAGGAGCTGCGCCGGCTCGAGCGCCAGGGGGAGCAGTCGCCCGAGTCTTCGACGATCCGCAGTTATCTCGACTGGCTGATCGCGGTGCCCTGGGGGAAGCGCTCCGAGGAGCGGCTCGACCCTGCGCACACGCGCGAGGTGCTCGACGCCGACCACGCCGGGCTCGAGGACGTGAAGCGGCGGATCACCGAGTTCATCGCCGTGCGCAAGCTGCGCGAGGAGCGTGGGATCGAGGACGACAGCCGCGCCAACGGCGCGATCCTGACCCTGGTCGGGCCGCCCGGCACCGGTAAGACCTCGATCGGCGAGTCGATCGCCCGCGCGCTGGGGCGCGAGTTCGTCCGCATCAGCCTCGGTGGCATGCACGACGAGGCCGAGGTCCGCGGCCACCGCCGCACTTATATAGGGGCCCTGCCGGGGCGGATCGTCCGTGCCCTGCGCGACGCCGGCACGATGAACCCGGTGATCCTGCTCGACGAGGTCGACAAGGTCGGCGCCGACTGGCGCGGCGATCCGTCGTCGGCACTCCTCGAGGTGCTCGATCCGGCGCAGAACCACTCGTTCCGCGACCACTACCTCGATGTCGAGCTCGACCTTTCGCAGGTCTTCTTCATCGCGACGGGGAACATGGCCGAGACGATCCCCGGCCCGCTCCTCGACCGCATGGAGGTGATCCGCTTCGACGGGTACACCACCGACGAGAAGGTGGCGATCGCGAAGGGCTACCTGTGGCCCCGGCAGGTGGAGCGCAACGGCCTCCGCGCGGACGAGGTCTCGATCTCGGACGAAGCGCTGGACCTGGTCGTCACCGAGTACACCCGCGAAGCCGGAGTTCGCCAGCTCGAGCGCGAGCTCGGCACAGTGCTCCGCAAGACTGCGACGAAGATCGCGTCCGACGAAGCGGAGCCACCCGTCCCGCTCGACGAGGACGCCGTGCGCGAGGGTCTCGGCCGCCGCAAGTACTACCGCGAGGTTGCGGAGCGGACCGCCGTCCCGGGCGTGGCCACAGGCCTCGCCGCGACAGCGACGGGCGGGGACGTCCTCTTCATCGAGGCGACGTCGCACAAGAACGGCGACAAGCTCGTCCTCACCGGCCAGCTCGGTGACGTGATGAAGGAGTCGGCGCAGATTGCTCTATCCACAGTGCGTGCGCTGGCTCCGAAGCTCGGCATCGACGAGGAGCTGTTCGACAACCGGGCATTCCACCTGCATGTGCCCGCAGGCGCGATCCCGAAGGACGGCCCGAGTGCGGGCATCACGATGGCGACGGCGCTCGCATCGCTCCTCACGGAGCGCCCCGTCAAGCACACCGTCGGGATGACCGGCGAGATCACCCTCCAGGGGCGCGTCCTTCCGATCGGCGGCCTCAAGCAGAAAGTGCTCGCGGCACACGCGGCCGGGATCACGGACATCGTCATCCCGGAGCGGAACCGCGCCGATC
>JBEVMR010000100.1:0-11279 GCA_040508545.1 Solirubrobacterales bacterium
GGGATCAGATTGCATACCGCCGCCTTCGGCGACATTCCCCCGCCGGCCCGCCCGGCTCCTCCCCATTAAACGTCGCTTGCCGTAGAGATCGAGGAGCGCAAGCGCGAGCATCGCGATCCAGGCCATGCTGGACACCAAGGCCAAGCGTTGGACGAGTCCGTAGTGACCCTCTGGTTCGTTGCCGGCTACGAAGAAGAGGCCGGTGAAGAATGCGATCGCGAGCATCCCGAGCGCTAGCGTGAGCCGGTCTGCTCCTGCCCAGGGGGAGTTGCTGTCGCCGAGACGCCAGCGACGATCGCCTTGGAAGCGCCATGACATGGCGAAAACCGAAAGTGCCAGGGCGATTGCGCCTAGGAAGTAAGCCCAGCCGTGGGCGATGTGGCGCCAGGAGACTGCGCCCGCCACTTCCCGGGCGTGACAACCAGCATCGATGGTCTCCCGGCAATCGGCCGGAAAGGGAAAGCCGGCGAGGATTTGCGCGAGCCCGGTGAGCGCGATCAGGGCGGGTCCCAGCTTGCCGCGCATCCCCCGCGGTGCGTCAAGCGCCAGCGCAACTGCAAGAGCGATGAACGAGACGCCCGAGATCGCGACAACGGTGTTGAAGATCCACGGATCAGCCGCGTTACGCGCCCCAAGGAAGCTGACCGCATCCCGAACCTCGCTGTACCCAGGCTCCCACAACCCACCGAGCAGGATGAACGCAAGCCAGATCAGCTGGCCAGCGATCGCCACCATCGCCAGCCTCCGAATCGCCCTCCCCCGATGGCCCACCCGCATGCCGCATCTATATCGCTTGTCGCAGGGCACACGAAGGGGAGCCCGATGGGTCGGTGGGCGAATGTGGCCGAAGGGCCGCGACATGCAATCTGGTTCCGCGCGGCGAAGCCGCGCTCGAACCCAGTCGCTAAGCGCGAAGCGCGTGCGACATCAATTCGCCCGCCGACCCATCGGGCTCTCCCCTCGACGCCGCAGCGCAATCTCCAGCTCGAAGCGAGCATCGGGGTCATCGAGCTGGTCGCCAAACAGCTCGCGTAGGTGCCCAATGCGGTTGCGGGCGGTCTGGGGGTGGACGTGGAGCGCTGCTGCCATCGCGACCGCGTTGCCACCGTGCCGGACATAGGCGAGGGCCGACTCGCGCATGCGCTCGCGGGCCTTCTCCGTCAGCTCCTCGAGTGGCGCCAGGCGGCAAGTCGCTATGCGGGCGGCCAGAGAGTGACCCTCGAACAGCAATAGGTCGGCAAGGTGGTCATCGGCCCGGCGCAGTCCGCCGTGGGGCACGGCCCCGGCCTGCGCCGCCCGAAGCGTCGCCTTCGCCAACGACCAGGATTCGGGCAGGTCGCCCAGGTCTCCTACCGGACCTTGCGCCAAGGTCACCTCGCCGGCAGCACGTCCAAGCAGATCGGCCCGGCCCGGCCCGGACGGGTCCGGAAAGAGGATGCAGCCTTTTCCCTCCAGCACCGTCGCCAGCGAGTCCGCCGGCATGCCGCGGGTGACGCGAGCGAGCTCCTCTTTGTCGCACGCCAGCGCAGCGGCGCGCTCGGGCAGGGCCCAAGCGGCGCGCTCGGCCGCGGCGCGCACGTCGGCGGCCTGGGCAGGGGGCTCGCGCACGAGCAGAGCGGCCAGGTCACGGGCGCGGCGGCGGCGCTGATCCTCGCGCTCGGCCTGGGCCTCGGCGTAGCCCTCGACCGAGTCGGCCGAGAGCTCGTCGATGTAGGCGAAGATCGACTCCGCGAGCAAGCTGAGCACCTCGGCATCGAGGCCTGCCCGGCGTCCCGCAGCAGAGATCCTCCTCCAGGCGACGCGGGCGCCAACGCGGTAGGCCGCCTGCAGCGAGTCCAGCGTCCGTCCCTGGCGCAGCTCGCCCCGGCCGAGCTCGACGTAGACGTCGCGCCCAACTCCGCGCCCGCTGTCCGGATCACGAATCAGGGCGACGAACTGCCGCAGGGCCTCGCTCACCCCCGTGCGCACGCCTCGGCCGAAGTCCCCCTCGAGCGGGCGGGCGTAGCCGGGCACGTCCTTGGCAATCGCGGCGAGGATCTCGGCGGTGACGGCATCGAGCTCGGGCTCGATCACGTCTGCGACCGTCGGCGGAAGTGCCCAATCCGCCTCTATCCCAACAGAAGTTGTCATCTATCTAATAATAGATTGCCATATAAATTGGCCTCGAGCCTAAAATATCTCACCCAATGCAACCTAAGCTTGCCGAATGCACTCCGAAATGGGCAAAGCCGAGAAGGTCGCCAACCTCGGCGCGGTGCTCCTCCCGTTTGCGGCGACGATTACCGCGGCGGCCCTCTTCTGGAATCGCCTGGTCGCCCCGGCCGATCTCGCGATTGCCTCAGTGATGTACCTGCTGACCGCGGTGGGGGTCACGGTTGGCTTTCACCGCCTGCTCACCCACCGTTCCTTTCAGACGCCGAAACCTGTGGAATACCTGTTTGCCGTGCTTGGCTCGATGGCAGTACAGGGTCCCGTCATCTCCTGGGTAGCCGATCACCGCAAGCATCACGCCCACACCGACGAAGACGGCGATCCGCACAGTCCCCATGTGGGACATGACGGCGGCGTCCGTGGAGTGCTTGCGGGCCTCTGGCACGCTCACACCGGCTGGTTGATGTCCACTCAAGGACGGGCCGATTGGAAGCGGTATGCACGCGATCTCCAGGAAGACCAGGGGATGCGGAAGATCAGCCGTCTGTTCGTCCCGCTGATCCTCGTCGGCCTTGCCCTGCCGGCTGTCGCCGGATACATGGTCAGTGGCACGCTGGCCGGCGCGGCGACCGGATTGCTCTGGGGCGGCCTGGTGCGGATCTTCTTCGTCCACCACGTCACCTGGAGCGTCAACTCCGTCTGCCACTTCCTCGGCAGCAGGCGCTTCGTCACGGACGATCACTCGACCAACGTCTTCTGGCTGGCCCTGCCGTCGCTGGGCGAGTCCTGGCACCACAATCACCATGCCTTCCCCCGCTCCGCGGTACACGGGTTGAAGCGCTGGGAGCTGGATCCCTCGGCGCTGATCATCGCCAGCATGGAGAAGGTGGGTCTTGCCCATAACGTGGTGCGTATCTCACCCGAGCGACAATCCGAACGCGCCGCTTAGACGGGCTCTTAACACGCACTCGAACCCGTGTCCCATCTAAATAGTCAGGTAGTGGTGAGGCAATGTGTCCAGTGCTTGTTCGTACGTGACTTTTGACTGTGCAACACTGCGGTACGTAACTCCCCCTCAGTGATCCGGCCGGAAATGCGGACCGGACGAAAGGAACGAGATGCCAAGCACCACTCACGTACTCGACGAGGCTCGGGACCTGGTCAAGAAGCGCCTTGCCGAGCTGGACGACGAGCGCAAGCGCCTCGAGCGCGCCCTCGCCGAGCTGGGCGGGAAAGTCACGGCCCGTAGTACCGGTCGTGGGCCCGGCCGCCCGCGTGGCTCAGGCACGAAAGCTGCCGGTCCGAAAAAACGGCGCCGTCGCAAAGGCACCCGCGCCGACCAGGCCGTCGCGCTGGTCGAGGGCAGCCCGGGCATCAGCGCCTCGGACATCGCCAAACAGATGAAGATCAAGCCCAACTATCTCTACCGGGTCCTCGGTGACCTCGAGAAAGAGAAGCGGGTGACGAAGAAAGGGCGCCAGTACTACCCGTCCAAATAGCGCCTGACTCAGTACTTACGAAGAGGCCGGCCCATTGGGCCGGCCTCTTTTGCATTCAGCCCTAGACCAAGCCGAGCTTGCTGACCGCGTCGCGCTCCTCGCACAGCTCGGCGATGCTGGCGTCGATGCGGGGGCGGGAGAACTCCGGCACCTCGAGGCCCTCGACGACGGTCCACTCGCCGCCCGAGCAACTGCACGGATGGCCGGCGACGACACCCTCCTCGATCCCGTAGGAACCGTTCGACGGCACGCCCATCGAGACCCAGTCGCCAGCGGGCGTGCCGAGCACCCAGTCACGAACGTGGTCGATCGCCGCGTTGGCAGCGGAGGCGGCGCTCGAGGCGCCGCGGGCGTCGATGATCTCGGCGCCGCGCTTGGCGACGCGCGGGATGAACTCCTCGCCGATCCACGCCTCGTCGTCTACCGCGTCCCAGGCGCTGGCGCCGTCGACCTTGGCGTTGACCAGGTCCGGGTACTGCGTGGTCGAGTGATTTCCCCAGACGGTCATGTTGCTGACGGTGGAGAGCGGCTTGCCGAGCTTGTTGGCGAGCTGGGCCATCGCACGGTTGTGGTCGAGGCGCATCATCGCCGTGAAGCGCTCGCGCGGCACGCCGTCGGCATTCGACAGCGCGATCAGGCAGTTGGTGTTGGCCGGATTGCCCACCACCAGGACCCGCACGTCGTCAGCGGCCCCCGCGGCGATCGCTTCGCCCTGCGGCTTGAAGATGCCGCCGTTGGCCTCGAGCAGATCGGCCCGCTCCATACCCGGTCCGCGCGGACGAGCGCCGACGAGGAGACCGACGTTACAGCCGTCGAACGCAGGCTTCGCGTCGTCGAAGATGTCGATCTTGCGCAGCAGCGGAAAGGCGCAGTCCTCTAGCTCCATCGCGGTGCCCTCGGCGGCCTTGACCGCGTCGGGGATCTCGAGCAGGCTCAACTCCACCGGGGTGTCCGGTCCAAGCATCTGACCGCTGGCGATGCGGAAGAGCAGCGCGTAGCCGATCTGGCCGGCGGCGCCGGTGACGGTGACTTTGACGGGGGTGCTCACGTATTCGTCTCCTGGAAGTCGTGGTTTGGGAGTGAGAGCCTAGGCGGCCATTACGCGCTGAAGTCGCTCGTCGATAGCGGCGAGGAACTCCTGCGTGGTGAGGTATTGCTGGTCGGGCCCGACCAGCAGGGCCAAGTCTTTGGTCATCTTGCCGCTCTCGACCGTCTCGATGCATACCTGCTCGAGCGTCGCGGCGAACTGTGACACCTCCGGGGTCTCGTCGAGACGCCCGCGGGCTGCGAGCCCGCGCGTCCAGGCGAAGATCGAGGCGATCGGATTGGTCGAGGTTGGCTTGCCCTCCTGATGCTGGCGGAAGTGGCGGGTGACCGTGCCGTGCGCCGCCTCGGCCTCGACCGTCTTGCCGTCGGGACTCATCAGCACGCTGGTCATCAGCCCCAGTGAGCCGAACCCCTGGGCAACCGTGTCGGACTGGACGTCACCGTCGTAGTTCTTGCAGGCCCAGACGTAGCCACCTTCCCACTTCAGCGCCGCGGCGACCATGTCGTCGATCAAGCGGTGTTCGTAGGAGATCCCCTTCGCCTCGAACTCCGCCTTGAACTCCGCCTCGTACACCTCGGCGAAGAGGTCCTTGAAACGACCGTCGTAGCGCTTGAGGATCGTGTTCTTGGTCGAGAGGTAGACCGGGTAGCCGCGATCGAGGCCGTAGCGCATCGAGGCGCGGGCGAAGTCGCGGATCGAGTCGTCGAGGTTGTACATCGCCATCGCGATGCCGCCGCTCGGGAAGTCGTAGACGTCGAGCTCGACCGGCTCGGAGCCGTCCTTGGGGGTGTAGGTGAGAGTCAGCGTGCCCTCGCCGGGGACGACCAGGTCGGTAGCGCGGTACTGGTCGCCGAAGGCATGGCGGCCGATCACGATCGGCTTGGTCCAGCCCGGCACCAGGCGCGGGATGTTGGAGATCACGATCGGCTCGCGGAAGATGACGCCGCCGAGGATGTTGCGGATCGTGCCGTTCGGCGAGCGGTACATCTCCTTCAGGCCGAACTCCTCCACCCGGGCCTCGTCGGGGGTGATCGTCGCGCACTTGACCCCCACGCCGTGCTGCTTGATCGCCTCCGCCGCTTCGACCGTGATCCGGTCCTCGCTGGCGTCGCGGCTCTCGATCCCAAGGTCGAAGTAGACGAGCTCGAGATCGAGGTAGGGCAGGATCAGCTGCTCTTTGATGAACGACCAGATGATCCGGGTCATCTCGTCGCCGTCGAGCTCGACGATCGGGTTCTCGACTTTGATCTTCTCCGGCGTCATCGGCGCGGCGATGCTATCGATGCGACAATCCGGGCGATGGCCACGGTCGAGCGCCAGTCGAGCAGCACCCACGAGGTCTTCAACCAGGCGACCCCGCTGGAGGACTACAACTCGTTCGACGCGGATCGAGTGCTCGGCGAGGCGCTGCACCGCGAGGGCGCCGGCTGGGCCGAGGAGAAGGCGCGCGAGCTGGGCGCCATCAGCGGCTCCTCGCAGACGATCCGCTGGGGCTTCGAGGCGAACGAGAAGAAGCCGCAGCTGCGCACGCACGACCGCTACGGGCACCGCATCGACGAGGTCGAGTTCGACAGCTCCTGGCACGAACTGATGCGAATCGGGGTCGATCAGGGCCTGCACGCGGCGCCCTGGCGCGAGCCTGGGCCCGGCGCCCACGTTGCCCGGGCGGCGATGTTCACCCTCTTGATGCAGGCCGAGAGCGGCGTCGGCTGCCCGATCTCGATGACCTACTCGGCGATCCCGGCGCTGCGCAAGCAGCCGGAGCTGGCGGCGGAATGGGAACCGCGCTTCCTCTCGCTCGACTACGACGAGCGCTCGCTGCCCGCCGAGCACAAGCGGGGCTCGCTCTGCGGGATGGCGATGACCGAGAAGCAGGGCGGCTCCGACGTCCGCGCCAACACGACGACGGCCACGCCGCTGAACGGCGGCGGCCCTGGGGCCGAGTACGAGCTGGTCGGCCACAAGTGGTTCTGCTCGGCGCCGATGTGCGACGCCTTCCTTGTCCTCGCCCAGACCGACTCGGGCATCTCCTGCTTCCTGATGCCGCGCTGGACGCCGGACGGCGAGCGCAACGCCTTCCAGATCCAGCGGCTGAAGGACAAGCTCGGCAACCGCTCGAACGCCTCCTCGGAGCTCGAGTTCCGCGGCGCCTGGGCGCGCATGATCGGCGAGGAGGGCCGCGGCGTTCCAACGATCATCGAGATGGTCAACCACACTCGGCTCGACTGCGTGATCGGCGCCGCCACCGGCTACCGGGCCGGCGTCGTGCAAGCGCTCAACCACGTCAACCAGCGGGCCGCCTTCGGTAAGGAGCTGATCGATCAGCCGCTGATGCGCAACGTGCTCGCCGACCTCTGCGTCGAATCAGAGGCGGCGATGATCGCCGCGATGCGCCTGGCGCGCTCTTACGACGAGGTAGCCGCCGGCGACGAGGAGGCAGCCGAGTTCCGCCGCCTCGCCAACGCCGTGCTCAAGTACTGGCTCTGCAAGCGGCAACCGTGGCACGCGGTCGAGTGCCTGGAGTGCCTCGGCGGCAACGGCTACGTCGAGGAGTCGGGGATGCCGCGGCTGTACCGCGAGGCACCGCTTGCCTCGATCTGGGAGGGCTCGGGCAACGTCCAGTGCCTCGACGTGCTGCGGGCGATGGTCAAGAACCCGACCTCGGTCGATGCGTTCTTTGCCGAGGTGCTGGAAGCTTCCGGCGCGGAACCCCGGCTCGACTCCTACGTCAACTCTCTGCGCGAGGAGATCCCTGGCGATGTGGACACGATTCAGACTCGAGCTCGCGGCATCGTCGAACGGATGGCACTCGCCCTCCAAGCTTCTCTGCTCGTCCGCTACGGAGACCCCGCGGTGGCCGACGCTTTCTGCGCTTCGCGCCTGGCCGGCGAATGGGGCAACGCCTTCGGCACTTTGCCCGCTGGAACGGATTTCGGCCGGATCATCGAGCGGCACCAGCCGCAGGCCTGAGCGACGAGGGCACAGGCGGGAGGCGGCCGGGGGCCCCTCCCCAGGCCGCTTCGCGGGAGTTCCTGGGGAGGGACCCCCGGCCGCCTCGCCTCAGGATGCCGCGTCGCGTAGGGCTCGGCCTACTTGCTCAGCAGTGATGACACCTGAAAGGCGGCCGTCGGCATCGACCGCCATGACTGCTCCGAAGCGACGGAGGGCTCGGTTCGCCAAGAGCGTGTCGAGCGGGGCGTCGTCGCGGACCTGGAAGGTTCCGTCGTCGCGCTCCAAGAGGTCCGAGACGAGCGAGGTTGTTCGTGAGGTCTCTGGAACCTCGTCCGCTTTGTCACGGATGACGAGACCGACGAAATGCTGGGCGGCGTCCACCACGGGGAACCAGGGCCAGCGGTAGCGGAGGAAGTACTCGTCGAGCGCTTGCTCGACGCTGAGCTGGTCCGGGATCGCCACCGGTTCGCGGTCCATGACGTCGGAGACGGTGAGCTGGCTTATCCCGCTGGTGATCGCCGTCTGGGCAGTTGCCGCGCGGGCGGAGCCGTTGATCACGAAACCGATCAGGGCCAGCCAGATGCCGCTGAACTCGTCACCGTTGAAGACGAGGAGCAGGCCGACGGCAATGAAGAGCCAGGCGAAGACGCGGCCGAGCTTGGCGGCGAAGCGGGTCGCCGAGGCGCGGTTCCCCGTCCGCCGCCAGGCGATCGCTCGCACGATCCTGCCGCCGTCCATCGGAAATGCGGGCAGCAGGTTGAAGACGAGGACCAAGAGGTTGATCATCGCCAGCCAGGCGACCATCGCGAGCGCTCCAGAGGTGCCGGCGTCGCTCTCGACCAGTGCGGCCTTGCGAAACTCCTCCCAGCCGGCGGTGGCGAGGCCGAGCGCGGTGAGCACGACGACGATCGCCAGGGTGACGAGGGGACCGGCGACGGCCACCTTGAACTCGGTCGCCGGGCTGTCGGATTCGCGGTTCATCCGCGCCATGCCGCCGAAGATCCAGAGCTGGATGCTCGAGATCCCGATCCCGTTGCGGATCGCGACGAAGGCATGGCCGAGCTCGTGCAGGACGATCGAGCCGAAGAAGCCGACGGCGGTGATCACCGCCAGCAGGAACCGTTCCGAGTCCGAGCTTCCCTCGCCGAGCACGTCGCCGAAGAACTGGGAGAGAAAGACGATGACAAGGAAGAGGACGAGGAACCAGGACCAGTCGACGGTGATGCGGATTCCGCCTACATGGAAGAGGGTGATCGGTTTGCCGCCGAGCATCGACCAATGGTATGCGCCCGCCTTCTGCGGCAAGTAGGGTCGCCCCGATGAAGCCCGACACGGACCGGCTGCGCGCGCAGCTGGAGGAACTGGAGAAGATCGACCGCCCTTCGGCATCCGAGGGAGAGCGGCGCGCTGCGGAGTGGCTGGTGGAGCGCTTCGCCGAGCTTGGCGCCGACGCGCGGATCGAGGCCGAGCCGGCCCACGGCACCTACTGGTGGCCGCTCGGCGTCGGCGCCGCCCTGGGAGCGCTCGGCGGCATCCTCGCCCTGCGTGGGCGACGGCTGCTCGGCACCCTGCTCAGCGCCGGCGCAGCCGCCGGCATGGCCTCCGACTTTCCGCCGGGGCAACGTCACCTACGGCGCTTCCTGCCCCGCCGCACCACGTACAACGTGATCTGCGAGCTGGGGTCGGCTGACGCCGAGCACACGGTCGTCCTCATTGCCCACCACGACGCCGCCCACTCCGGCCTCGTCTTCCACCCGGAGATACCCAACATCGCCGACCGGCTGGGAATGATCGAGCGCACCGACACCAGCCCGCCGCTGATGGCCCCGGTGATCGGCGGGCCCATCCTGTCGGCGCTGGGCGCCCTGACCGGCAAGCGCCTGCTTTCCAGGATCGGCGTGTTCCTCGGCCTCGGCTCGGCGGCGGCGATGGCCGAGATCGGCCTGCGCAAGGTCGTCCCCGGCGCCAATGACAACGGCACCGCGGTCGTCTCCCTGCTGGCCCTGGCCGAGCAGCTGATCGAGCGGCCACCCGAGAACCTGCGCGTGGTCCTGCTCTCGGCGGGCTCGGAGGAGTCCTTCAGCGAGGGGATCAAGGCCTTTGGCGAGCGCCACTTCGACGAGCTGCCACGCGAGAGCACCTTCTTCCTCTGCCTCGAGTCGACCGGCTCGCCGCATCTGCTGGTCCTGCGTGGCGAGGGCTTCCTCAAGATGCGCGAGTACCCACCGCGTTCGCTCGCCCTGATGGACGAGCTCGCCCAGGACCTAGGCATCTGGCTCTACCCCAACCTGCGCACTCGCAGCGGCACCGACGGCCTGGAGTCGTCGGCGGCCGGCTATGAGACCGCGGTGATCGCCAGCTGCACCGACCTCAAGCAGCCCGCGAACTACCACTGGTGGCACGACCTCGCCGAGAACGTCGACTTCGACACGGTCGCCGACGGCGTCCGCCTCTCGGAGGCGGCGATCCACCGCCTCGACGAGCACTGGCTGTGAGCTTGCCAGCGCGTTGGACTTTGTTCGGGCCCTAGCAAGTAGAAACTCCACAACGGCGACCGAAATCCGACCGCGGGGTCGGATTTCGGCGCTATAGAGTCCGCGCCCGTGCCTACGCATGACGTACTGGTAATCGGTGCCGGCCTCGCCGGACAGAGGGCCGCCCTGGCCGCCGCCGAGCAAGGCGTATCGGTCGGGATCCTGAGCAAGGTCCACCCGGTGCGCTCGCACTCGAATGCCGCCCAGGGCGGGATCAACGCCGCGCTCAACCCGGGCGACTCCTGGGAGTCGCACGCCTACGACACGGTCAAGGGCTCCGACTACCTGGGCGACCAGGACGCGATCTCGATCATGTGCGAAGAGGCACCGGAAGAGATCCTCCACCTCGAGCACCTCGGCGTCACCTTCCACCGCAACGAGGAAGGCAAGCTCGGCACCCGCGCCTTCGGCGGCGCCTCCGCCGCCCGCACCTATTACGTCGCCGACATCACCGGCCAGGCGATCATGCACGTGCTCTACGAGCAGCTGATGAAGTACTCCGACGACGTCGCCCGCTACGAGGAGTGGTTCTGCACGGCGCTCGCGATCGACGAGCAGGGCGAGTGCTGCGGCGTCGTCACCCGCAACATCGCCGACGGCTCGATGCAGCTCTTCACCGCCAAGTCCGTGATCCTCGCCAGCGGCGGCAACGGCCAGGTCTGGAAGCCGACCACCAACGCCCTGATCTGCACCGGCGACGGGATCGCGATGGCCTACCGGGTCGGCGCCAAGCTGATGGACATGGAGATGATCCAGTACCACCCGACCACTTTGGCGGGCAAGGGATTCCTGATCACCGAGGGTGCCCGCGGCGAGGGTGCCCACCTGCTCAACAAGAACGGCGAACGCTTCATGGAGAAGTACGCGCCGAACAAGATGGAGCTTGCCTCCCGCGACGTCGTCTCCCGCGCCGAGCAGACCGAGATCAACGAGGGCCGCGGCTTCCCCGACGGCACCGTCGCGCTCGACATCACGGTGGTGCCGAAAAAGCGCGTCCACGAGGCACTGCGCGAGATCGTCCTCGTCGGCCAGGACTTCGCCGGTGTCGACATCACCCGCGAACCGATCCACATCAAGCCGGGCAACCACTACACG
>JBEVMR010000103.1:0-10703 GCA_040508545.1 Solirubrobacterales bacterium
GTTCAAACCTCAACCACACTCGAGATCCGCGCACCCCGCGTCGCGCAAGTCGTACGGCAGCCCCTGTGAACGGGGAACTAAGCTCCAAGTCAAGCGCCCGTAGCTCAGCTGGATAGAGCGCTGCCCTCCGGAGGCAGAGGCCGCAGGTTCGAATCCTGCCGGGCGCGTCATGGATCGAATCATGGACACCCGCCCGCCGCGGGGGGCGCTGGCGGTGGTCGTAGTCGGCCTCGTCGCCTGCGTGGCCGCCTGGCTGCTCTCGACCGACGAGGTGGGTGGCAGCTCGGTGGAGATCGAATGGGTGGCGCAAGCGCCACTTCCCGACTCGCCGCCTGCGCCGATCCCGGGCGGCGGCTCGATGCGCCTCGAAGACGGTGGCCTACGTGTAACCGAAACCAACATCAACGGCGAACGGATCTACCGCGCCACGTCGGTGCTCAGGATCGAGCCCGGCTCGGCCGTCGGACAGGCGCGGGTGAACTGCAGAATGCGAGGCGGCCGCGGCGCCGAACTGGGCCGAACGGTCAACAGCCGCGGCGCCTTCCCCCGCTCCAGTGGCGAATACAACCTGACCAAGCAGGAAGTGCCGGGCAGCGTCGGCGTCAGGCTGCCGATCCAGGGGGCCGAATTCGCCTCGCTGGAAATGGAAGACGCCTTCTCGACCTTCACCGACCTGCCGGGGGTCGTCGTCAGCTGGATGCCGTACCGGACCGCCTCCCAGGAATGGCAGTGGGGACTCCCCGAGGGTCGCCCCACCGAGCCGCTCGCGCTTGGCTTCGCCACCTTCTGGCGAGCAGCGGGTGAGCCCTCGGTCAAGGTGCTCTGCACGCTGGAGACGGGCGCCGGCAAGGCAGCGGTCCGCACCGCGGGCGCCCTCAGGCCTTAGGCGCAACCAGCAGCTCGGGCCCCTCGCTCCCTTTGCCGACCTTGTTCAGCTTCGGGTTGGCCGGGGCGCCTTCCATCCGCGAAGCAGGCAGAGGGCCGCACATCGCGATCGCGTCCTCGACCTCGAGATCCGGGCGCAGCCAGGCCGCCTCCGCCTCCGGGTTGGGCAGGATCGCCGGCATTCGGTCGTGCACCTTGGCGACGACGTCGTTCGGGGTCGTGGTGACGATCGTGCAGCTGTAGAGCCAGCCCTCCTCGAAGCCCCGATCGTCTGGGTCCTCCCACTCCTTGCGCGTGCAGAGCCCGGCGAAGGCGAAGGGCTCGCCACCGTCGACGGTGAAGCGCCAGGGCTGGCGCGGCTGCTTGGGATCCTCGGCCACCATCCACTCGTAGAAGCCGTCGGCGACGATCAGGCAGCGGTGGCGGAACTTGCCGACCAGCGGCGAGTAGGCGCGGCTCGACGTGAGGTTCTCGGCTTTGGCATTGATCATCCGGTAGCCGACCTTGAGGTCCTTGGCCCAGCGCGGCACCAGGCCCCAGCGCATCAGCCGCGCCTCGCGCTCGCCGGCGGCAGCCTCCTCGGGATCGGGGGAGGCGCGCACCGTCAGCACCTCCTGGGTCGGCGCCACGTTGAAGCGCGCGAGACCCGATTCCACTTTTTTCACCCGCTCCTTGCTCGGCGGTGGCGCCTCGCCGGAGGAGTTGCGCTCCAGCGAGCGTTCCAGCTCGACCTGGAAGCGATCGGCGATCGTCTTCGTGTCTTTCGCCGTGACCGTGAAGCGTCCGCACATAGCTAGGCAGGGACCTTTGCAGGCCGCGCCTGCGGATGCTCGCGATACCACTCGAGCGTGTGGCGCAGGCCGTCCCCGAGATCTACCTCCGGCCGCCAGCCGGTCAGCTCGCGCAGCTTGGTCGAGTCGACGAACTGGCGGTCGATCTCGCCGTCGGGATTTCCCGTCCCCTGGAAGTCCGGCTCGACGCCGCCGCCCGCCGCGGAGGTGATCAGCTCGACCACCTCCCGCACCGAGTGCGGGCGCTCGCCGCCGGCGTTGAACGCCTCCCCTGCCGCTCCGCCGTCGAGCGCACCGGCAATCGCCAGGTAGGCGGAGGCGGCATCGTCGACGTGGAGGAAATCTCGCTCCGGACTCCCGTCAGAGCGAATCACCGGCGGCCGGCCCTCGAGCACGGCCACCGCGGTCTCGGGGATCAGGCGGGAGAAGTTGAGGTCGCCGCCGCCGTAGACGTTGGCGAAGCGGGTCACCGCCAGCGGCAGGTCGTAGGCCTTTGCATAGCTGCGCGCAATCGTGTCAGCCGCCGCCTTGCTGGCGTCGTAGGGGTAGGCGGCGCGCAGCGGGAAGTCCTCGCGGTAGGGGAGCTCTGGGCTCGAGCCGTAGGCCTTGTCCGAGGAGGCGAAGACGATCCGCGCCACCTCGTGGGTGCGGCAGGCTTCGAAGACGTTCCAGGCGCCTCGAACATTGACCTCGAAGGTCTCCAATGGGGACTTGCGGGCGACACCCACGATCGTCTGGGCAGCGAGGTGGAAGACCGAGTCCGTCCCCGTCACAGCCCGTGCCACCGCCTCTGCGTCGCGTAGGTCGGCCTCGACCAGTTCCACCTCGTCGCGGATCTTCTGCAGGTCCAGGCCCGAGCGACGCTCGCCGCCGACGTCTGCAAGGCGGGGCGCCGGGCGGTCCAGCACGCGCACTGCCTCGCCACGCTCCAAGAGCGCCCGGGCGAGGTGCGAGCCGACGAAGCCGTGAGCGCCGCTGACGAGGGCCAGGCTCATCGCGCACCCGCCTCGGCCAGCGCCTTCCAGGGCGCCTCACCGGAGGCCCAGAGGTCGCCGAGGACGACAGCGTCCTTGTAGGTGTCCATGCAGTCCCAGAACCCCTCGTGCCGGTAGGCGAAGAGCTGCCCGTCGGCGGCCAAGCGGGTCAGCGGCTCGCGCTCGAGCACGCTCTTCTCGCCCAGATAGCCAAGCGCGCCCGGCTCGAAGCAGAAGAAGCCGCCGTTGATCCAGTGCTCGCTGCGGGGCTTCTCGGCGAACCCGTCGACCCTCCCCCCCTCGCCGAGCTCAGCGACTCCCCATTGCAGGTGCGGCCGAACCGCGGTCATCGTCCCCAGGCCACCGTGCTGGCGGTGGAAGCCGAGCAGGGCGCCGAGGTCGATGTCGGCGACACCGTCGGCGTAGGTGGCGCAGAAGGTTTCCGCCTCGAGGCGATCCCGGAGACAGGCGAGCCGGCCGCCGGTGGGCGTATCCACACCGGTCTCCACGCACTCGACCGTGACCCCGCCCGGCCATTCCTCGCCCTCGACGAACTCCTCGACCGACTCCCCCAGGTACCCGGTGGCGAGCAGAAAGCGCTCGAATCCCTGCGCGGCGTAGATGCCGATCACGTGCCAGAGGATCGGCATGCCGCCGATCTCCACCAGCGCCTTGGGCACGGTCTCGGTCCGCTCACGCAGCCGCGTGCCGCGGCCACCACAAAGGATGACTACCGGTGGCTTAGCCACCCGCAACAGCAGGCAAAATCGTTACCTCGTCGCCCTCGCTGATCGCGGTCTCGAGGCCCTGCTGGAAGCGGATGTCCTCGCCGCTGACGTAGACGTTGACGAAACGGCGCAGGTCGCCGTCCTGGGTGATCCGCTCGCGCAGGTCGGTATGCGCCTCGAAGACGGCGTCGAGCACCTCTCCCACGGTGGAGCCGGACACCTCCACCTCGGCGTCGCCGCCGGTCGCGGCGCGCAATTGGGTCGGGATCTTCACGGTGACTGCCATCAGACGGCTACCTCCTGGTGCTCGAACTCGGACTCGAAGCTCTCGAGATCGGGATCGATCTCGTGCATGTGGAAGCTATCGCGTGCCGCGTCGAGCGTCTTCAGACCCTCGCCGGTGATGTACACGACCACCCGCTCACCGGCGCCGATGTCGCCGCGCTCGGCCAACTTGGCGAGAACGCCGATGGTCACCCCGCCCGCGGTCTCGGTGAAGATCCCCGTCGTCTCCGCCAGCAGGCGGATGCCCGCTCGGATCTCCTCGTCGTCGACGGAGTCGATCGCGCCGCCGCTGCGCCGCGCCTGCTCGATCGCATAGGGCCCGTCGGCCGGATCGCCGATCGCCAGGCTCTTCGCGATCGTCTCCGGCTTCTGCGGCTTGCAGACGTCCCAGCCTTCGGCGAAGGCGGTCGCCACCGGGCTGCAGCCAAGCGCCTGAGCGCCGTTGAAGACCGGCTGCTCGCCCTCGACCAGGCCCAGGTCGGTCCACTCCTGGAACCCGCGGGCGACCTTGGTGAAAAGCGAGCCGGAGGCAATCGGGCAGACGACACGGTCGGGAAGCTCCCAGCCGAGCTGCTCGGCAGTCTCGTAGGCGAGCGTCTTAGAGCCCTCGGCGTAGTAGGGGCGCAGGTTGACGTTGACGAAAGCCCAGGGGCGGGTTTCGGCCAGCTGGGTGCAGAGCCGGTTGACGTCGTCGTAGTTGCCGCGCACGCCGACGAGGTTGGTGCCGTAGATCCCGGTTGCGAGCAGCTTCTGCTCCTCGAGGTTGGCCGGAACGAGGACGTAGGACTCCAGCCCGGCAGCGGCGGCGTGGGCGGCGACCGCGTTGGCCAGGTTTCCAGTCGAAGCGCAGGCTACGGTCTTGAAGCCCAGCTCCTGAGCCTTCGCCACCGCGACCGCGACGACCCGGTCCTTGAACGAGTGGGTCGGGTTGGCGGCGTCGTTCTTGATCCAGACCTCGGCATCGAGCCCGAGCCGCTCGGCCAGGCGGTCGGCCTTGACCAGCGGCGTCAGCCCGGGCTCGAGCGGATCGAGCGGGCGCCCGCTGAACGGCAGGAAATCGCCGTAGCGCCAGATCCCTTGCGAGCCGGCCTGGATCCGCCGCTTCGCCTCGGCAGCGTCAAGCCCGGAGAGGTCGTAGGTGACTTCCAGGGGGCCAAAGCAGTTCTCACAGGCGTAGCTGGCGCCCAGTTCGTAGGTCGCCCCGCACTCCTTGCACTTCAAGCTCTCGACTGACATCCGATCCTCTTTTCTTACCTAGAGAAAAACCTCCGCCTTGTGGGGGAGGTCCGATCGGACGTCTTCCCCACATCTTCCAGGTCCTCAACCGCAACCTGCTGGAGTTGGCACCTCCCCTCGAACCCGATGGTTCGAGGTGGTTGCCGGGGCTTCTGCGGGCCAGTCCCTCCACCCCTCTAGATGTGGCGCTTATGTAGGGCAAAGCCTACCAGGGGCAATCAAGGGGAAGTTTCGTTCACTGTGCCGATGCCTGGGCGTCTAACCTAGTGCGCGATGCCCGACCAAACCGCAGAGACGCTGAGCGCGACCGATGCCGAACCTTCCGAAACCGAGGCTGCGTCGGGCAGCGCGGCGAGGCGAGACGATCTCGCCCGCCCAACGGACCGAGCCTGAAGCGCCCCGAGTCGAGCAGATCGACTCCTCAGGCCTGCGCTGGGTCAACATCGAGCAGCCCGGTGCGCTCGAGCGCGGCTGGCTGGAGACCCACTTCGACTTCCACGCCCTCGATCTCGAGGACGTCCTCTCGCGCAACCAGCGGCCGAAGATAGACGTCTACGACGACTACCTCTTCATCGTCCTCCACTTCCCGATCTTCGACCCCGCGGTCGGCCGCCTCGGCGCCGGCGAGCTCGACCTCTTCGTCGGCCCCGGCTACGTGGTGACGATTCCCAACCAGCCCCTGCAGCCGGTCGAGTACCTCTTCGAGCGCTGCCGGGCCAAGGAGGAGCTGCGCGAGCAGCTCTTCTCGCGCGGCTCCGGCTACCTGCTCTACCGCCTCGTCGACGACAGCTTCGACTACTGCTTCCCGATGCTGCGCAAGATCGGCAACAAGCTCGACGCGCTCGAGGACGACATCTTCGAGGGTCGCTCGGAGGAGGTCGTGCGCGACATCTCCAACGTCAAGCAGGAGATCATCAACTTCCGCAAGGTGATCCGGCCGCAGCGGCCGGTGCTGCGCGACCTGGAGAAAGTCAAGCAGCGCTACCTGGCGACCGACCTCGACCTGGAGATCTACTTCGACGACATCGTCGACGCCCACGAGCGGATCTGGGACATGCTCGAGAACTACAAGGAGGTAGTCGAGGCTCTGGCCGAGACCAACGAGTCGGTGATCTCGCACCGGGTCAACGACATCCTCCGCGTCCTCACCTCGATCAGCGTCATCGTCCTGCCGCTGACCCTGATCGCCAGCATCTGGGGCGCCAACGTCCACGTCCCGGGCGAGGGCGACACGACCGCGTTCTGGATCCTGCTCGGAGCGATGGTCACGATCCTCCTCGCGATGGTCGGCTACTTCCGCAATCGCGGCTGGCTTTAGCACCCCCGGACGCGGGAGCGCGGGCGCGAGGCCTCCGGTGATCATTAGCGCGCCCGCGCGGGCGCGGAGGAGGCGCGACTTGTTCATCCGCGGAAACCACCGCTCTCGTAGGATGCGCCCCCTGTGGCAAATTTCCGCATCTGGGCGCCCTGGCGCCTCGCCTACGTGAAGGACGCGTCCAAGGACAACGAGGAGGAGTGCATCTTCTGCGCCAAGCCGGCGGCGGATGACGACGCGGCGAACCTGATCGTGCACCGCGGCGAGAGCTGCTTCGTGATCCTCAACCTCTTCCCCTACACCAACGGGCACCTGATGGTGGCGCCCTACGCGCACATCGGCCGCCTCCAGGACCTGCCGGCCGAGACGACCGCCGAGATGATGTCGCTGGCGCAGCAGGCGATGTCGCGGCTGGAGGAGGTCTACGACCCGCACGGGTACAACGTCGGCTTCAACCAGGGCCGGGTAGCCGGCGCCGGCGTCGAGCACCACATCCACCTCCATGTCGTCCCCCGCTGGGGCGGCGACACCAACTTCATGCCGGTCATCGCCGACACCAAAGTGATGCCGCAGACGCTGAGCGAAAGCTATGAAGCGCTGAAGGGCGCGTTCTGATGTGGCCCGCCGCCCCCGGACGCGGGAGTCGGGGCCAATCCATATCTGATTCTTTTGGCCCCGACGGGAGCAGAGGAGGCGGCGGTTGATGTCGATCTTCAAGGCGTACGACATTCGCGGCCTGCACGGCGAGGAGATGGACGAGACGACGGCGCTGGCGATCGGCCGCGCCTTCGCCCGCGTGCTGGGACGACTGCGGGGCAAGGAGCCCGGCGAGCTCCGCGTTGGCCTCGGCCGGGACATGCGCCTGACCGCCCCCGCGATGGCGGCTGCCGTGCGCGAAGGCTTGATTGCCGAGGGGGCGACGGTGCTCGATGCGGGCATGGTCGCCACGGAGATGCTCTACCACCTGGTCGGCTCGCGCCAGCTCGACGGCGGCGCGATGGTCACCGCCTCTCATAACCCAAAGGCCTACACCGGCGTCAAGCTGGTCCGTGAGGGCGCGCTGGCGCTCTCGGGCGATGCCGGCATCGGCGACGTCCGGCGCGAGATCGAAGGCGGCCTTGGACCCGCGCCGGGCGGCGGCGACTTCGAGGAGGTCGATGTCTGGGATGAATACCGGGAGCACGCTCTTTCCTTCGTCGACCCCAGCGCGGTGAAGCCGATGAAAGTCGTCGTCGACGGCGGCAACGGGATGGCAGGGCCGATGGTCGGCCCGATCCTCAGCCGGCTCGGCCTGGATCTCGACGAGATGTACTTCGAGCCCGACGGCGAGTTCCCCGACCACGAGCCAAATCCGCTCCTGCCCGAGAATCGCAAGCTGATCGAAGACCGCGTGCGCGGCGCCGGCGCCGACCTCGGCATCGCCTGGGACGGCGACGCCGACCGCTGCTTCTTCATCGACGGCGAAGGCTCCTTTTGCGACGGCGACTTCGTCTGCGCCCTGCTCGCCCGCGCTGCGCTGGTCAAGAACCCGGGGGCGACGATCCTCTACGACCCGCGCTCGAGCCGCGCCGTGCCGGACCTCGTCGCCGCCGAGGGCGGGCGCTCGGAGCTGTCCCGGGTCGGCCACGCCTTCTTCAAGATCCGCATGCGCGAGGAGGGCGCCGTCTTCGGCGGCGAGGTCTCCGGCCACTACTACTTCCGCGACTTCTGGTGCGCCGACTCGGGCACGATTCCCGCGCTGCTGATGCTCGAGCTGCTCTCCGTAGACGGGCGCTCGCTCAAGGACCTGATGGCCGAGTTCCGCTCTCGCTACTTCATCTCCGGCGAGATCAACTCGGAGGTAGCCGATCAGGAGGCGAAGATGGAGGAGATCGCCGCGCGCTACTCGGACGGCCAGATCACCAGCCTCGACGGAGTCTCGATCGACTACCCCGAGTGGCACTTCAACGTGCGGCCGTCCAATACCGAGCCGCTGCTGCGCCTCAACCTCGAGTCGCTCGTCTCCCGTGCCGACATGGAGGCGAAACGGGACGAGGTCCTGGGGTTAATCCGGGCGTGACCGAGCTGACCCCGGAGGGCGCGCTGGAGCAGGCCGCCCTGGCCGGCATCCACCGGCTCCGCATCCCCACCCCCTTCGCAGTTGGGCGGGTCAATTGCTACCTGCTCGAGGACGAGCCGCTGACCTTGGTCGACACCGGGCCCAACTCCGGCAAAGCGCTCGACGAGCTGCAGGGGCAGCTCGGCGAGCGCGGCTACTCGATCGACGACCTCGAGCTCGTCATCCTCACCCACCAGCACATCGACCATCTCGGCTTGGTCGAGATCATCGTCGAGCACTCCGGCGCCGAGGTCGCCGCGCTCGGCCTCGCCGCCGAGCGCCTGGCGAACTTCGCGGACGACGCCGAAGGGGAGGATCAGTTCGCGGTCGACCTGATGCTGCGCAACGGCATCCCCCAGGAGGTCGCCTTCGCCCTGCAGAGCGTCTCGCGCAGCTTTCGCGGCTGGGGCGCCAAGGCCGAGGTGACGCGGCGCCTCGAGGATGGCGAAGACCTCGCCCTCCGCGACCGCACCCTGCAGGTCCTGCACCGCCCCGGCCACAGCCCGTCCGACACCATCTTCTGGGACGAGCGCCGCCGCATCCTGATCGCCGCCGACCACCTGATCGCCCACATCTCCTCCAACCCGCTGATCACCCGCCCGCTCGACGGCTCCTCGCAGCGGACCCAGGCGCTCGTCGCCTACATCGAGTCGATGAAGAAGACCCGCGAGATGCCGGCCGAGATCGTCCTCTCCGGCCACGGCGAGCCGATCGTCGACCACGTCGCCCTGATCGACGACCGCCTCGCCAAGCACGAGCGCCGCAAGGAGAAGATCTACGGGTTGATCGCCGAGCAGCCACGCAGCGGCTACGAGATCGCCCAGGCAATCTGGGGCAACGTCGCCGTCACCCAGGCATTCCTCACGCTCTCGGAGGTGATCGGGCACGCCGACCTGCTGCTCAACGAGGGTCGCGTGCGCGAAGTCGAGGACGGGGAGGTGGTCCGCTATGAGACGACCAGGTAGGCGCAGCGCCAAGAAGCGGATGCTGCTGATCGTCAATCCGTATGCGACGACGGTCTCCGACAGGCTCAAGAACCTCGTCGTCTACGCCCTGCAGGGCCGCTTCGAGGTCGAGACCGTCGCCACCGAGGCGCAGAACCACGCCACCGAGATCGGCCGTGAGGTTCGCGACCACGGCTACGACATAGTCGTGGCCTTCGGCGGTGACGGCACCCTCAACGAGGTCGCCAACGGGCTCGCCGGAACCGACGTGCCCGTATCCGTGCTGCCCGGCGGCTCGACCAACGTCGTCTGCCGCACCCTCGGGATCCCCAACGACGTCGTCGACGCCACCGAGCACCTGCTGGCCCTGGTCGATGACTGGGCGCCGCGCAAGATCGACCTCGGCACGGTCGAGGGCCGCCACTTCGTCTTCTCCTGCGGGGTCGGCATCGACGCGACCGTGGTCAAGCGGGTCGACGCCCACCCCCGCCTCAAGTCGCGGGCCGGGCCCTACTACTACAGCTGGGCGGCGATCTCGGCCTTCTACCGCAGTTACATCGTCAACCCGGTCAAGCTGCGAGTCGAGATCGACGGCAAGACCAGCGAGGGAATCACCGCGCTGGCCCAGAACTCCGACCCCTTCACCTACTTCGCCAGCCGCCCGGTGCGCGTCTGCGAGGGGGTCGAGATCGACGACGGCACGCTCTCGCTCGGGGTGCTCAAGCGGGCGACCCAGCGCGACATGCCGACCCTGATCCCGCGCCTCTTCAGCGAGAATCGCCCGGCCGCCCGGCACCGCCAGATCGAGCATTTCGAAGGCGTCAGCGCGGCAAGCATCAGCTCGATCTCGGAAACCAGAGACGGCGTCCTCCGCCCCTTCCCGATCCAGGTCGACGGCGACTACATCGGCGAGCACACCCACCTCGACCTGCGGGTCGACCCAGGGGCCTTGACGGTCATCTCCTGAGCAGGACTAGGACGTGGGCGTGATGCGGTAGGCGTCGAAGACGCTTTCCACGTTGCGCAGGCGGGAGATGCACTGCTTCAGCTGCTCGGTGTCGCCGACCTCGATCACGAACCGGTTTTTGACCATCGGCGGGTTGGTCGTGCAGGTGGCGCCGATGATGTTGATCCCGGCCTCCGAGAAGGTTCGCGAGAGGTCCTCGAGCAGGCGGGTGCGGTCGTAGGCGTCGATCTGGATCTCGACCCGGTAGGAGGCGGCGTTTTCGCCTTCCCAGCCGACCTGGACGAACCGCTCCGGCGCCTTTTTCAGCGCTTTCACGTTCTTGCAGTCGTTGCGATGGATGGTGATCCCGCGGCCGAGGCTGACGTAGCCGGCGATCTCGTCGCCGGGGACCGGCCGGCAGCACTTGGCGAGCCGAACGGCGACGTTCTCGACTCCCTTGACGGCGATTCCGTAGTTGGAGGCGTATTTGGTGCGTCGGGC
>JBEVMR010000112.1:0-12953 GCA_040508545.1 Solirubrobacterales bacterium
TGCCGTCACTTAGGCACCTATATGGACGCCTAAGTGACGGCACGTCTGGCGAGGGTTGGCAGGACTGCGGCGAGGGAGTCGCGCAGGCGCGTCGCGTTGGCCGCGCGGTGGCGCTCTACTTCGGCCGGGGTCAGCGGCTCGGCGGCGATCCCGTTGGCGAGGTTGTCGACGACGCAGACCGCCGCGTAGCGCAGCCCCAGCTCGCCGGCGACGACGCACTCAGAGGCCAGCGTCATCCCGACCAGGTCGGCGTGGGCGGCGATCAGTCGGACCTCGGCCGGGGTCTCGAAGCGCGGCCCGTTGGTCTGCCAGTAGACGCCGCCGTCGCGCAAATCGCCGCCGCCGCTTTCCCGCCAGGCGGCGAGCACCTCCGCGCGCCAGGCGGAATCGAATCCCGGGGTCGCGTGGCTGCGGGCGTCGTCGAAGCTGGTGATCGTCGTCTGCAGCGCGATGAAGTCGTGCGGGCAGACGAAGCTGCCGACCCCCAGACCGGCGTGGAGCGAGCCGACCGAGCAGATCGAGAGCACCCGGTCGCATCCCGCCGCCGCCAGTGAGCGCAGGTTCGCCACGTGGTCGATGCGGTGGGGGAGCACGTAGGCCTCGGCGGAGCCGTGTCGCGACAGGACGACCACGTCGTCGCGCTCCGCCGCCGCGACGACCTCTCCGCCGGCCGGCCCGGTGGCGCTGCTGCCGAGGATGACGGCGAGGCGGCCCATCGGCGCGCATCCTACGGCGCGTTCGCGTTTCTTCTCCCCCGGGTAGAGGGGGCGCGTGTCGGATCGACCTTCGGGGAGAGAGGAGAGCGAGGGAGAACGCCTCGATCGCAACCTCAGCGAGCTGCTGCAGGAGCTGCGGGTGGCGTTGCCGGGCGTGCAGGTCCTCTTCGCCTTCCTGCTCGCGGTCCCGTTCCAGCAGAACTTCAGCGAAATCACCCCGTTTCAGGAGCGGGTCTACTTCGCGACGCTGCTCTGCACGGCGATCTCGGCCGCGCTGCTGATCTCGCCGACGGCATACCACCGATTGAACTTCCGGAGGCAGAAGAAGGAGGAGCTGGTGCTTGTCTCGAACCGGCTCGTGATCGCCGGCATGACCTTCCTGGCGCTGGCGATGACCGGCGCGATCATGCTGATCACCGACGTCCTCTTCGGCACCGCCGCCACGATCGTCTTCAGCGCCGCCGCGGTGACGCTGTTCACGGTCTTCTGGGGCGTCCTGCCGCTGCGGCACCGGGCTGCCTCAGCCCCGCTGGAGCCCGAAAGCTCAACATAAGGGCGCGTGCTCGCCCTCCGCGCGCTGACCCCAGAGCCCGATCATCTCGTCGGCGAAGCGGTCGACCAGGGGGGCGCCAGGCGAGTGGGCGAAGAGCATTTCCAGGTCGAACTCCCAGACCAGGATCTTGGCGTCGAGCGCGACCGGCAGATCCTCGTCGACTCCCTCGCCGACGATCTCGTACGCCTGACGCAGAACGGCGACGTTGGTGGCTTTGTCGGCGGCGAAGATTGCCTGCGCATGCGCGCCGGCCGCCCCAACCCGCGCGCGGTGCTCGCGCTTGCGGTCCTCGTATTTGGGTATCGAGGCGTCTTCGGTCAGCGTTTCGACGAGAACGACCACCTCGTCGCCGAACCGGCCCCGCAGCGAGTCCGGCTCGACCTCGGCGTGCTCGGCGACGTCATGCAGGAGACCGGCGGCGAGCACCTCGTCCGGATAGTCCTGCTCGGCCAGCAGCTCGGCGACCGCCAGCACGTGCTCGACGAAGGGGATCTCGTCGCAGCCGGTCTGGCGGAACTGACCGGCGTGGGAGCGGCGCGCGACTGAGGCAGCGCCCCGGACCAGCGCCGAGCGCTCCGCCTTGGAGTCGATCCGACTGGAGGGGGAAGACATCCAAGGGCAGGGTAACGGACCAAACAAGAAAAGCACTCCATTCGTACCGAAATGGGACGAATGTCTTGTTTAGCCTGCTGCTGCGGTGCTCGGGACCGGCGCGCGCACGTCCAGCTCCGCCCCCTCGACCGCCAGCTCGACTGCCTCCGGGTCGCCTCCGGACGCCAGCCAACGCTCTTGGGCCTCCACCCCGAGCCGGTCGAGCTGCTCGTCCGAATGCAGCGGGTCGTGGTGGAAGAGGACGGTCCGCCCGGCGCCGGTGCGGCGGGCGAAGCAGAGAGCGTCGGAGAGCGAGGAGTGACCCCAGCCAAGGTGCTCGGGGTACTCGGCGTCGGCGTACTGGCCGTCGTGGATCAACAGCGAGGCGTCGCGGGCGAGGCCGAAGCCGGAGATCCACTCCTCGTCGAGCGTCTCGAGGTCGGCCCCGAGCGCTGGCTCGTGATCGGGGATGTAGGCGAGGGAGTCCTCGCCGTCGTCGATCCGGTAGCCGAGCGTCGGGCCGCGATGGGAGACCGAGGCGGCGCGGATCCGCGCCGGGCCGATATCCCACTCGGTCTCCGGCGTGTGGCGGAAGGAGACGTCGCAGGGCAGCTCGCGCACCTCGACTGGTGAGAGCGGCGCCGAGATGTAGCGGGCGATGCGATCGCGCAGCGAGGCCTCGGGCGAGGCGGGGCCCCAGATGACGATCTCCGTCTGCGGGCGGAAGACGGGGGCGAAGAAGACGAGGCCCTGGATGTGGTCGAGGTGGAGGTGGGTGAGGAGGATGTGGAGGCGCGTCGGCTCCTCAGGCAGGGCGAGGCCGAGGTTGCGGATGCCGGTGCCGGCGTCGAGCGCCAGCAGCGAACCGTCGGAGAGGGTGACGCCGACGCAGGAGGTGTTGCCACCGTAGCGGATCGTCTCTGGCCCTGGGGAGGGGACCGAGCCGCGCGTGCCCCAGAGCTTGGCCTTCATCTCAGCTCGCGGTCCCGTTGGGAGAGGCGGCGTCGTTCGAGGCGGCGGGCCAGAGGACGGCGATCGCACCGCGCGACCCGTGCGCGGTCTGGATCGGGAAGGCGGAGACCTCGACCTGATGGCAGGCGCCATCGACGGAGTGGATCTCGAAGTTGCCGTGGGCGGGGCGGTCGTTGCGGACGGCGACCACCAGCGGCAGCTCGTCATAGGGGATCGGCTCGCCGCCGTCGTCGAAGGGGCCGAAGAGGGCGCCCCACTCCTGCGGCCCCACGGTGCCCAGCTCCTCCCACGATTTGCCCAGCAGCAAGCCTGCGGCCTCGTTGTAGAAGACGAGCAACCCGCCCTCGTCGACGAGGAAGGCAGGAGTCGAGAGAGCCGACATCAGATTGCGGGCAAGAATCAGCTCGAGTGGCTTCTGGGACGAAGTTGACACGTAATCTCCTACCCTCGAACGCGGGTGTGTACGGCAGCTGTGACTTTCGTCACTTAGGCAATTTACAGCGTGCAGGGATCGTCGGGACGGGGGTGTGGGGTGGCGAGGTCGAGTAGAACTTGCCGGACCTTGAACGAGCCAAGCCGCATGTACAGGAACGCGATGGCCGTCTGCCGGCCGGCGGTCGTCTGGTGGGGCCGGCTGGAGGTCGAGGGACTGGAGGCGCTGCCGCCGGAGGGGCCGGTGCTGGTCGTCGGCAACCACGACAGCCACTGGGATCCGGTGACCGTCGGGGTGGCCGCGATCTGCCGCCGTCAAATCAAGGCGCTGGCGAAATCGACGCTCTGGGACGTCAAGGGATTGAGTCCGGTCCTCGACGGCATGGGCCAGATCCCGATCGAGCGGGGGGCGGGTGACGCCGGCGCCCTCTCGCGGGCGATCGAGGAGCTGCGCGGCGGCGCCTGTATTGGCGTCTTTCCCGAAGGCACCCGCTCGCGGGGAGAGGTACTGCGGGCACGCAGCGGCGTCGGCCGCCTCGCGCTCGAAGTCCCCGAGGCGAAGCTCGTCTGCGTGGCGGTCGAGGGAACCTCGGAGATGACCGGCTTCCCTCGCCGGCCGCGACTGCGGACGCGCTTCTTCGAGCCGACAGGGGGCCAGGCGCGGCCCGGCGAAGAGCCGGGGGAGATCTCGGCACGGCTGCTGGCCGAGATCCGCGCGCAGGTTCCGCCGTCGATCTCCTGGCGTAAGCGCTCCTGACCTGATCGGGCTCGGGCGCTGATTAAAGCGAGGCGAGCAGGAGCTCGCTCAGCTCCGGCTCGAGGTCGCGCAGACGTTGTGGGTCGCCGCCCGCGGCACGGGTCGAGACCATGGCCAGGGCGGCGCCGATCAGGCGGCGCTCTAGCCCCGGCAGGGGGGTTGCGCCGTCGGGATCCGCGAGGACGGAGCGCAGCATCTCGCCGAGGCGCTCGACCAGGTCCTGCCGGGCAGCCGCCAGTGCCGCGATCTGCGGCGGCGGTTCGGCGCTGAGCAGCCGGGCGACGTCGGGCTTGCCCGCGAGGAAGCCGAGCGCGGCGGCGATGCCGGTTTGGCCTCGGCCGCGCCGGTCCGCTTCGGCGATCGGGCCGCGCTGCTCAACCAGATCCGCGCAGGACGCTTCGATCTCCTCGCAAAGCTGCCCCGCCTCGGTTTCGTAGGCCGCCAGCAGGCAGGCCCAGAGGTCCTCGAAGTGCTGGTAGAAGGTGCGGCTGGAGACGCCGGCGAGCTCGGTCACGCGGGCGGCGGTGAGCCGGCCGTAGCCCTGCTCGGCGAGCGTCGCGGCTGCAGCATCGAGCAGCCGCAGCCGCTGGTGGGCGCGCACCAAGTCGGCCGGGATGCCGTGGTGTCCGGGGGAGAGGCGCAGCGGCGAGGCGATCTCTTCTTCCCTGGCGGGCTCAGCCAGGGTGGTGCCGGCGATCAGGTGCAGCTCGGTCATTCCTCTCCCCTTGTGAGCCGCTCTCGTGTCTGCTCTCGCGCCTTCTCGCGCTCGAGCAGAATGCTCGCCCGCTCGAAGGCCCCTTCGGCCTCCTCCTTGCCGAAGTAGGACCCGGCGGCGAAGTGCATCAGCTCGGGCAGCGCCTCCCAGACCCGATCTGGGTCGCCGGCGCTGAGCGCCTCGGCGACGCAGGACTCGATCCCGCCGACGACGAAGACGCCGGTCGCCTCCGGCGGCGCCTGGTTCGGGTCGATGTCGGCGCGGGCGCTGTCGATCGCCGCCGCGAGCCGCTCGACCGCGGCCTCGTGGCGCGCCATCGCCGGCTCGCCCGCGATCTGCACCTCGACGAAGAGCGCCCGGGCGATCGCCGGTCGCGCGGTGACGAACCGGAAGAGGCGGACGATTGCCTCGCGCACGCCGGCCTCCCACCCGGGCGTGGTCGCCGCGGCTTCGAGGATGCTGACGCAGAGGCGCTCGATCCAGACC
Source organism: Solirubrobacterales bacterium (assembly GCA_040508545.1). GTDB lineage: Bacteria > Actinomycetota > Thermoleophilia > Solirubrobacterales > 70-9 > VRUE01. The sequence continues at coordinate 5,223 of JBEVMR010000112.1, forward strand.
GCATAGGCCTGCGCGAAGCAGTCTTCCTTGCTCGCGAAGTGCTGGTAGAACTGCGCCCGGTGCCCGCCGCTGTAATCGAGGATCGAGCGCACCGAGGTCTCGCGGAAGCCCAGCTCGCCGCAGGCGACGAGCACGCCCTCCATTGCTCCCTCGCGGACGTCTCGCTCGGAGCCTCCCTTCACCGCCAGCGAGCCGACCTCGTTGATCGCAGCTGATGCTTCGGCTGACATAGGCCCTATAGAAACTACTCCTTTTTCGCCAGATATGAAATCTTTTTCAAGTCGGCTACTCTCGGAGGCATGCAGTACCTCTCGCAAAGGCTGGCTTCGACGCCGTCTCCGGGGCGAGGGGCCGAGGCGGAAGCGGGGACCATCTCGCCCCCGCAGCGCGAGCGCATCCTCGACGCCGCCGAGCGGCTGATCGCCGAGAAGGGCATCGCCGGCACCTCGATCGAAGCGATCGTCAAGGAGGCCGGGGTCTCCTCGGTCACCTTCTACGAGTTCTTCGCGGGCAAGGAAGAGTGCTTCGTCGCGGCATTCGATCGCGCGGTCGAGGCGGCGGCGATGGACCTGGCTGTGGCTGCAGCTGGAGACCCTGCGGCGGGTGGGCTCACCTGGTCCGAAGAAGTGGCGACCGGGCTGCGCGCCCTTTCCCGGCTGATCGATGCCGAGCCGGCGCGGGCGCGGCTCTGCCTGGTCGCGGCGCAGACCGGTGGGCCGGAGCTGAGCGCCCGCTTCGACGCGTTGCTGGATCGCGTTGCGGCGAAGCTGCGCGAGGGCCGTGTCTTGGAGACCGCATCGCCCGATCTGCCGCCGACCCATGAGGAAGCGACCGCGGGGTCCCTGGCATGGCTGCTGCGCGAGCGGCTCGAGGCAGGTGGGGGAGGGGACGCGCTGGAGGCGCTCTATCCGGAACTGATCGACATAGCCCTCGGCCCTTACCTCGAAGGCGAGGGCGCCGGCCAGGACGATGGCTGACCGCCCCGTGCAGTCCGCCGCCGCGGTGGCCGGTAAGGAGCGCCTCCCACCCGGCCGCCACGGCCTCTCGCGCGTCTTCGTCGCCGAGAACCAGCGCGAACGCCTGCTCAACGGCGTCGTCGAGGCGGTCGCCGAGCACGGTTACAACGCGACCACGATCGCCAAGATCACCGCCGCCGCGAAGATCTCCCGTCGCACCTTCTACGAGTACTTCGCGGGCAAGGAGGACTGCTTCGCCGCCGCCTACGAGATGATCGAGGCCCACGTCCTCGACTCGATGCTGGCGGCGCCGGGGGCGGGGGAGGAGTGGCCCGACCGGGTCCGCGCCCGCCTTGCCGCCCTGCTCGACGTCCTCGCCCGCGACCCCGCCGTCGCCCGCTGCTTCTTGGTCGAGCCGCTCGCCGCGGGGGGCGAGGTCGCCGGCCGCTACCGCGAGGCGATGGGCCTGCTCGCAGCCACCCTGCGCCCCGAGCCACCGCCCTCGGAGCTCAACATGGAAGTCCGCGACCAGGCCCTGGTCGGTGGCATAGCCACCCTGATCGTCCGTCGCCTCAACAGCGGCGGCGCGGCCCGTCTTCCGGAGCTTCTCCCCGACCTGGTCGAGCTCGCCCTCGCGCCGTACATGGGCCGCGAGGAGGCCAAGCGCCAGGCCTCTCTGGCTGCCTAGCCGCCCCATCGGAGCCTCGAATTCGACTCTCTTGGAGTCGAATACCTTCTTTCTGAAAACTTCTCCTTGCATTTGTAAACCATTTCTTTTATCCTGCGCTCAGCGGCGCCTCAGGGAGGGCCCCGCGGTAGCACCCACACAGGGACAAGGGACAAGGAGAGAGATTTGATGTTCTCGCCACTACGCAACCGCTTCGGCATCCCGGGCGTGATCTCGGTGATTGCACTCGTCTTCGCGATGTTCGGCGGCGCTTACGCCGCAACGAGCTCAGAAGGCGGCAAGGCCACCAGCTCGGCCAAGGCCAAGAAGGGCCCACGGGGCCCCAAGGGCGCGAAGGGTGACACCGGACCGGCCGGACCGGCAGGTCCCGCAGGCGCCAAGGGTGACAAGGGCGATGCCGGGGCCAACGGCTCCAATGGCAGCGCCGGTGCAAATGGCAAATCCGTAACCGGTGTGACGATTGCCGCCGGCGGAGAATGTGGCGCTGGCGTCACGGGGGTCAAATACACCCTCGACGGTGTCACCACCAAAGTATGCAACGGCAAAAACGGTACCAACGGGACGACCGGGTTCACCGAAGTTCTGCCGCCCGGCGAAACCGAGACCGGCACGTGGAGCTTCGATACGCAGGGTGAAAAACCGGCGGAAGTCGTCCGCTCTCCGATTTCGTTCAACATCCCGCTCGCCAGTGCCCTGCCCGGTGGGAGTGTCCATCTCCTGCCCGAAGGATTCACCGGCACGGCGGGGGAAGATTGCCCGGGCTCAGCGGCCGCACCAGAAGCCAAAGCCGGCCACCTCTGCGTGTATATCAGTGAATCCCTTGGATTCACCATCGGAGTCAACCTGTTCATATTCGATCCAGCTAGCGGAGGGCTCGGGGCGGCTACGTCCGGCGCCTCGGTCGACGGGTTGGGTCCATCCGCGTCGAGCAGCGCCCGTGGCACCTGGGCGGTGAGCGCCGAAGAGTAGTCGCGCTCAGCCGACTCCAGCACACACCCCCCGGGCGGCTTCCGCCGTCCGGGTAGGCCCAGGGAGAACCGCATACCTATGACTTACTCAGATTCTTCACAAAACACATCTGCAGGTACGCGCTCGATAAACCGGCAGGCGCGGCTTTTCACCGCCACCGCACTTCTCGCCTTCGCACTCCTCACCGCGATCACGGTTCCCCGGGCCAGCGCGATCAGCGACTCCGAAGAATTGAATCAATTCGGTAGCCAAGGCCCCGGTGCCGGCCAGCTGAGCCTTCCCGCAGGGCTCGCCACCGACCCCATCACCGGCCACGTCTTTACCGCCGATACCGCTAACTATCGTATAAGCGAATTCACCCCCTGGGGCAAATTCGTCAAGGCCTTCGGCTGGGACGTCGCCCCCGGAGCGGTAAACGAGCAGCAGGAAGTACGAGTGAGGGCGGCGGAAGGCCAGTTCAAACTCACCTTCGGCGCTACCACGACCGATCTCGCCTTCGACGCCCCGGGCTCAGAAAGCGAAGGACCGGGAAGCGTCGAAGCCGCCCTCAACGCCCTGCCCTCGATCGGCGGCGCCGGTGGCGATGTCGACGTCGAAACAATTCCCGGCACCCCCGACGGCAAAACCCCCTCCATCTACGTGATCGTCTTCAAGGGCTCCCTGGCGGGAGCAAACGTAGACCAGATCACGATCTCCAACGGCACGGCCGAACTCAAAGGCGGGATCCCCTCGACCAGCTTCGAAGCGAGGACCCGTGCCGACGGCACCCCAGGCGGTGCGGGCCTCGAGTCCTGCACCGCCGAATCGGGCTGCAAAGCGGGCCTCAAAGGCTCCGGAGCCGGGCAGTTTGCCAGCGACACCGTTTCTGCCGGCATTGCCGTGGACGCGGCCGGCAGCGTCTACGTACGCGAGATAACCGACGCTGGCGACAACGGCAGGGTGCAGAAGTTCGACCCCGCCGGCCGCTTCCTCCTCATGTTCGGCGGCGAAGTCAACAAGACGACGAACGAAAACCGCTGCACCAAAGCGCAGCTCGAAGGCGGCGACGTATGCGGCATCGGCGTCGTGGGCACCGGCAACGGCCAGTTTGCCGCCAGCTATGCCCCCGGCTTCACCCTTGACTCCAGCGGCAAACTCCTCGTCGGGGACGTCGAACGGATCCAGCGCTTCAACTCAGAAGGCGAATACGAAGCCACGGTTCCCGTCTCCGGCAAAACCGTCCACAAATTCGCCATCTCGCCCAGCAGCGGCGACTTCTACGCCGCTATGGGCGGTCCAGCTGGGCCCAACGAAGCTGATGTGCGCATCCTGGACTCGACCACCGGCGACGAAGTCGGCCAGCTCAAAGGCGCCGGGGGGGGTCTGGGCGGGGATGTTGCGACTGATTCCACCGGCAACGTCTTCTTCTCAGACGGCAATCAAGTCCTCCAGTACGGCGAGAGCGGTAAACCGCTCTCGCCGCCGAGCTGCTGCCAAGGATCCGGTGGCACTGAAATCCGAGGACTGTCCACCAACGCGGCCGGCGACCTCTACGTCGCCTACAACCAATCAAATGCCCAAGCCTTCATCCGTCTCTATGGCCCAGCGCCGGTGCGCTTCGAAGGGGCGCCAAGAGTGCCGCCGGGCATCGTCGCCCAGTTCGCCAGCTCGGTCGACCGCAGCGGCGCGACCGTGGCGGCTGATATCAACCCCCACTTCTGGACCGACACCCGCTACTACGTCGAGTACGGCACCGGCAAATGCTCTGAAGGCGGCTGCACCGAGACCAAGCCGGTGCCGCCGGGAGCGCTCCTGACGACGAAGGTAACCGATGACCCGGTGCAAAGCGCCGGGATCGCGCTCGAAGGGCTCGCGCCGGGAATGACCTACCACTACCGCTTCGTCACCGAGAGCCTCGGCGGCGGGCCGGTGCGCGGGGCCGGCGGCGAAGTGGGCCTCGACGGCGAGGAAAACAGCTTCACCACCTATCCGGTCTCGGCCCCGGCGAAGACCGATTGCCAAAACCAGGCCTTCCGCATCGGCTTCTCGGCCCCGCTGGCCGACTGCCGCGCCTACGAGATGGTCAGCCCGGTCGACAAAAACAACGGCGACATCAAAGCCCTGCTCGGCATCCCCAGCTACCCCACCGCCTTCACTCAGAGCGCAACCGACGGCAGCCGCTTCACCTACTCCTCCTACCGCGGCTTCGGCGAGCTCAAATCCGCCCCATACACCAGCCAATACCTGGCCAGCCGCGAGCAGGGCGTCGGCTGGTCGAGCGAGACGCTGAACGTCGCCCAGACCGGCGTCTCCGAAGGCAACCGTACCTTCGAGAACCAGCACAAGCTCTTCTCGCCCGATCTCTGCCAGAGCTGGCTGATTGCACTGGCCCGCCCGGCGCTGGACCCCGACGCCAGCGAGGGCTACAACAACATCTACCGGCGCGAAGGCTGTGGCGGCGGGGGCTACGAAGCGCTGATCGGCACCCAGCCGAGCATCGCCGGAGGGTCCCACGCCACCCTGTTCATGCAGGGCGCCTCGTCTGAGGGCAAAGAGGCGGTCTTCATGGTCAGGGACAAGCTGACCGAAGACGCGGCGAGCGGGGTCTCGCAGGCCTACTACGCGAGCAACGGCGGGTTGCGCCTGCTCTGCGTCCTGCCGAACGGCTCGCCGAGCGGCGGCAACTGCTCGGCGGGGACGAGCCAGCCCGCAAACGACGCCGTCGACTCCTTCGCGGAACGAAAGTCCACCATCCACCACGCGCTGTCTGGCGACGGCGCCAAGGCCTACTGGACCGACTCGGCAGCCAACGAATCGGGCCCAGGCAAGGTCTACCTACGGCTCAACCCCGGTGAGGAACAGAGCGCGCTCAGCGGCAGCGAATGCACCGAAGCCGAAAAGGCCTGCACGGTCAAAGTCTCAGAGACGAAAACGCCCCAGCCCTCGCGCTTCCTCGATGCCAGCGCCGATGGCTCGAAGGCGATCTTCGAAGTGACCGCCGGGGCGCTCAAAGGAGACCTCTACCTCTTTGACGCGGAAACTCAGAGCTCGACGCTGATCGCCGAGAGCCGCGGCCTGGTCGCCGCGAGCGAGGACCTCGCGCGGATCTACTTCCTCTCCGAGGGCGTGCTCGCCCCCGGTGCTGTGGCCGGCGAGCCGAACCTCTACCTCGAAGAAGAAGGGGCGAAGACCTACGTCGCGACGATCGCCGAGGAAGACGTGGACCGCGGCATCATCGGTGGCGAAGGAATGTCGGTCGCCGATTCGCAGCCGGTCTTCCACGCCCCCAGGGCGACGCCCGACGGGCGCGTCCTGGCCTTCATCTCGGCCAGGAGCCTGACCGGCTACGACAACACCGACCTGCACACCGGCAGGGCCGACATCGAGGTCTACCGCTACGAAGTCGGTTCACCCGGGCCGGTCTGCGTCTCCTGCAATCCGAGCGGGGGGCGGCCGCTGGGGCGGGCGGTGAAGACCCCGCGGAACTCGGCAATCGGCCAGCCGATCGCCGCCTGGCTGACGATGCCGATGACTTCGCTGCACCACCCCCGCGTCCTCACCCCCGACGGGCGACGCCTCTTCTTCAACAGCTATGACGCCCTGCTCCTGCGCGACACCAACGGCAAGGCGGACGTCTATGAGTGGGAAGCGGCAACGGGGCAGAAAGAGTGCGACGAGAGGGGCGCAGAGCTCTACGTCCCAAGCTCGGGCGGCTGCATCAACCTGATCACCTCGGGCCAGAGCCCCGAGGACTCCGAGCTGCTCGACATCAGCGCCAACGGCAACGACGCCTTCTTCACGACCAACTCGAGCCTCCTGCCCCAGGACCCCGGCCTCGTCGACGTCTATGACGCCAGGGTGAACGGTGGCCTGCCGGCCTCGCCTGAGCCGCCGGGCCCCTGCCAGGGGGAAGCATGCCAGTTCGCCCCGCCGCCGCCGAACGACCCGACCCCGGCCTCTGCCTCTTTCAGGGGTGTCGGCAACCCCAGCGCCAGCAAACCACGCCCCCGCTGCGCCAAAGGCAAGGCACGCCGCAAAGGCCGCTGCGTGGCCAAACGCAAGGGATCGAAGAAAGCAGCCAAGCGCAAGCGAGCAGCCAACACCGACCGGAGGACAAGCCGATGAAGCGCCTCACCTTGACTCTCACGACCGTGTTCCTGGCGGCGCTCGCGATCGCACCGACGGCCAATGCCGAGTTCGGCATCAAGAACTTCGAGCTCACCTTCGCCAACGAAGACGGCTCACCGGTGACCCAGGCCGGCGCCCATCCCTTCGCCCAGAGCCTCACCTTCGAGGTCGAGACCGAGGAAAATCCCGACGGCAAACAGCTCCCCACCGGGGACGTGAAGTCGGTGCGCTTCTCGCTTCCCCCCGGGTTCACCGGCTCTCCGATCGCGGCCCCCCCTTGCAGCACCGCCGACTTCCTCGCAATCGATGAAGAAGGCTACCCCTCCTGCCCCAACGCCAGCGCCGTGGGCGCGACCTGGAGCAAGGTCAATGAAATCGCCAGCGGAGAAGCCTTCCTGGACCCCGTATACAACCTCGTCCCCCCACCGGGAGTGGCGGCCAAAATCGGCTTCGTCGCCCTCACGATCCCGGTGACGGTGGAGATCGGCGTAAACGGCGAGGCGCCCAACAACATCGAAGCCGCCGCTATCAACATCCCCCAGGTGATCCGCTTCTACGGCTCCTCGACGCAGCTGTGGGGGGTCCCGGCGGACCACGCTCACGATCCGTTCAGAGGCAAGTGCCTCGCTCGGGGCTGGAAGCCAGGCTACGGTCACCTGGCATCGAAAGACATCTGCAACACCGGCGCCGAGGAAAAGCCCTTCCTCACCCTGCCGCGCTCCTGCACGGGGCCGGTGAGCGCGAGCTATGAAGCGGTCTCCTGGCAGCAGCCAGACGCCGCGCCAGACAAAGGCAGCGATGAAGCGCCGGGCATGACCGGCTGCTCGAAACTCGGCTTTTCCCCGACGATCGGCTCCAAAGCGACGACCTCCCAGGCGGAGACCGGCTCGGGCCTCGACTTCAGGGTCGACTTCAACGACGAAGGCCTGACCAACCCGACCGGCCTGGCCCAGTCCGACATCAAGAAGGCGGTCGTGGCCCTGCCGGAGGGGATGACGGTCAACCCCTCGG
>JBEVMR010000003.1:0-26129 GCA_040508545.1 Solirubrobacterales bacterium
GCTGAGTTCGCTGACTACTACAGGGAGATCTACGCGCGTGGCTTGGGCGGGGAGACGCCCTCGATCCCCGTCGCCGTCGAGGAGCAGGAGCGGCGCGCCCACGAGGCGATGGACGAGCGGGCGGCCAACTACGTCTTCGCCGGGGCGGGCGCCGAGCACACGATCCGCGCCAACCGCGACGCCTTCGAGCGCTACCGCATCGTGCCCAGGATGCTGCGCGACGTCGCCGAGCGCGATCTCTCGGCCGATGTGCTCGGCACGCCGATGCCGGCGCCGCTGATGCTGGCGCCGATCGGGGTGCAGAAAGTCGTCCACGAGGACGGAGAGCTGGCGAGCGCGCGAGCGGCCGCAGCGATCGGAGTGCCGATGGTAGTCAGCACCGCATCGCACTTCACCCTCGAGGAGATCGCCGAGGCCGGCGGCCCCTCTCCTCGCTGGTTCCAGCTCTACTGGCCCAACGATCCCGACCTGCTGAAGAGCTTCGTCAGCCGCGCCGAGGTAGCCGGCTACCGGGCAATCGTGGTCACCGTCGACACCTTCATCCCGGGCTGGAAGCCTCGCGACCTGCAGCAGGCATGGCTCCCGTTCCTGCAGGGAATGGGTAACGCGAACTACCTCCAAGATCCGGTCTTCCGCGCCGCGCTCGAGAAGACGCCCGAGGAGGACCTCGGCGCTGCCACCGGCCATTACCTCGGCGTCCTCGCCAACCCCTCGCTCACCTGGGACGACCTGGCGCAGCTGCGTGAGCTGACCTCGCTACCGATCGTGATCAAGGGCATCCAGCACGTCGACGACGCGCGCGAGGCCGTGCGGCACGGAGTCGACGGCATCGTCGTCTCCAACCACGGCGGCCGCCAGGTAGACGGCGCGATCGGATCGCTCGACGCCCTGCCGCCGATCGTCGAGGCGGTCGCCGGCCAGTTGGCGATCCTCTTCGACAGCGGCATCCGCAGCGGTGCCGACGCGCTCAAGGCACTCGCCCTTGGCGCCGACGCCATCCTGCTCGGCCGCCCCTACGTCTGGGGCCTAGCACTCGGCGGCCAGGCGGGAGTCGAGACCGTGGTCAAGATGATCCTCGCCGAGCTCGACCTGACGATGGCGCTCTGCGGCTACACCAAGCCGGACCAGCTTGGGCCTGAGGCCCTGGCCTAAGGCTCTAAGCCGGCGCCTCGATCTTGGGGAAGAGCGGCGGGACCCGCTCGACCGCCTGGCCGCCCGGGCGGGATCCGAAGGCGCTCAGCTCGAGCGAGTCCTCGGCCAGGACGGCGAGGAGGCGCTCGCTCGTCTGCGGCAAGTAGGGGACGAGAAGGAGGGTCGTTGCTCGCAGGCCCTCGACCAGGTTGTAGAGGACCTCGTCGAGGCGCGCGGGGTCGGCCTCGTCCTTGGCCAGCTCCCAGGGGCGGGTCTCCTCGACGTAGCGGTTGAGGCGCCGCACCAGCTTCCAGGCCTCCTCCAGCGCCTGCGTCAGCTCGGCCCGGTCGAGCAGCTCGCTGAAGCGCTCGACCACACCTTCGAAGTCCTCCTCGAGCACGGCGTCGACCTGGGCCTCGGGCACGACCCCGTCGCGGTAGCGATCGACCATCGCCAGGACGCGGCTCGCCAGGTTGCCGAAGTCGTTGGCGAGCTCGGTCTCGTAACGGGCCTCGAAGCCCGCGGTCGAGATCGAGCCGTCCTGGCCGAAGCTGACCTCGCGGAAGCAGTAGAAGCGCAGCGCGTCGGCGCCGAAGCGATCGATCGCCTCGAAGGGGTCGAGCACGTTGCCGAGCGACTTCGACATCTTTTTCTCACCCATCATCAGATAGCCGTGGATCGCCATCCGCTGCGGTGGCTCGAGGTCCGCCGCCCAGAGCAGCGCCGGCCAGATCACCGCATGGAACTTGAGGATGTCCTTGGCCATCACGTGCAGGCTCGCCGGCCAGTAGCGCGCGGTCAGGTCCTCCCCCTCGCGGGCGAAGCCGAGCGCGGTGACGTAGTTGAGCAGCGCGTCGAACCAGACGTACATCCGCTGCTCGGGGTCCCAAGGCAGCCGCATCCCCCACTTCAGCTTCGGCCGCGAGAGCGAGACGTCTTCCAGCCCGCCCTTGATGAACGAGACCGCCTCGTTGCGGCGGAACTCCGGGACGACGAAGTCGGGCCGCTCCTCGTAGAGCGCTTCGAGGCGGTCCTGGAAGGCGGAGAGGCGGAAGAACCAGTTCTCCTCGCGCACTTTCTCCAGCGGGATCTCGTGGATCGGGCAGGTCTGCCCGGGGCCGAGCTCGCGCTCGGTCTTGAAGTCGGCGCAGCGCGGGCAGTACCAGCCTTCGTAGGTGCCCTTGCTGACCCAGCCGTTGTCGTAGACCCGCTGCATGATCTCGGCGACCTTCTCGGCGTGGCGCGGATCGGAGGTGCGGATGAAGAAGTCGTTGGTGGCGTCGATGACCGGCATCAGCTCTTCGAACTTGGCGGCGTTGCGGTCGGCGAGCTCCTGCGGCGTCACCCCCTCGCGCTCGGCCGCGTTCTCGACCGGCTCGCCGTGCTCGTCGGTGCCGGTGAGGAAGAAGACGTCCTCGCCCCGCTGGCGCATGTGGCGTGCAAGCACGTCAGCCGCCAACGTCGAGTAGGCGTGGCCGAGGTGGGGCTCGGCGTTGACGTAGTAGATCGGCGTGGTGACGTAGTAGGACATCGCTGGCCAGGCTAGTTCAACGGTGTGGTTGAGGTTTGAACCGCATAGCGAACCAAAGCTCAACCACTCACTTGCGCGGCTCGCGGCCGGTCAGCGCCCGGTAGAGGTCGTTGGCGCGGGTGCCGGTCAGGGCGGCGACGACGCTGGCCGCGGCGCGCGGGCGGGCGCCCGACTGGACCAGATGGCGGAGGGCGTCGACGGCGAAGGCGACGTCTTTGTCGTGGTCGTCGGCCGAGGCCGGCGCGATCACCAAGACGATCTCGCCCTTGACGTCGCCGCGGAAGCGGCGCGCCAGCTCGGCCAGGGTGCCGCGGGAGACCTCCTCGTGCATCTTGGTCAGCTCGCGGCAGACCGCGGCGGGGCGATCGGAGGCGATCGCCGCCAGCGCCGCGAGCGAGTCGCCGATCCGGCGCGGGGACTCGAAGGCCACGACAGTCTCGGTCGATCGCAGCACGCGCTCCATCTCACCGGAGCGCTTGGGCAGGAAGCCCTCGAAGCGCCAGCGGTCGGTCGGCATGCCGGAGGCGACCAGCGCCATCGGCACCACGGACGGGCCGGGCAGGACGGTGACGTCGAGGTTGCGGTCGATGCAGCGGCGGATCAGGCGAAAGCCGGGGTCGGAGATCGCCGGCATGCCGGCGTCGGAGACGAGCACGACAACCTCGCCCCGTTCGACCCGCTGCGCCAGCTCGATCGCGCGCGGCGCTTCGTTTCCCTCGTGGATCGAGATCAGCGGCGGCGCCGGGCGGATGCCGAGCTTGTCGAGTAGGCCACCGCTGCGGCGGGTGTCCTCGCAGGCGATGTAGTCGGCCGCGACGAGGGCGTCGCGGGCGCGGATCGTGATGTCGTCGAGGTTGCCGATCGGGGTCGGGCAGACGATCAGCTCGCCCGGCATCAGCCCGCCTTCTCCAGTTCGATCCGAGCCATCGCGGCGGCGCCGATCATCCCCGCGTCGGCGCCAAGCTCGGCCGGGACGACGGGGGTCCGGTTCATCGGCGTCAGCGCCCGTGCCTGCAGCTCGCGCCGCGCCGGATCGAGCAGCAGGTCCCCGGCCGCCATCACGCCGCCGCCGACCACGATCACTTCCGGCTCGAAGATGTTGGCGAAGCTGGCGAGGGCGACGCCGAGGCGGCTGCCGACGAGATCGAAGACCTCGATCGCGGTCGCGTCGCCATTCTGCGCCGCGACCGTGACCGCCTTTCCATCCACCGGCTCGCCCGCGGCGAGCAACTTGCCCAGGGCGGAGCCGGGGTTGCTTTCGGCGGCCGCCAGGCCTTCGCGGCCAAGCGCGGTTCCGGAGGCGAATGCCTCGACGCAGCCGCGGTTGGGGCAGTTGCCCTGGCAGCCCGGCCCGTCCATCTGGATCGCCATGTGGCCGAGCTCAGCGCCGGCGCCGGTCGAGCCGCGGTAAATCTCGCCGCCGAGGATCAGGCCGCCGCCGATCCCGGTGCCGATCGTCAGCATCACCGCGTTCTCGGCCCCCTTGGCGGCGCCGAAGAGGTGCTCGGCGAGGGCCGCCACATTGGCGTCGTTGTCGACGAAGGTGGGCAGACCGGTCCGTTCGACCACCAGGTCGCGAATCGGCAGATCCTCGATCGGCAGGTTGACCGCGGCGATCGCGAGGCCCTTCTCGTGATCGATCGTCGCCGGGATACCCATCCCGACAGTCTCGACACCAGCCCGCTCCGCGCGCGCCTCGGCGATCTCGCGCACGAGCAGCTCGACGAGGTCGTCCTCGGCCTCCCCGGCAGATCGCTCGCGGCTCTCCCAGACCGTCTTCGACTCGCCGTCGAGGACCCCGAGCAGCATCTTGGTGCCGCCCAGATCGATGCCTATCGCTTCCGGCTGACTCATATCTTTAGGCGGGCGACCGCGGGCATCGGCATGATTGCTAACTCTTTCATGGCAGGCGACGGCGAGCAGCGGCCCCCCGGGCCGCCCGATTACAAGGTCTACCGAGCCCGCCGGGGCTTCTTCTCGCGCTTCCGCAAGCCCGACCTCTCCGGTCTGCGCGAGCGCGAGTGGAAAGCGCCGAAGCTGCCCGGCAGGCCCGGCGGTCCAGGCCGTGAGCGCGGTCCGCGGCCGGATCGGGCCTGGCTGCGCACAGGCTTAAAATGGGTCGGCATCGCGGCGGGCGCCTGGATCTTCCTCAGCTTCCTCGCCTTCGCCGTCTCTGCCCAGCTGCAGTCCTTCAAGCTCTCCGGCGAGGCGAAGTCGACCCTCCACGGCGACCCGCTGCTGCTGCCCAGCGCCCAGACGATCCTCGTGCTCGGGACCGATGCCCGACCGCCAGACACCAAAGAGCCGGGCGGCGCCCCATCGGAGGAGTGCTTTGAGCAGCAGTCGCACGGCGATGCCCCCCACGGCGAGTGCTCGTTCGGCGAATTCCGCGCCGACACCCTGATGCTGATCCGCGCCGGCGGCGGCGCCTTCCGCAAACTCTCGATCCCGCGCGACGCCTACGCCGAGATCCCCGGGCAGAACCCGCAGGAGATCAACGGCGCCTACGCCTTCGGCGGCGCCGCGGCGCAGATCGAAGCGGTCGAAGACTTCCTCGAGATCGAAGTCGACCACGTCGCGATCGTCGACTTCACCGGCTTCGAAGACCTGATCGACGCAGTCGGCGGCGTCGTCGTCGACGTGCCGGTGAAGATCTGCGCCGACATCTCTGGCGGCGCCGGCGGCGGGCAAGGCGGCGGCACCGTGCGTCTGGCCAAGGGCGAGAACACGCTGGACGGCGAAAAGGCCTTGATCTACGCCCGCATCCGCAAGCCCAGTCCCTGTCCCGGGCCAGGACCGAGCGCCTACAGCCTCGGCTATGACGACTTCGACCGGGCCAAGGCCCAGCAAGCGGTGATCGCTGGCATCAAGGGCCGCCTCACCGACCCCCTCCGCCTCCCCTACAACTTCGTCAAGGGCCCGATCATCGGCTGGGACGCGCCCAAGGCCTTCGTCAGCGACATGGGCTTCCTCACCATGCCCCAGCTCATCCTTGCCGCAGCTATAGGTGGCGAAAGTGAGGCCGATGTGCTCTGCGAGGGTGAAAACTCCGGTTGCTCCCCTGGTCCGGCCGGCTCAATCGAAGTACCGGACTCCGAGCGCCGCCGCGCGACCAAGAAGCTGCTGGGCTAGGGACGGAGGGGTCGCCTCGCCGAGTGCCCACCACCGCCTTCGGCGGTGGAATCTGGTGCCGCTTCGCGACCGAGAATCACCTGCCGGGGCTTTTCGAGGCATCGTCGAGGCGACCCCTCCGTCCCAGCAAAAGCGCTTAGTCCGTCTTGGCGGGCGCTTTTGAATCGCTTGGCTTGGACTCTGGCTTCTTCGAGTCCGAAGAGTCCTTCGAGCTGTCCGAGGAGCTTCCCTCGGAAGAGCTTCCGTTGCTCGGGGTCTTCTTCTTCCCGTAGTCGGTGTTGTGGAAGCCGGAGCCCTTGAAGTGGATCGCAACCGGGTGCAGAACGCGCTCGGCAGGGGCGCCGCACTCCTGGCACTCGGTGAGCGCCTCGTCGCTCATCCTCTGGATCACGTCGAAGACGTGGCCGTTGGCGCATTTGTACTCGTAGATCGGCATTAAGGTCGGCGATTATCGCAGCCGATACGGTTCCGGCCATGGGAACGGCCGGCCAAGACATCCAGACCGAGGGGATCTCGATGGAGGAGATCGTCGCGCTGTGCAAACGGCGCGGCTTCGTCTTCCCCTCCTCGGAGATCTACGGCGGCCTCGGCTCGACCTACGACTACGGCCATTACGGGGTGCTGCTGAAGAACAACGTCAAAGCCGAGTGGTGGCGGGCGATGCTGCAGGAGCGCGACGACATCGTCGCCCTCGACTCGGCGATTCTCCAGCATCCCCGGGTCTGGGAGGCCTCCGGGCACCTCGAAGGCTTCACCGATCCGCTCGTGCAGTGCCTGGGCAAGTGCAAGCGGCGCTGGCGGGAGGACCACCTGCGCGAGGACCTGGAGAGGGAAGGCAAGGACTCGAGCGGCGAGCTGCTTTGCCCGGAGTGCGGCGGCGAGCTCTCGGAGCCGCGCCAGTTCAACCTGATGTTCGAGACCCACGTCGGCCCGGTCGCCGGCGAGGGCTCGGAGGTCTACCTGCGGCCGGAGACCGCGCAGGGCATCTTCATCAACTTCAAGAACGTGCTCAGCTTCGCCCGCAAGAAGCCGCCGTTCGGTATCGCCCAGATCGGCAAGTCCTTCCGCAACGAGATCACCCCCGGCAACTTCATCTTCCGCACGCGCGAGTTCGAGCAGATGGAGATGGAGTTCTTCGTGCCGCCGGCCGAAGCCGAAAAGTGGCACAAGACTTGGATGGACGAGCGCGAGCGCTGGTACACCGAGCTCGGCATCCGCCCCGGCTTCCTGCGCGTGCGCGCCCACGGCGCCGACGAGCTCTCCCACTACTCCTCGGCGACGAGTGACATCGAGTACCTCTTCCCGATCGGCTGGTCCGAGCTCGAGGGGATCGCCAACCGCGGCGACTTCGACCTCACCCAGCACGCCAAGTTCAGCAGCGAGAAGCTCGAGTACTTCGACCAGCAGACCAAAGAGCGCTACGTGCCGCACGTGATCGAGCCGGCCGCGGGCGCCGACCGCGCCACCCTCGCCTTCCTGGTCGACTCCTACGACGTCGAGGAAGTGGAGGGACGCCAGCGCACGGTGCTGCGCCTCCACCCCCGCCTCGCCCCGGTCAAGGTCGCGATCCTGCCCCTCGTCTCCAAGGAGGGCATGCCGGAGAAGGCCCGCGAGATCTTCGAGCAGGTCCGCCGCCGCGTCCCGGCCGAGTTCGACGAGGGCGGCTCGATCGGCAAGCGCTACCGCCGCCAGGACGAGATCGGCACCCCCTGGGGAATAACCGTCGACCACCAGACGATGGAGGACGACACCGTCACCCTCCGCGACCGCGACTCCCTAGAGCAGTCCCGGGTCCCGATCGAGGGACTCGCCGACGAGCTGGCCAACCGCCTGGCCCAGCCCTGGCAAAGCCCGAAGCTCAGCTAGTCAGCCAGCCGCGCTGAGGAAACGGGTCACGGCAGCAGCGTCGGCGTCGAGCGCCTTGACGGCTCTGGCCGGCAAGGGCTGCAGCGGCTCCATCGTCAGCTTCCCGCCCGCCAATCCCCACTTGGCGACGGCGCGGCCTTTGACCATCGCGAAGGGGTGAAAGATGCCGTTGCGGGTGACGAGGCTCGTGTGTGGGCCGAGGATGTCCTCGCGCGAGGTCCAGCCGAGCAGGACGGGGTCGAAGGCGCCGAGCAGGCGCGGCGGCGGGATCTCCTCCGGAGCGGGGCGCTTTGCGAGGCGGACGAGGTCGCCGTCCTGCTCCAGCTCCGAAGCGATCGCCGCGAGGCCGGCGCGGGCGTCGCGCAGCGGCAGGCCGGCCCACCTCGCCAGGTCGCGATCGCCGGCCGGCTGGTGGCCGACCAGGTAACGACGCGCCAGCTCGGCCAACGCCTTCTCCCGGTCGACCGGTCGCGGCTCGCCGAGCCAGTCGTGGACCAGGACGTAGGCATGCTGCTTGCCGATCATCGGCCCGCGCACCACGATCCCGCGCACGGCGGCGAGGAAGAGGAGGTGGAGCAGCGCCTGGCCCTCGGTCCGCAGACCGGCGGAGTCGAGTCGCTCGCGCACCTGGGCACGCGTCAGGGCCCCCTCCTCCGCGAGCGCCTTCTCGATCGTCCGTAACGCGCGCTCGGCCTGCACCTCGCTGACTCCCTCCTGGCGCAGCCGCCGCGTGCTCGACGTGAGCAGCGGCGGCGTGGTCAGCGCCTGCAGCAGCGGGTAGTCCTCGCTGCGAACGAGGTGCAGGGTGCCGCGGTTGAGCCAGGTGACGAGGAGCTCCCGATCGGCCAGGGCCCGCTCGACGTCGGCGGCGGTGAGGCCGTCGGTGCGCGCCCGCACCGCGAGCCGGAAGCCGCGTGGGTCCTGCCCCTGCACGGCAAGCAGTCGCTCGGCGACGTCTATGGGGCGGCTCAGCGGCGGCCCGGCGAGGGCCTGCGCCGTGAGGCGCTCGGCAACGAGGGTTCGGCTAGCCGACTTCAAGCAGGTCGATCACGAACACGAGCGTTTCGTTCGGTGCTATCGCCGGCGGGGCCCCGGCTTCGCCGTAGGCGAGTTCCGGTGGAATGACCAGCTGGCGCTGGCCGCCGACCTTCATGCCTTCGACGCCCTGATCCCAGCCGGGGATCACTTCGCCGGCGCCGAGGGTAAAGCTGAACGGTTCGCTGCGGCTCCAAGAGGAGTCGAATTCCTGGCCGTTCTTGAAGTTGACGCCGACGTACTGAACGGTGACTTCGTCGCCCGCTTTGGCTTCGGCTCCGGTGCCTTCGATCAGTTCCGTCTCTTCGAGCTGCTTCGGCGGCGCGCCGCTCGGCACCGTGACTTCGGGCTTGCTGCGATCCGAGGCGTCACCGCTGGATTCGGGCGCTTCCGCCGCTGCCGAATCCGTCGAGGCGGCCGTATCGGTCGAAGAGTCGTCGTCGCCACAGCCGGCCACAATGAGGGCCGCGCAGGCAAGGATGATCAAGACGAGCCTCTTCATGCTGCGGGCATCCTAAGCAATCGCGGCTCAGGCCGGCTTCGCGGCAACCGCTCAATAGGGTCCCGGCAATGGACAGCCCGATCCTGACCTCGTTCGTGCTCCCCGCCGCGATCGCCGTGATCATGTGGAGCCTTGGCCTCACCCTGACCCGTGAGGACTTCCGGCGGGTGCTGGTGGCGCCGCGCGGGGTCGCGATCGGGATGCTCAACCTAGCGCTGATCTCACCGCTGCTCGCCGTCGCGATGGCGGAGCTCTTCGCCCTGCCGCCGACGCTGGCGGTGGGCCTCGTCCTGCTCGGCGCATCGCCCGGCGGAATGATGGCCAACATGCTGACCCACCTGTCGCGCGGAGACACGGCGCTGTCGGTGACGATGACCGCGATCAGCAGCGTCTGCGCGATGATCACCGTGCCCCTCTTCCTCGAGCTGTCGGCCAACCACTTCGGCGCCACGGACATCGGCGACGTGAGCATGCTCGGGGTGGTCGCCCGGGTCTTCGCGATCACGATCGTCCCGGTCGCGATCGGGATGGAGATGCGACGGCGAAACCCCGCCTGGGTGGATGCGACCTACCCCCGCGTGCGCCGCTTTGCGCTCAGCCTCTTCGCGATCGTCGTCGTCGGCGCGATCGCCAGCGAGTACGACACGGTGGCCGAGAACGTCGCCGACGTCGCTGGCGCCGCGCTGGCGCTCAACCTCGCGGCGATGCTCCTCAGCTTCACGATCTCCAAGCTGGCCAGGCTCGACGACCGCCAGGCGACGGCGATCGCGCTCGAGCTCGGGATCCACAACTCGGCGCTGGCGATCGCGGTCGGCGCCACGCTGGCCACCGACGTTGCGATCCCCGCCGCTGTCTACGCCACCTTCATGCTCTTCACCGGCGGTAGCTTCGCCTGGGTCATGGCAAAGCGCAACAAGGGGCCGGCAGAAGACGTCAAGGGGAGGACGCCGGCCCTCGAGCAGGGGCGGGGTCTTTGACTTCGAGCAGGTCGATCACAGACACCAGTGCTTCGTTCGGTCCGACCGTCGGCGGGTCGCCGGCTTTGCCGTAGGAAAGGCTCGCAGGCGCGGCCACCTCGCGGCGGCCACCTTTCCTCATTCCCTTGATTCCCTGTTCCCAGCCGGCAGTCACACCGCCCCCGCCAAGTTCGAAGCTGAGCGGCTTGCGACCCCACGAGGAGTAGGCCTCTTTGCCGTTTTTTTGCAGGACGACGACGTAGTGGACCGTGACGACGTCACCCTCCTTGGCTTCGGTCCCGGCCCCAGCTACGAGATCCGTCACTTCCAGCTTCGCCGGCGCCGGAGCCTCCGGTTGGACCTGCGGCTTGGTCTTCCCCACTTCGGATGCGGCAGCAGCGGCACCGTCCTGAGAGCGGTTCGCGCTGGTCGAGAGGCCGTTCGATCCGGCTGCCCTCGACGCTGAGGGGGTGTCGTCACCTCCCGCGATAAGGCCAATGCAGACCACGATCACTAGAAGCAAAATAATCACGCGAAATATCTTAAGCAAAAATCTGGAGTTATTCTCACACGCCATGGGCCTTAACCTTGCATCGCTACTGACCGAGAGCGCTGAGCGCTCACCGGATGCGCCGGCGATCCGGCTTGGGGAGAACGAGCTCAACTACGCGCAGCTCGACGATCTCAGCGCCCGGCTGGCGACCCTGCTCGGCGAGAAGGGCATCGAGCCAGGCGACCGGGTAGGCGTGATGCTGCCGAACGTTCCCCAGTTCCCGGTCGCCTATTACGGCGTCCTCCGCGCCGGCGCCACGGTCGTGCCGATGAACGTGCTGCTAAAGCGGCGCGAGATCGCCTTCTACCTGGAGGACTCGGGCGCCAAGCTGCTGCTCGCCTGGCACGGCTTCGCCGCGGAGGCGGAGGCGGGCGCCGCCGAGGTGGGGACCGAGCTGATCGAGGTCGAGCCGGCCAGCTTCGCCGCGACCCTGGCGGAGCGCGAGCCCACCGCCGGCCTGACCGAGACCAGCGAGGACGACACCGCAGTCATCCTCTACACCTCGGGCACGACCGGTAAGCCAAAGGGCGCCGAGCTGACCCACGCCAACCTCTGGCGCAACGCCGACGTCTCCTCCCGCAACACCTGCGAGATCGCCGCCGGCGACGTCGTCCTCGGCTCGCTCCCCCTCTTCCACTCCTTCGGCCAGACGGTCGCGATGAACGCCTCGCTCAGCGTCGGCGCCTGCCTCACGCTGGTGCCGAAATTCGAGCCCGGCGAGGCGCTGGCGACGATGCAGCGCGACCGCGTCACCCACTTCTACGGCGTGCCGACGATGTTCGGCGCCCTCCTCCACCACCCCGAGCGCGAGAGCTTCGACACCTCAACGCTGCGCACCTGCATCACCGGCGGCGCCTCGATGCCGGTCGAGGTGCTGCGCGGCTTCGAGCAGGCGTTCGACGCGATCGTGCTCGAGGGCTATGGGCTATCGGAGACCTCGCCCGTCTCCTCCTCGAACCATCCCGGCAAAGAGCGCAAGCCGGGCTCGATCGGCACCCCGCTCGAAGGCGTCGAGATGCGCGTGGTCGACGAGAACGACGAGGAGGTGGCCCAGGGCGAGGTCGGCGAGATCGTGATCCGCGGCCACAACATCATGAAGGGCTACTGGCAGCGCCCCGAGGCGACCGAGGAGGCGATGCGGGGCGGCTGGTTCCACAGCGGCGACATGGCCCGCACCGACGAGGACGGCTACTTCTTCATCGTCGACCGCAAGAAGGACCTGATCATCCGCGGCGGCTACAACGTCTACCCGCGCGAGGTAGAGGAAGTCCTCTACGAGCACCCGAAGATCCGCGAAGCCGCCGTCCTCGGCGTTCCCCACGACGAGTGGGGCGAGGAGATCGGCGCCGCCGTCGTCCTGATGGAGGGCGAGCAGCTGAGCCCGGAGGAGATCAGCGCCTACGTCAAGGACCGCATCGCCGCCTATAAGTACCCGCGCATCGTCTGGTTCCTCGACGACCTTCCCAAGGGCCCCACCGGCAAGATCCTCAAGCGGGAGATCGAGACTCCCGCCGCTGTGTGACGAAGTCACTGAGGAAGAACTGGCTGGCTGGCCAGGATCGCGGTAATCTGCGCTCTACGGAGCCCCGGAGGCGCGCCCCGCGCCCGAACGAAGGAGAGAGATGAGCGTCGCATCCCAGAGCCTGATGGACAACGTCACCTACGTCGACCTCTACCAGCGCTGGGAGCACGGCAACTGGAGCGCCTACGACATCGACTTCTCCGAGGACCGCAAGGGCTGGGAGGCCCTGAGCGACATCCAGCGACGCTCGGCGATGTGGATCTACTCGATGTTCTATTACGGCGAGGACCGGGTCGCCGACACCCTCGCCCCCTACATCAACGCCGCCCCGACCGAGGAGCAGTCCTACTTCCTCGCCACCCAGCAGGTCGACGAGGTCCGCCACTCGATCTTCTTCCACCGCTTCTTCAAGGAGGTGATCGGGGTCGGCGGCGACTCGATCCAGCAGACCCTCTCCTCCACCATGCCGCAGCTCAACTGGGGCTACCGCGGCATCTTCGACCGGCTCGACCTGATGGCCGAGGAACTGCGCAAGGACCGCTCACTGCCCAAGTACGCGCAGGCGATCACCCTCTACCACCTGATCGTCGAGGGCAGCCTTGCTCAGCCGGGGCAGCACTTCATCGAGGACTTCTTCGCATCTAAAGAAACGATGCCCGGCTTCAGCGACGGGATGGGCAACGTCTCCAAAGACGAGCAGCGGCACATCGGCTTCGGCGTCAAGGTTCTCTCCGAACTGCTGGGGGAAGGCAACCCGGGCTGGGAGGAGAACCGGGCGGCCGTCGTCGAGCTGCTGCGCGAAACGCTCCCCTACGGACCGGCGGTGTTCTACCCACCCAACTTCGACCGCTCCTACACCGAGTGCTACGGCTTCTCACTCGAGGACATCTTCGCCTTCGGCCTGAAACTGATCCGCCAGCGCTGGCGCACGATCGGCTACCCGACCGAGGAGATGCCTCCCGGTGTCTTCCCCTTCGACCCCGAGGCCTCGGCCGAGGAGGTCGCGGCGCGCCAGGTGCAGCTGATGGAGGCCGGCGTCCTCGGCCCGCCCGACGGACCCGTCCCGGACGCCTCACCGGAGACCCAGCGCCTCTACTTCGACGTGATCAAGCGCGTCGCCGACCCGAAGGCTGCCAATGGCTCGCCGCTCGTCTACCAGTACCGCTTCAGCGACGCCGACCCCTGGCACCTGACGCTCGACAACGGCTCGACCCGGGCCGAGCCCGGCGAGGCGCCCGATCCGACGCTGACCCTGGAGACGAGCTGGGGTGACTTCGTCGCGATGGGCAAACCCGACGCGAGCCCGCTGAAGATGATCCTGCAGCGCCGCATCCGCCCGCGCGGCAAAGTGCGCGAGATCGCGCGCCTGCGCAAGGTCTTCCGCTAGCGACGACCCAGGGGGCGGCGAGACGGCTAGGCAGATCCGCAGAGGGCGGTCTGCCGCCCGCGGGCCCGCCGAAGCGCAGCGGCTGCCTGGAATCTCTTGCTTCGCAACCGTCTCGCAGAGGCGGAATTCGCAGCGTTCTCGAGGCGCACCCGGAGATTGCGAAGAAGGCGCGATGCGCGTTTGCGATCAGTCATCGCAGCCAAACAGCCCGCCGAGAGTCCTGGGCCTGGCTGCACAGAGCTCACGCTTGGCGGCGAGCTAACCGACGGTGGAGAGGAGCCCCCGCTCGGCGGACCGGCGCTTTCCCCATTGCCCTCATCGTCGCCTTCGTCATCCGACCCTTCTTCGTCTTCCGGGAGGGCAATCGTGATCGTCCGCTCAGCGCTCGACGGGTAGCCGAGCACCTCGGTGCTCGAAAACCGCACGGTGTATTCGCCGGGCTCGGCATACACGTGGGTGGCGCTGACGCTTGCTGCGGTCGCTCCGTCACCGAAATCAAGCAGCGGCGACCAGATGTTCTGCGGCGGGACCGAGATTTCTATCGGCTCCCCCGCGACCCCGGCCTCCGGCACCTCGAGGCCTTCGGAGGGGGCCGGAAAGGCGTCATACCCAGCCGCCTGAACAGTGTAGGAGTAGCACGGGGATTTACCGGGGCACGGCACGGTTTCGACCCTGGTCCAAAGTGCCGTCGCTACTCCTTTGGCTGCAGTGGACACACCAGGCGCGCCGAGCACGACAACGGCGTCCATAGCGTCCGCGCCAGCTTCGGAAAGATCGATCGGCGCTTCCCAGCCAGCACCGACCGGGCGATATGCGGCCTGAATGATCTGGTGGGTCCCATCAGAGCGCCCCCAGACGACAGCGGAATTGCCGTCGGCATCAAACGCCACATCCGCCGGAAACGCATTCTCGTCCGGGTCGGATAGGTCTACGGGTGATTCCCAACCTTCACCGGTTGGCCGACGAGCAGCCCGGACGACATCGTGAGTGCCCACTTCACTCGTCGATCCGGCCCAGACCACGGTCGCCTCGCCGCCCTCATGAAGGGCGATGCGCAACTGCTGGACGTGTTCGCCTGGGTTTGAAACGTCCTCCGGTGCTTGCCAGGCGCCGCCGGTAGGTCTGTAGGCAGCGCGGGCAACTTCCTGCCCTTCGTGCTCCCCGCGCCAGACGACCATTGCGTCGCCGTCGGGATCGAGCGCGATGTGCGGGTTGCCGGCAGATTCGCCTGCTGCCGAAACGAGCGAGGGTGCTTCCCAGCTGCCGCCGGCGGGCCGGATGGCACCGCGCACAACGTAGCTGGAGCCTTCGGCCTCCATCCATACAACGGTCGCGTCCCCGTCGGCATTCACCGCAGCCTGCGGGACGTAGGACTCGTCTTCCGGATCGGAGATCGGCACCGGAGCTTGCCAGCCTTCGCCATCGGGCTTGAACGCCGCCTGAATCACTTCGGATTTCTTCCATACCGCGGTCGCATTCCCAGCCGCATCGACCGCGACCCATGGTTCCGGTGCCATCGCAATTTTCATCTCGCCAACGGTGACTGGCGCCTGCCAGCTCCCTCCCGCCGACCGCGAAGCCGACTGGACCAACATTTTGTCGCCTGCGTAGGTTTCCCAGACAACGGTCACATCACCGTCAGCGTCGACTGCGACGCGCGCAGATTGACCATTCGGGGTAAACGGCGGCGGCTCACCCGAGCCACCGTCTTCGGGCACGGAGAGGACGACCGGCGCTTGCCAACTACCGCCAGCGGGGCGATATGCACTTTCGACCACCGTGACCTCGCCGTTCCAGCGATCCCACACCGTGGTCGCGTTCCCCGCCGAGTCGAGCACGACCCGGGCGCCGCCGATGTGCTCACCGCTCTCCGACACATCGACGGGTGCCAGCCAGTCCGCTTGGGCTGCGGGGGCAAAGACGAAGCAACAGGCCACGAGCAAGCCCAGTGATGAACGCCGAATACTCGGCCAAACCCTGATCACCAGGGGCTTATATCACGGGGCGCTTGTCCGCCCAGGGCCGCTCGGCCTCGAGCTGAGCGGCCAACGAGATGAGGGTCGCCTCGTCGCCGGGGCGGCCGACGAGCTGGACCGCCAGCGGCATGCCGTCCGCGGCGAAGCCGGCGGGCACCGACATCGCCGGGTTGCCGAGGTGGTTCCAGGGCACGCAGTAGGGATAGAAGCGGCTCATGCCGAGCACGGTCTGCAGCGCGCCACGCCCCTCCCATTGCCGAACCGGCAGAGCGGTACCGCCCATCACCGGCGTCATCAGCACGTCGTGGGAATCGAAGATGGCGTTGACCCGAGCTGCATCGGCGGCTTCCGCTTGCCCGGCTTTCTGGAATAACCCGTCCGGGATCAACCGGCCCAGCCGCGCGAAGCCACGAGTGCGTCGTTCGAGCCGCTCCGGGTGCGGCACCCTGGCGAAGTCTTCCGCAATCCCGCGCAGGTAGCGCGGCGTGATGTTGTTGCCGATGCCGCCCCACTGCGGATCTTTCTGCCTGACGTCGTGGCCAAGCCCAGCCAGCAGCTCGGCGGTGCTGCCCACGGCGCCCTTGGCAACGTCGGAGACCGTGGGGGGAGCCGCAGCGCGGGGTGGGGCCGTAGACCAAGCGATCCGCAACTTCCCCGGCGCAGTTCGCGCTGACTCTGCGAACGGCCGCTCGGGGGGGCCGGGCGCACCAGGCTCCCGAGAGCCGCCACTGACCAGGTCGAGCCAGAGCGCCGTGTCATAGACGGTGCGGCTGACGCAGTTATAGGCGGAGAGGCCATTCCAGTGTTCGAGGTCGGGCAGGAGCGAGACGCGGCCACGCTGTGGTTTCAGCCCCACCAGCCCGCAGGAGGCTGCCGGGATGCGGATCGATCCGGCCCCGTCGGTCGCGAGTGCGATCGGCACCAACCCGGCCGCGACGGCAGCGGCGCTGCCCCCGCTCGAGCCGCCCGGCGTGCGCTGCGGGTCCCAGGGATTGCGGGTCACGCCCCAGGTCGCGGTCTCGGTGAAGCCACAGATCGCCAGCTCGGGCAAGGTCGTCTTGCCGATCAACACTGCGCCTGCCTCGCGCAACCGCCGGACGATCTCGCTGTCCGCCTTCGCCGGCTCGTCGAAGCCATCAGTGCCGTAGGTGGTGACGTCGCCGGCAACGTCGACGCAGTCCTTGATCGCGATTGGCACACCCAGCAGCGGCCTCCCATCGCCACCTTTCAGCCGTGCTTCAGCCTGCTCGGCCTCGAGCAGAGCCCTTTCGGCGAACACCGAGCGAAAAGAGTTGAGCTGTGGGTCGAGCCGAGCGATCCGGTCGAGGCAGAGCTGCACCAGCTCGGTCGGGGAGACCTCCCCCGCCCGCACCATCTCCGCCTGCTTCGCCGCGCCCGCGAAGGCGAGATCGTCGCTCATGGCGGGGAAGGGTATTACGCCTCGGCCGGCTCGGGCTCCGCCTTGCCGCCGCCGCCCTCGAAGCTGAGCCGCGGCAGCACCCGGTCGAGCCAAGAGGGCATCCACCAGTTCCAGTCGCCGAACAGCTTCATCGCCGCCGGCACCAGGATCAGCCGCACGAGCGTTGCGTCGAGGGCGATCGCGACGGCGCAGCCGAGGCCGAGCTCCTTGATCGACGGAACGCCGGTTAGGACGAAGACGGCGAAGACCGAGCTCATGATCAGCGCCGCAGAGGAGATCGTGCGGGCGCTCGAGGCGAGGCCCTCGGCGACGGCGCGCTCGTTGTCGCCATGCTCCATGTAGCGCTCGCGGATTCGCGACATGAGGAAGACCTCGTAATCCATCGAGAGGCCGAAGACGATGGCGAAGATCAACGGCACGTTGATCGTGTCCAGCGCGCCGAGGCTTTCGAAGCCGAGGATGCCGTCGAGCCAACCCCACTGGAAGATCGCGACAAGCACGCCGAATGCGGCTCCGATCGAGAGTAGGTTCATCAGCACCGCCTTCAGCGGCAGGAGCAGCGAGCGCAGCATCACCATCAAGACCAGGAAGCTGAGCGCGAGGACGAAGCCGACGATCTTCCAGAGCGAGCCTGAGATCTGCGCGCGGGCGTCGTCGGTGCGAGCCGTCTCGCCGCCGACGTCGACGGTCGCGACCGCGGCCAGGCCGCTTGCCGGCACGACCGAATCGCGCAGCCGGCCGACGAACGCCGAAGCGGCCTCCGAGTCACTCGGCGCGGTCGAGGTCGCCTCGATCAGCGCGCTGTCGCCGGCAAAGGTGGGCGGCGGCACCGCGCCGACGCCCGGCTCGGCGCGCAGCTCGGCGGCGAAGGCGGCCACCGCGGCGCGATCGACGGAATCCGGGAACGAGGCGACGATCTGCACAGGGTCGGCGCCGCCACCCAGCTGCTCGGCCGCGAGCTCGTTGCCGACGCGCACGTCGCTGTCCTTGGGGAACTGCTGGATCGCGTTCGTCCCCGTCTCCAGCGAGAGCAGCGGCGCGGCGAGGAAGAGGAGGATGCCGGCGGAGAAGGCCACAGCGGTCCAGGGGCGGGCCATGACGCGGCGAGCCCACCTGTCCCAGAAGGAATCAATTCCGCCATCTCCTCTGCTCCCGCGGGGGGCCGGAGAATCAGATATGGATGGCCCCCCGCTCCCGCGTCCGGGGATGGCGGATCGACCTTGGAACGGACGGCGTACCGCTCGGAGGACTCGGGCCACGATGCCGCCCGGCATCACCCGATCGCCCAGCATCGCGATCAGGGCCGGAAGCAGGGTGGTCGCCGTGAGGATCGAGACGGCGACCACGGTCATCGCCCCCAGCGCCATCGAGCGCAGCGCCTGGTTGTCGACCATCCAGAGCCCCGCGAGCGAGACGATCACCGCGATGCCCGAGAAGGCGACGGCGAGGCCGGAGGTCGCCAGCGCCTCCGATCGCGCTTCTTCGCAGTCACGCCCGTCGCGCCGCTCCTCGCGGTAGCGGGCGAGGATGAAGAGCGAGTAGTCGACGGCGACGCCGATCCCGATCATCGAAGCCATGTTGGTGACGAAGACCGAGGTGGACATCTGCAGCGAGAGGAAGTAGATCAGCGCGCCGGTGACGATCACGCTGACAAAGCCCAGCGTCAACGGCAGCGCGGCCGCCGCGAGCGAGCCGAAGACGACGAGCAGAATCAGGGCGACGACCGGGAAGCCGCCCGCCTCGGCTTTGGCTAGGTCTTCCTTGGAGAGCTCCTGCATCCCCGCCCAGACGGTCGCCTGGCCGGCGAGGTAGGGGGTGACTCCGTTCTCTGCCGCGCCGGGATCGAGCCCTTCGCGCAAATCGACGGCGGAGTCGACCAGTTCGTCCTGGGAGACCTGACTGCTGAGCGGGATCAGGGCGTGGTCACCGCGCTGGAGCTGAATCTGGGCGCGACGCGCGACCGACGGGGGCAAGGCGACTCCGTCGGTCTGGGCAACCTCGCTGCGCACCCGCCGCACGGCGGCGGCGCGCTCCGCGGCACTCGCATCCGGCGCCGCCGTCAGCAGCACGGAGATCCCGTTCGCCCTGCTGGCGAACACGCCCTGCATGGCGTCGGCGACGGCCTTCGATTCGCTCCCCGGCACGTCGAAGCCGCCGCCAGTCAGGTGTTCGGTCTGGCGGGCGGCAAGGGGCAACGAAGCGACGACGATCAGGACCCAGGCGATGACCACGAGGCGGCGTCTGCGCGCCAGGAACCCCGCTAGCTTGATCATCGCGTCATGCATTGGCTGGTTAGCCAGCTTCGCTCAGCGGGACAGCCGAGACTGTGAGGACGATCACTCGGGATGCTTCGGCTGGCTTCGGAGCCGCGGAATGTACCGCCGGGACTACTCGCCCGCGAGCAGGAAGCGCGCAGAAGCTGCGCCGGCGGCAAGCGCGGCGCTGATGTCGCGGTCGGGCTCGGAGAGAGCCTGGAGCGCGAAGCCGTCGGCGACAGCGAAGAGGTAGGCGACGATCGCCTCTGCGTCGTAGCGCAGGCTGAGCACGCCCTCGCGCTCCTTCGCCTCGAGGATCTCGGCGACGTGGGAGCGGGTGCGGTCGAAGAGCTGGCCGACCTCGTGCTGGATCTCGGGATTGCGGCGGCCGGCGCTGAAAAGCTCGTAGAGGAGCAGGAAGAAAGCCGGTTCGTTCTCGATCAGGTCGGTGAGGCTGGCGACCAGGACGTCGATCACGTCATCGGCGGTCTCCGCGTTGCCCAGCGGTTCGTCGAGGCGGGCGACGCGGATCTCGGCGTCGCGGCGGACGACCTCGACCAGCAGCCGCTCCTTGGTGCCGAAGTAGTAGTGCAGCAGGCCCCGGCTGACGCCAGCCTCGCGGGCAACGTGCTCGAAGGTGGAGCCCGCGGCGCCGCGCTTGGCGACGCTCTCGCGCATCGCGTTGACGATGCGCTGCGCCTTTTCCCCGCTCAGCTCGCGCTCTTTGGTAGCTGCCTCCATTGACTCAGTCTAGGGCGCGTGGCGGGCGCCGCGCCCCACGGAAGCGGCTCTAGGCGCCGTTGATGCTGGTGGTCGAGGTGTACTCGAACTCCTCCTCGGCGCCGAAGAGGGCGTCGAGCACGGTCTTGCGGGCGTCCTCGCTGAGCACCAGCGCGACCGCTCCGGCGACGAGAGCGAAGAGGATGAGGCGCCCGAGGCGGCTCTTCTTGCGCTTCTTCGGCGCTTTCAGTCGCTCGGAGGCCTCGCGCAGGCTCTCGGCAGCGGCGCGCAGATCCTTCTGCACCTTCTTGTCGCTGCTGACGGCCTTGACCGCGCCCTTGCCATTCCCGGTCGCCCGGCCATAGGCGCCACGAGCTGCTTCGAAGGCGTCACGGAGGCTGTCACGCAGCTCTTCGTCCTCGATCAGGCGCTGCACGTAGGGGTTTTCACGGGCAGTCGAATAGAGGTCCGCGGCCTGGTTCGCCTTCGTCTTGGTCATGCCATCTCCTCGCTGGAATCTCTGGGGACGCTCAGGATAACTCCAATTCACTTCCCGTTATCAGCCCGGTCCAATCCCGTCGAGGAGAACCGCGTTGCTGCGGAACCCGAGGTCGGCGTTGCGGATGCGCCGCAGGCGCAGATGGGCGAGGTCAGAGCCGGGCAGCACGTAGCGCCTCACGTGCAGACGGCCGATGCGTTCGTAGGCCACCTGGCGGAAGCGCGGCCCCAAGAGGCTGGTGGGTACCGGCGGCGCCGGCCCGTCGGAGACGAAGTTGACCTCGTGCACGCTCCAGGAGAAGCCTTCGGAGGCCTCGGCCTGGAAGGAGCCGGTCGAGAGGTAGAAGCGCAGCGAGGCCGCCCCCAGCGTCCAGAGAACAGTCGCCCGTGGAGCCGTGGGCTCACCGAGGCGCGCCGCGACGGCATCCCAATCCGGTCGCTGCATCATCGGCGAAGCGCTGGCCCAGATGCTGAAGCCGAGCGAGTAGGCGACGAGGACGGCGGCTATGGCAGTGCCGCCGCGCCGGGCTGCGCGCAGAGTCACCCCGATCGCAATCGCGGCCAGCAGCGGCGCCAGCGCCGGAATCAGGTTGCGGGCGAGGACGTAGTCCTTGCCCGGGACGAGAAGAGCCAGCAGCAGCGGGGCGACGATCGTGGCCGCCGCCACCGCCAGCATCAGGCCGCCAGCCCGGCGCTCCTCGCGATCGCCCCGCAAGCCGAGCAAGGCGAGGGCGGCGAGGGCGGCCAGCAAGGGCACCGCCGCGGGCAGCAGGGTCTCCGGCCGGGCGATGATGTCGCCGGTCTCACCGGCGAAGAAGGTGACTCCTACCTCCCAGAGCCGGTGGCCGAGACTGCGCCCGCCGATCCACTCGGCGTGGCCGAGCGATGCCTGGTGGATGACGAGGGGCGCCAGCGCCAGCCCGGCAAGGGCGACGATCCAGAGCCCGCGCAGGGCGGCACGCCCCCGCCGCCACAGCAGCCATGCGACCTCGAAGGCGATCGGGAAGATCGCGAAGTAGTGCGTCGCCAGGGCGAGGGCGGAGAAGACCCCCCACAGCGTCAGGTCCCGGCGCCCGCTTGCCGACGTGCCACCACTTGGAGGTCCATATAGGTGCTTAAGTGACGGCACGTCCCGTAGGGCGCGGACGAAGTAGAGAGTCGCGAGCGTGGTCAGCAGGACGAGGAGCGCGTAGCTGCGCGCCTCCTGCGAGTACCAGAGCAGCATCGGGTTGACGGCGACCAGGGCGGCGGCGGCAATCCCGGTGCGGCGGCCACGCAGCTCGGCGCCGAGCAGGTAGGCGACCGGGACCGTCGCCACCCCGGCCAGGGCCGAGAGCGAGCGCAGGCCGAGCTCGCCCGTCCCGGTCAGCTGTGTCCAGGCCCAGGCGAGGACGTAGTAGAGCGGCGGCGCCGACTCGCTGAAGCCGACAGCTTCCATCGCGTGGAAGAAGTCGCCGCGCAGGACGCGGCTGGCGGTGACGACCTCGTCGTGGTGGTAGGCCTGGCCCCCGAGCGTGACGAAGCGCAGGCCGGCGGCGAGCACGGTCAGGCCAGCGACGACCCAGAAAGCCCGCGAACGCGCGCGCGCCGCGGCACGAGTTGCCTCGTAGAGCGTCGACAGATTGCCCCTGCCCAGGGCCTCGGCTGCCTCCATGGTCGTTACCTGAGGGCCGCGGCGATCGCCTGCGAGACCTCGTCGACGTAGACGAACTCGAGCTCGCTGCGCTCGTGCTCGGGGATCTCGGCCACATCACCTTCGTTGCGCTTGGGCACGATCACCCGCTTGATCCCAGCTCGCTGCGCGGCCAGCGACTTCTCCTTGAGCCCGCCGATCGGCAGCGCCTGGCCGGTCAGGGTCACCTCTCCGGTCATGGCGACATCGTTGCGCACGGGCCGGTCCGAGATCAGCGATGCCAGCGCGACGGTCATCGCCACCCCGGCGGAGGGCCCGTCCTTGGGCACGGCGCCAGCCGGGACGTGGATGTGGATGTCATGCTCGGCGAACCAGCTCTCGTCGAGGCCGGGCGCGATATCGCGCCAGTGGCCGCGCACGTAGGAGAGCGCCGCCTGCGCCGACTCCTTCATCACGTCGCCGAGCTGGCCGGTGATCGTCAGCTTGCCTGCGCCCGGCATCGCGGTCGCCTCGATGAAGAGCACGTCGCCGCCGGTCGGCGTCCAGGCGAGCCCGGTTGCGACGCCGGGGTCCTTGGTGCGGCGACGCTGCTCGGCGAAGACGCGGCGGCGGCCGAGCAGCTCGCGCGCCCGCTTCGCTGAGATCTTCGCCTTGCGGCTGTTCTTGCCCTCGGCGACGTCGCGGGCGACTTTGCGGCAGATCGCGCCGATCTGCCGCTCCAGGTTGCGCACGCCGGCCTCGCGCGTGTACTCCTCGATGATCGCGGTCAGGGCCGAGTCGGAGAACTCGATCTGCGAGGGCTTCAACCCGTTCGCGTCGATCTGGCGGGGAACGAGGTAGCGGCGGGCGATGTGGCGCTTCTCCTCCAGCGTGTAGCCGACCAGCTCGATCGTCTCCATCCGGTCCTGGAGTGGGATCGGGACGGTGTCGAGGATGTTGGCGGTGGCGATGAAGAGGACTTCGGAGAGGTCGAACTCGAGGTCGAGGTAGTGGTCGCGGAAGCTGTCGTTCTGCGCCGGGTCGAGCACCTCGAGCATCGCCGAGGAGGGGTCGCCGCGAAAGTCGGCTCCCATCTTGTCGATCTCGTCGATCATGAAGACGGGGTTGCGCGAGCCGGCGTCGCGCAGGGCGCGGATGATCGTCCCCGGCATGGCGCCGATGTAGGTGCGGCGGTGGCCGCGGATCTCGGCCTCGTCGCGGACGCCGCCGACCGAGATGCGCTCGAACTCGCGGCCCAGCGCCTTGGCGATCGAGCGTCCGAGGCTGGTCTTGCCGACGCCGGGCGGGCCGACGAAGCAGAGGATTGGCCCCGGCGAATCAGGCTTCAGCTTGCGCACCGCGAGGTACTCGAGGATGCGGTCCTTAACATTCTCCAGGTCGTAGTGGTCGGCATCGAGGACCTCGCGGGCATGGGCGATGTCGAGGTTGTCCTCGGTCTCCGTTGCCCAGGGCAGCTCGACCAGCCACTCGAGGTAGGTGCGGATGACACCATGCTCGGCCGCCGCCGGGGGCAGTTTCTCCAGCCGCGAGAGCTCGCGCTCAGCGGCTTTGCGGGCGTGCTCGGGCAGCTTCACCTCTGCGAGCCGGTCACGCAGCTCGTTGACCTCGGCCTGCTGCTCGTCCCCCTCCCCCAGCTCGTCCTGGATTGCTTTCATCTGTTGGCGCAGGAAGAACTCGCGCTGGCCCTTGTCGACTTCGGACTGGACCTGGGACTGGATCTGGCTGCCCAGCTGGACCACCTCGAGCTCGCGGGCAAGGATCTGCGAGAGCCGGCGCAGGCGGGCGGCGACGTCGGCCTCCTCCAGCAGCTCCTGCTTTTCCTCGGTCGTGATCCGCAGGGCGCCGGCAATCAGGTGGCCGAGGGCGGCTGGGTCCTCGATGTTGGCCACCGCCATCTGCAGCTCCTCGGGCAGGTAGGGGATGTGCTCGACGATCTCCGAGAAGGTGCGCTGGACGTTGCGCGTGAGGGCCTCCAGCTCGGGGCCCTCCTCGACCACGTCGGGCAGCTCGGCGATCCGCGCCACCAGGTAGGGCTCCTCGGCGACGTAGGGGCCGAGCCGCACCCGCTGCGTGCCCTGGACGAGGATGCGCAGGGTGCCGTCGGGGACTTTCAGCATGCGGGCGACAATGCCGACGACGCCGACGTCGTAGAGCCCCTCAGGCCCCGGCTCCTCGTCCTCTGGATCGCGCGCGGCGACCATCGCCAGCATGCGGTTTGTCCCGAGCACGTCGTCGACCAGCTTGATCGAGCGCTCCTGGCCGACGGCGAGCGGGGTCAGGGTCTCGGGAAAGGTGACCGTCTCGCGCAGCGGTAGGACCGGGAGGGCGTCGGGCAGCGGCTGATTGGCGCGGATCGCGTCCTCGGCGTCGAGCTCGGACTCGACCACCTCGAGCACCGGCGTGCCCTCCACCGGCACCCCTAGTCCCTTCCGATCGGCACTCGCCGGGTCGTCTGCGAGGGATCGCGCAGCGGCAGGTCTATCCGCAGCACGCCGTCCTCGTAGGTCGCCTTGGCCTGGTCGGCGTCGACGTCGACCTGCAGCTCGACCACGCGGCGGAAGGGGCCCGAGGGGATCTCGACCTGCTGGTAGACCCGGCCCTCGGTCTCCTGCACCGGCCGTTCGCCGACGATCGCCAGCTGCCGCCCACTGACCTCGATCCCGACCTGGTCGAGATCGACGCCGGCGAGATCGACCTTCACCACAGCTCTCTGCGGATCGCCGCAGTAGTAGACGTCGACGTTGGGCGAGAAGCCGGTGCTCCTTCGACTCACGTAAGTCGCGCGCCCCCAAGCCCCGCCGAGCATCTGATCCATCTCACGTCGCATTCGAGCGAAATTCGCGAAAACGTCACGTTCGGGCATGGCGCAAAACATAGCCGCCATGCGGCGCCGCCCGAGCGCTAAGCAGGTTGCGTCTGGCTTGCCCAGCGAGGAGGCCGCATGAGCAAGACCGGCTGCCTTGGTGGGACGAGGCCCTCAGGCCGGTTCGGGC
Organism: Solirubrobacterales bacterium; assembly: GCA_040508545.1. GTDB lineage: Bacteria > Actinomycetota > Thermoleophilia > Solirubrobacterales > 70-9 > VRUE01. Next base: position 25,111 of record JBEVMR010000003.1, read on the forward strand.
GGAAGGTCGCGCAGGGCTCCTCGAGCTGCAGGGCGCAGAGCTGCTTCTTGCGGAAGTAGCACTGCTCGCAGGTGGGGGGTTTGGGCTTGCGCGGCACGGCGGCCATATTTGCAAGGCCGTTGCGCCCCCGTGACGCCTGATTCCGCAAAGCGCAACGTTCTTGACACAAAGCCGTCACATCTTCCCCGCGTCTTGCGAAAGTCGGCAGGGGCTCTCAGCCCGTCGCTACCATTGGCTCGAATGGAGGCTCACGGCCGGACCAAGAAGCTCGCGGACTCGCCGCCGCTGTTCGAGAGCGAATTCCTCAACTTCTTCTCGCGGGTCCATCCCTCGATCCCGGCGATCATCTTCATCCCGGTGATCGTCGCGATGGAGTGGCTGGGCGCTGACCGCGGCCAAGCAGTGTGGGAGATGGCGCTGCTGACGCTCGGCGGGGTCGGGATCTGGACCCTGACCGAGTACTGGCTGCACCGGCTCGTCTTCCACTGGGAGCCCGACAACGCGTTCGGGCGCCGCATGCACTTCATCATCCACGGGATCCACCACGACCACCCCAACGACAAGCTGCGGCTGGTGATGCCGCCGGCGGTCTCGATCCCGCTCGCCGCGCTCTTCTTCGTCGGCTTCACGCTGATCTTCGGCACGCCGACCGCCTATCCGCTCTTCGGCGGCTTCATTGCCGGCTACCTCTTCTACGATTACACGCACTACTACGTGCACCACTTCGTGCCCAAGTCGGATCTGGGCAAGCGGTTGCGCGAGCAGCACATGCGCCACCACTTCCAGGACCACAGCTATGGCTACGGCGTTTCTTCGCCGATCTGGGACGTGGTGTTCCGCACCCTGCCAAAGCAGCGCAGTCGCTGAGCACCAATAAGCGGGAGTCCGGTGGGTCGGCAGGCAAATTTATGTCGCACGCCCGCGCTCGCGACTGGAGTCGTTGAGGAGCCGGGCGGGCCGGCGGGCGAATTGATGTCGCACGCGCTTCGCGCTTCGCGACTGAGGTTGAGCGCGGCTTC
>JBEVMR010000006.1:0-16033 GCA_040508545.1 Solirubrobacterales bacterium
GGCTCGGGATTCGCCTACCTGGTGGCAGCCCAGCTGCCGCCGCCCCTTGCTTCGTTGGCCGGAACCGTGAGCGTGAAGCTCAACGGCACCCCGCTCGAATAGTCGGTTTCACCGAAGGTGATGACCGGTACCGAGGCGTTGGTGAGCGACTGCTCGGAGGGTGCTTCAGCTTCGTAGACGCAGAGGTGTCCCGACGCCGCTTCCGGTTCTGAGGGGAATGAGCTCGGGCACTGGGGCGGCGCGTTGACCGTGCCCTGTTCTTCATATTTGACGTAGTGGAAGGTCAGGCCGCCGGGTATCCGCAGCGGGTAGGAGATGCTGATCCTCGCTTTGGCGACGTTGATCGCGCTGAAGTTCCACACGCCGGTCAAGGTCGAGCCGACGGGAAGGACGCACTGGCCGGCGGGGCAGGTGGGGCCTGGGAGTCCCTGCGCACCGTCGGTGCCGTCGGCACCATCGGCGCCGGGAGGCCCTACTTCGCCGTCGCAGATCACATCGGTGCCGCTGGCCGAGATGATTTCTACGCCGCCCTCTTCGCATTCTTCGCCGACCGGTCCTTCACCGGGGAGGAGGGGGTTGGTGGTGACGGATTTGCCCGCCGCTCCGGCGCTGCCGGCATTACCGGTGTCGCCCTTGTCCCCCTTGGCGCCTGCTGCGCCGGCGGGGCCCTGCGGCCCTGCCGGGCCCGCGGGTCCGGCGGGACCCGGTTTACCCGGTTTGCCCCTGGGGCCCTGTTTGGCCTTGGCCGAAGCGGTGGCCTTGCCCGAGTCCGAGTCGTTTGAAGCTGCGTAGGCGCCGCCGAGCATGGCGAACACCAGGGCGATCACCGAGATCACGCCCGGGATGCCGAAGCGGTTGCGTAGTGGCGAGAGCATCTAAATCTCTTCTCCTTGTCCCGTGAGCCCCTCTGCCGGCCGCTTCCCTTGCGACCCTTGTGCGAGCTCGGTATGTGATTTCCCTGTTTCGCCGAGCGATTGCAGTCAGTTCCTAGAAGGTGCTGGCTGTACCGCAGGCAGGGCTAGGAAAGCACTCCGTCACGGAGTTGTCAAGAAAAGTTCCCAAAAGAGAAAACACGTTCCTAGACGCGTTCCCTGAACGGATGCGGCGGTACCCTTAGGTGTCGAGGCCGGGGATCGGCTCGATCGGCAGCTCGCCGTTTACTCGTTCCAGGTTTTCCAGATCGAGGCGATCCTGTCCGCGGTCCGCCAAACGCTTGAAGCCAACCAACGTGCGTAAAGAGGCAAACGGAGTCGGCGTCCCCCCCACGTCGACCTCAACCGCACGCTCGGCGGCGGTCTCATAGTCAAGCGGGGGCAGGCCGCCGCGGATGATGTCGATGATGCCGTGGCGGCTGTTGACGCGTAGGTGGTGAACCCCGGCCACGTCGTCCGCGGCCAATGTCTTCCCGTCCTGGAGGCGTATCGCTCCGATCCGGTCGAGGAAGCGGACGATTGCCTCGTCGGCCTCGGGCCCATCCGGGACGAGCAGGTCAGAGTCCTTGGTTGCACGCAGGTAGCCGTGAGCAATCACGGCGAAGCCGCCGATGACGACGTGCGGCAGGCCGACTGCCTTGGCGTCGGCAACGACGCCGTCGAGGTCAGGACCAGAGAGCTCGCTCGGGGACATGTCCGGCCTTCACCGATGCGACCAGCAGAGACACGCCCTGCTGCGAGAGCTTCTGTCCGTAGGCGACGCGCTGGGCAGGTGAGAGCGAAGTGGCGAACTCGGCTTCCTGTCGCTCCTCCTCCTCGTTGATTCGCGCCCACTCGGCCTCGTTGCCAACAGCGAACAGTGGCTTTTGGCGTCGCGTGCTCATCGAGATGGATGTTACGCCGCTTGTCGGGCGAAGCGGATGGCTTCGGTGGGGCCGAGGTAGGGAAGGAGAACGAGCTCGGCGCAGTCCGGGAGCAGGTCCTCCAGCTGCTCGACTTCGCCGGCGGCGACCTTGCGGTGGGCGAGCGAAACGAGGGAGCCGATGGTCGAGTCCTCGGTCGAATCGGGGAGTCGCTCGCCCTGGGGGCGCTCGCCGCGGCCCCGCGCCAGCAGCGGCGCCATCTCCCCCACCGCCTCGTTGAAGCGCGCCGTCACCGCCGGCCCGGCGCTGCGCGACTCGACCAGGCAGAGGCGGGCGAGGTCGGGCTCGGAGGAGAGGAAGGCGAGCGTGGCGCGGGTGGCGGCGATCGCCTGCTGCGGCCACCCGTCGACGCCGACGACCTCCTCGGCGACCAGCTCGTGCAGGTGGGAGAGGACCACCTCGAAGGCGGCGAGGAAGCACTGCTCCTTGCCCTCGAAGTTGGCGTAGAAGACGCGGCGGGAGACCTTGGCGTGCTTGACGATGTCGGTGAGGGTGACAGCGGCGTAGCCCTTTTCGGCGACCGCGTCGGCGAGGCCGGCGATCAGCCGCTCGCGCTGGTGATGGGCGACCTGCTCGCGGCTGTAGCCATGGCGGCCGGCGGGGAGTGGTCCTAGCTCTTCGGCAGTCATGGATGATGATCGCGATCAGGCGAACGGCTGCCCGGGCGGACGGCGCTCAAGCTGAGATCGCATCGGCGACCTCGCCGGCCTCCCGCGCAGCCTCGTCCTCGCCGATGTAGGGACGAAGGACGAACTCGAGGGTCTCGGGCAAGAGCGGGCGCAGCTTGTCGGCGTCGCCGGCGATCAGCCGTTGGCCGAGCACCCAGACGACGCCGCCCGCCAAGGTCTCCTCGAGACTCTCGGGAAGCTCGACCTGGCGCGGGTTCAGCTCGCGGCCGGGCCGCAGCAGCGGCGCCAGCCGCTTCAATGCAGCCTCGTGCTTCGCCGCCGCCTCGGGGCCGGCCGCCACCGCCTCGACCAATGCCGCCCGGGCCACCGCGGGGTGCGCGGCGACATCCTCGAAGAGCACGCCGAGCGCCGCGCCGACCCGATCGGCCCAGGGCCCTTCTTCGCGCTGGTAGGCGTCTTCGACACGGCTCACCGTCCGGTCGGTCGCCGCCTCGAGCAGGGCAAGGAAGGCCCCCTCCTTATCCGGGTAGTGCTTGTAGAAGGTCGCGTAGCCGACCTTGGCGCGGCGGACGATCTCCTCCATCGTCGTCTCCTGGTAACCCTGCTCGGCAATCAGCTCGGCGGTCGCCTCGAGGATGCGCCGGCGCTGGTCGGCAGCCGCGGCATCGCGGCTTACCGGCTCGGGGCCGGGAGGCTGCCGGTTCTCCTTGCCGGGCAGGGCTCGCACATGCCCAGGATAGCGCTAGTTCCCATTGGTACGAAACAGGTACATGAAGTTGGGAAAGTTCCCAAACATAAGCTATGGTGTCCTGAATGGAAGCCCTCCGGCCACTGCGCGCCGTTCGCTCCTGGGAGGAGGTCGAGCCGGACCGCAGCGCGGACGCCGACGTCTTCGAGGCGATGCTGCTCAGCGCCGGTGAGATGGGCTACGCCAAGGCGACCGTGCGCGAGATCGCCGAGCGCGCCCGCATCACCCAGGACCGCTTTCACCGCCGCTTCGGCAGCAAGGAGGCCTGCTTCGCGCGGGCCTATGAAGGGGCAGCGGAGGACCTCGCCAAGCAGGTGGGCGATGCCTGCGGCGAAGCCGCGAGCTGGCGCGAGGGCTTCCGGGCCGGGTTGACCGAGCTGCTGCGTTTCGTCGCCGAGCAGCCGCTGCTGGCGAAGGCGCTGCTGATCGAGGTGCGAGCGGCCCGCGGCGACGCCTGGGTGAAGCACCAGGAGATCGTCGGCCGCCTGACCATCGCCCTCGACAGCGCCCGCGAGGAGCCCGGCGCCCGTCCTGGCGCCAGCCCGATGACCGCCGGCTTCGTCGCCGGCGCGATCGAGGAATCGCTCAGCATCGAGATCGCCGCCGGCCGCACCGAGGGTGTCCAGCTCCTGCTCGACGACCTCACCCACCTCGCCTTCCTGCAGCTCTTCGGCGAAGAGTAGAGCCCTGCTGGCACGGCTAGACTTTCCGCCATGACGGCGGCTTCAGCCCACGACATCGGCGACCTTGAGCTGGCGCGAGCCGCACGGCTCACCGCCGATCGTCGAGCATCCATGAGTGAGCGCCTTGCACGCTTGGACGCGCTCTGCAGACAACTGGGCGCGATCAAAGGCGCGGCGGCGGGCCGTTGAGCGCGCTCGACCTGCGTTCACTACTGGAGCTACTGCACGCCAAGGAAGTTCGCTTCGTCGTGATCGGCGGCGTCGCGGTGGCGGCACACGGTTATGTCCGCGGTACGGCCGATCTGGACCTGGTCCCGGATCCTGATCCGCAGAACCTGAAAAAGGTGGCTCAGATCCTCGACGAGCTGGAGGCCACCCTTCCGACTGCCGGGGACCGCCGATTCGATCTGAAATCCGACGCCGGGGTGATCCGTCGGGGGGGGAACGTGACCGCCGACACGAGATTCGGTGGCCTTGACGTAGTGCAGCGAGCCCAGGGCGTGCCCAGCTACTCCCAGCTCGTGGCGGACGCTGTTGAGACCGAGTTGCTCGGCACCCCGGTTCGGGTTTGCTCCCTCACCCGGCTGCGCGAGATGAAGGTGGCGCAGGGTCGGCCGGAGGACAAGGCGGACTTGGCCAATCTGCCGGAGAGTGGGGGTTAGTGGGCAAGCCCTGCGCTGAATTGCTCGCGGAGCACTTCACTATCGGACAGCACCTGGCGGTCGGGCTGGATCCCGATCCCGCTCGCCTTCCCGCTTCGGTTGCTCCTGGCGCCCCGCCAGCCGAGCGCGTAGTTGAGTTCAACCGCGCGATCGTCGAGGCGACCGCCGGCCTTGCCGCCGCCTACAAGCCGAACGCGGCCTTCTACGAGGCGCTCGGCGAGGATGGCTTCTACGCCCTGAGCGAGACGATCGCGACAATCCGGGACCGCGCCCCCGACGCCGCAGTGATCCTCGACGCCAAGCGCGCCGACATCGGCTCGACCAACGCCGGCTACGTCGCCGCCGCCTTCGAGCAACTCGGCGCCGACGCGATCACCGTCCACCCCTACCTCGGCGGCGAGGCGCTCGCGCCCTTCCTCGAGCGTGCCGAGAAGCTGATCTTCGTCCTCGCCCGCACCTCCAATCCCGGCGCCGGGGAGCTCCAGGACCTAGTCGCGGACGGGGTGCCGCTCTACCGCCACGTCGCCCGCGCCGTCGCCCGCGACTGGAATGCCGCCGGCAACTGCGGGCTCGTCGTCGGCGCCACCTACCCGGAGGAGATGCGGGCGATCCGCACGGACGTCCCGGCGGCGATGCCGATCCTGATCCCCGGAGTCGGCGCCCAGGGCGGCGACGTCGTCGCAACCGTCGCCGCCAACGTCGATGCCGGCAGCAACGCCTTCCTGATCGCCGCCTCGCGCTCGATCATCTACGCATCCGCCGACGAGGACTTCGCCGAGGCGGCTCACAACGCAGCGCAGGCGCTCGACACCGAGATCCGCGCCGCTACGACCCGCTGAGGCTCAGTCGCTCTTGGCGATCTCGGCCGCCTCGGCGCTGCCAAGGTACGGCGTCAAGGTGAACTCGACCAGGTCGGGGAGCAGATCCTCCAGCTCCCCGGTCTTGCCGGCGATGATGCGGCGCGAGATCAGCGAGACCATGCCGCCGACCAGCGCTTCCTCGGTCGTCGGCGAGAGGCGCGAGAGAACCTCGGGCGGGCGGCCCTCACGGCCCTCCTGGAAGTAGGGGACGAAGCTCTGGATCGCGGCGTCGTAGCGCTCGACCACGGCCGGCCCGGCGACCAGCGCCTCGACCATGCAGAGGCGGGCCAGGTTCGGCTCGGCGGCGAGGAACTGCAGCATCGCGTCGATCCCCGCCTTGATCGCACGCGGCCACTCCTCGCTCTCGTCGAAAGCCGCCGAGACGCGCTCGCGCAGCTCCTTCATCACCGTGTCGTAAGCCGCGACGAAGCACTCGTCCTTGCTCGAGAAGTGCTCGTAGAAGGTGCGGCGGGAGACGGCGGCGGCGCGGGTGATGTGGGCGATCGTCGTGCCCGAGTAGCCGTTTTCGGCGATCGCCTCGGCGATCCCGGCGATCAGGCGCTCTCGCTGGTTATGAGTGACGAACTCCCGCGGCAGCCCGTGACGGCCGGGTGGCAGACGGGCTAGCTCGGGCGGATAGTCCTCGACGCCGTCAGATGGGGCCTTCTCGGTTTTGTCGGCGCGTTTGCGAGCCACACCGCGAGCATATCCCTCCGGCACGCCGGAGTCCCGGCTCAACTCGGCCATAGCCGCCTCGATACCCAAATACGGCATAACCGCCGCCGACATCAGCTGCGGGACCAGATCCGGCAGCTCGTCGACCGCCCCCCGCACCACCCGCGAGTAGATCTGGCCGTATGCGGAGCCGGCCAGCGCCTCGGCCGTTGTATGCGGGACGGCTTCGGGATCCTCCATCTCCTGCCGCCCGGCGTCGATCAGCGAGGCGATCACCCGCATCGTCATGTCGCGGCGGGCGCGGGCGGCGTCGCCGGCGGCCAGCACCTCGACCCCGAAGCTGGCGCGACACGGATCGCTGCTGAGGCCGGCGATCACCTGGTAGGCGACGGCGCGGAGACGGTCGGGCCACTCTTCGCGGCTCTCGTAGGCGCTGACCATCGTCTCCAGGCACTGCTCGTTCATCTCCTGCCAGGCGGAGAGGAAGCAGTCGTACTTGCCACGGAAGTGGCGGTCGAAGGCGGGGCGGTCGAGGCCGGCACGGTCGAGGATCGACTCGATCGTGGTTTCGCCGTAGCCGCGCTCGGCGGCGATCTCGACCACGGCTTCGACGATCAGGGCACGCTCGGAGCTGCCGGTCTCCTCGCGGATCTCGGTGTCGAGGACCACTAGTGCATGAGGCCCCCAGTCCCAGCCTTAGGGTCTATCTGAGGACCCCCGCGCACGCCTGGCGGCGGCGGACCGGCGCGGTGCGGCGTCCTCGGTCGGCCAAATAGCGCTGCTATTCGGCCTTCCTGCGTCCTTGCCCCGCTTGGTCCGGCGCTCGCCAGTCGCACACGCGGATCTTCAGATAGACCCTTCGTGGTCCGGTCCCTCCGAGCTCCCTTACTCGGGCGTCGCATGCCGACTCCCTGGCTCAGCCTGCGGCTTTGGCCGGTGCCTCGGCCGCGGTCCGCTTGGCGGCCTCGGCACCGACGTACGGGGTGAGCGAGAACTCGACCAGCTCGGGGAGGAGCTGCTCGATCTCCTCCACCTGCCCCATCACGATCCGCTGGTAGATGATCCAGAAGATCCCGCCGACGATCGTCTCCTCGAGTGTCCCCGGCAGGTCCTCGCCCTTCGGCGCGACCTTGCGGCCCATGCGGAAGAGCGGCACGAAGGCCTGGATCGAGCGTTCGTAGCGCTCGACCGCGGCGGGGCCGGCGGAGAGCGCCTCGACGATGCAGGTGCGGGCCAGCGCCGGCTCGGTCGCGACGTAGTGGAGGAAGGCGGCGAGCCCGGAGTTGACCCGGGCGGGCCAGCTGTCCACCCGGCTGGCGGCGTCGACGACGCGGCGCAGCGCCTCTTTGACGGCGAACTCCGAGGCGGCGAGGAAGCAGTCTTCCTTGGAGGAGAAGTTCTCGTAGAAGGTGTTGCGGGCGATCCCGGCGCGGCGCACGATGTCGGCGACGGTGACGGCGCGGTAGCCCTTCTCCACCGTCTCCTCCGCGAGGGCCGAGATGATCCGGGCGCGCTGGTGCTGGGTGATGAACTCACGAGGCAGTGGATGCCTTCCTGGCGGCATCCTCGTTGCCTGGGTAACCCGATCAGCCACGGAATCCAAGGTACTCACAGACGGACGAGATTCAAGCTGGACGGATTAGCGATATACCGCTACAGTACCGGAGTCCAGACAACCTGTTCCCTAGATCCAGAGGAAGGGGTAGCGATGGGGAGGCAGGCCGCAACCAACGTCCAGGCAGGGGCTGAGGGGACCGGCAGGACCAGGGCAGTGGAATCACTCCCCCACTCCCCCAAGCTCGAGCTTGTGAATTCTCCCAAGCGCGAAAAGATTCTCGAGGGAATGCTGGAGGCAGTCGGCGCCGAGGGCTACGACGGGGCCTCCGTACGCACGGTTTTGAGCCGAACCGGGCTCTACCGGCAGGCCTTCTACGACAATTTCGCCGACAAGGACGCCTGCTACCTGGCAGCGCTCGAGATGGGAATCGGGCGCTTCGAAGGCATCGTGATCAGGGCGGCCGCGAGCGAGGAATCGTGGCGCGGCAAGCTGCGCGCCGGCCTCGGCGCGCTGCTCGACCGGCTCGACGCCGAGCCGGATTTCGGTCGCGGCGTGATCGTCGAGGTGCACGCGGCGGGGGGCGAGGCCTTGGCAATACGCGCCGAAGCGATGAAAAGAGTGGCGGATTTCATCGATCTGGCACGGGAGGAAGCTGACGAGGCCGAGTCGCCCCCCCAGATAGCGCCGGAGGGGATCGTCGCCGGGATCCACGCAATCGTGCATTCACGGCTCTCCACCGGGGCCACGGGGGGCTTTCGCGAGCTGCTGCCGGAGTTCATGTACTTCGCCGTGCTGCCCTACTTCGGCGCCAACGCCGCGAGCGCCGAGATGCAGGCCGCCCGCGTCTAGGCCCGCGGGCGTTGGACAGCTCCCCGGTCCTGCCCTACATTGAGTTGCGATGGATTCGCCTCCTACTTCGAATCCTGAAGCGCCCCTCGACCGCCACGAGTTGCCCCGTGCTTACAGCATCCGGTCCGAGCGCGAGCGGCTGCTGGAGGCGATGGTGAGGATGTCGGCGGCGAAGGGCTACGAGGCGACGACGGTGGCCGACGTGATCGAGTATGCCGGCGTCTCGCAGGAGATCTTCGACGAGATGTTCGAGGGCAAGGAGGCCTGCTTCCTCGAGGCCTACGACGCGGTCTTCGACGTGCTGGTGGCTCACGTCACCGCCGCCTTCGAGGCCGCTGCGGACGAGCCCTGGCCGGAGCAGATCGCGGCGGGCTTGGGGGCGCTGGTCGAGCTGCTCTCGATGGAGGCCGACATCGCGCGGATGGCGATGGTCGAGGTGACCGCGGCGGGCGACGACGCGCGCGAGCGTTACCGCTCGATGCTGACCCGCTTCACCCCCTTCCTCGAGAAGGGCCGTACCTACTCTGGGCAGGGCGAGGAGCTGCCCGCCGACACCGCCCGCTTCGCGATCGGCGGTGCCACCTCGATGATCTTCGACGAGGTCCGCGCCGGCCGCGGGCCGGAGTTGAAGCGGCTCCTGCCCGACCTGGTGTTCGCCGTGCTGATGCCCTACCTGGGACCGGAAGCAGCCGAAGACGAGATGCGCCGCGTCACCCGCGAGAGCTGAGCGCGGTCAGTCGGGGAACTCGCCGTGGCGGCCCTCGCCCGACGCGAAGCGGGCGGCGCCTTTCACGGCGACGTCAAGGACCTGGTTGCCGAGGTGCGCCTCCAGAGCCAGGCCATCCGCCAGGGGCTGGCCGAAGCCCTCTATCGCGGCCCGCCTGTCGGCGAGCATCGTCTCCTGCGGGAAGCTTGCGATCTTCTCGGCCAGCTCGAGGGCACGGTCGAGGTGCTTGCCCGGCTCGACGATCTCGTTGACCAGGCCGATCTGCTTCGCCTCGTCCGCTTTCACGGGACGGCCGGTGAGGATCAGCTCGAGGGCGCGGCCCATGCCGACGACGCGGGGCAGCCGCTGGGTGCCGCCGTCGAGCAGCGGCACCCCCCAGCGGCGCTCGAAGAGGCCGAAGGTGGTTTGCGGCGTGGCGATCCGCATGTCGCACCAGAGCGAGAGCTCGACCCCGCCGGCCAGGCACCAGCCGTCGACCGCGGCGATCGCCGGCTTCGACGGAGTGAGGCGGGTGGGCCCCATCGGCCCGTCCGGGTGGCTGACGTCGAGGTTCATCGCCTTCAGGTCGGCGCCGGCGCAGAAGGCCTCGCCGCCCGCCCCGGTGAGGACCAGCACGCGGGCGCCGTCATCGGCCTCGAAGTCCACCAGGCCCTGCCGGAACGCCTCGGCGGCAGCGGCATCGATCGCGTTGCGCCGCGCCGGCCGGTCGATCGTCAAGACCGCTGCCGCGCCGACCCGCTCGTAGCGAAGCTCGTCGACCATCGTGGCAGGGAGTCTGCCCGAAATCGGGCGGGTAGGGAGCGGGCGGGCTAGTCGCGGCGTACCTCCGGGTCTCGCCGACGACGCCCGACTCCCCGGGTACTACGCCCCGGCGCGCTGCGGTCATCAGGGCAGGCGCTGGATGACCATCCGCCAAGCTAGAGACACGCTCGGACACGGAAGGGTTCCCTGGAACGCAAAAGCAACCGGGGGCGGCGCCCAAAGCCTGCCTCGCGCGTAGCCTTCGCACGTAGAAGCTCTTTGCGCCACCTTCAAGACGGTGCCCCGCTGGCTTCCGCGGATCCTGTCTTTCCCGGTCGCAGGATCAACTTAGCTCGGCGCCTCTGCCGCGTCTAGGGGCGCAGCGGCAACGAGACCGCAAAGTCCGGGGAAATCGATACTGTCGCCGCCGGGATGAGCGACGGGTTGGAGGCCTCGCGCCGGAGAGCACGGCGGAACGTAGTGCTGACGGCGGCGATCGCCGGCCTCGGCGGGCTGCTCTTCGGCTACGACACCGGCGTCATCGCCGGCGCCCTGCTCTTCATCAAGGGCGACTTCGGCCTCAGCAGCTTCGCCCAGGGCTTGGTCGTCGCCGCGGTGCCGATCGGCGCCGTCGCCGGCGCCGCTTTCGCCGGCCCGGCCGCCGACCGCTACGGGCGCCGCCTGATGATCCTGCTGGCGGCCTTCGTCTTCATCGCCGGCGCCCTCGCCAGCGCCGCGGCGCCCGGCACCGAGGTGCTGGTCGCCGCGCGGATCGTGATCGGCGTCGCGATCGGGCTCGCCTCGGCCGCCGCCCCCGTCTACATCTCCGAGGTGGCGCCGCCGGAGAGCCGCGGCCGCCTGGTCAGCTTCTTCCAGCTCGCGGTGACGATCGGCATCCTCGTCGCCTACCTGGTCGGCCTCGCCTTCGACCACACCGAAGGCTGGCGCTGGATGCTCGGCCTCGGCTGCCTGCCGGCGCTGGCGCTTGCCTTCGGCATGTGGCGGATGCCGCAGAGCCCGCGCTGGCTGGTGATGAGCGGCGACGACTTCGCCGCGCGGGCGACGCTGGCCAAGATCCGCGTCGACGACCCCGACACGATCGACCGCGAGCTCGAGGAGATCAAGGAGAGCCTCGACGAGAAGCCCGGCGCCTGGAGCGAGCTGCTGCAGCCAGTGGTCAAAGCGGCGCTGGTGGTCGGCGTCGGCCTGGCGATCCTGCAGCAGGTGACGGGGATCAACACCGTCATCTACTACGCGCCGACGATCGTCGAATTCACCGGCGTCGACTCTTCCGCGGGCGCGATCCTGGCCGCGGTCGGGGTCGGCGTGATCAACGTCGCCATGACGCTGGTGGCGATGCGGCTGCTCGACCGGGCGGGCCGGCGGACGCTGCTGATGGTCGGCGTCTCCGGGATGACGATCTCGCTGTTCACGCTCGGCCTCGCCTTCGTCGGCGGTGGCGCCAGCACCTTCGACTCGGTGCTGGCGATCGCCAGCCTGATGGTCTACGTCGCCTCATTCGCGATCAGCCTTGGGCCGATCTTCTGGCTGCTCAACGCGGAGATCTACCCGCTCGGCGTGCGCAGCAAGGCGGCCGGGGTGGGGACGATGGCGAACTGGACCTTCAACTTCATCGTCTCGCTCACCTTCCTGCTGCTGATCGAAGAGCTCGGCCGCAGCGGCGCCTTCTGGTTCTACGGCGCAATCGGCGCCCTAACCCTCGTCTTCTGCTGGAAGGTGGTGCCGGAGACGAAGGGCAAACGGCTGGAGGACATCCAGGCCTACTTCCAGGAGCGCGTGGACCGGCGCAACGCGTAGGCCGGCGGGCTACGCTGCCTGGATGCGCATCGACCAGATCCTCGAATCGAAGCGGCCCGTCTTCTCGGTCGAGCTCTTCCCACCGAAGACGGCCGAGGCGACCGAGCAGCTCTTCGCGACGGCCCGCTCGCTGCGCGAGCTCGAGCCCGATTTCGTCTCGGTCACCTACGGGGCGGGGGGATCGACGCGCGACGGCACGGTCGAGATCACCCGGGCACTGAAGGACGAGCTGGGCCTGGAGACGATGGCCCATCTCAGCTGCGTCGGCGAGAGCGCCGAGGGCATCGCCGCGACGCTCGACCGGATCGCCGATGCCGGGATCGAGAACGTCTTCGCCCTGCGCGGCGACCCGCCGCGGGGTCAGGAGGACTTCGTCCAGCCCGAGGGCGGCCTGGGCAGCGCCGCCGAGCTGGCGGCCTTCATCGGCTCGCGCTGGGACTTCACCGTCGGCGGCGCCTGCTTCCCCGAGGTGCATCCCGAGGCGCCCGACCTCGACACCGACCTCGAGTACCTGAAGACCAAGGTGGAGGCGGGGGCGTCGTTCCTGATCACGCAGCTCTTCTTCGACAACCAGGTCTACTTCGACTTCGTCAAATCCGCGCGTGAGGTGGGGATCGAGGTGCCGATCCTGGCCGGGATCATCCCGGTCGCCAGCTTCGCCCAGACGAAACGGATCTGCGGCCTCTGCGACGCCTCGATCCCGCCGCGGCTGGAAGCGGCGTTTGCCGCCGCTGATGGCGACGAGGGCGCCGAGTTCGAGCTCGGCGTTGCCTACGCGGCCCAGCAGTGCGCGGAGCTGCTGATCGCCGGGGTTCCGGGGATCCACTTCTACGCGCTCAACCGGGCGCCGGCGACGAGGGCCGTGCTCGGGTCGCTGCGGGCCTCGCGACCCTGGGAGCGGACCCGCGGCGCGCCGGCCGACCCGGTCGGCGAGTCGAGTCCCTAGCGTAGGCATTTGGGTGTGAGGTTTGGCGTGAGGTCTTTAGACTGGTGGCGACGATGGGCGAGTTGAGCTACCAGGGACACCGGATCGGCTTCGACGAGTACGGCGAGGGAGATCGCCCGATCGTCCTCGCCCATGGCCTGTTGATGAACCGCCGCATGTTCGAGCGGTTGGGGCCGGCGCTGGCGGAGCGCGGCAACCGGGTGATCTGCATCGACCTGCTCGGCCACGGGCGCTCCGAACAGCCGGACGACCTGCGCCTCTACTCGATGCCGCTGTTCGCCAAGCAGGTGGTCGCCCTGCTCGACCACCTGGAGCTGGAGCGCGCGGTCGTGGGCGGCACCTCGCTCGGGGCCAACGTGGCGCTCGAGCTGGCGGTGCGCCATCCGCAGCGGGTCGAGGGGGTCTTCGTCGAGATGCCGGTCCTGGACAACGCGCTGGCGGGGGTCGCGGCGATCTTCTCGCCGATCCTGCTGGGGCTGCGCATGGGCCGCCCGGTGATCGAGGTCAGCTCCCGCATCGCCTCGCTCATCCCCCGCACGAGCTTCCTGATCGACGTCGGCCTCGACTGGGCCCGGCGGCGCCCGGATCCCTCCATTGCCGTGCTCGAGGGGCTGCTGCTGGGGGAGACGGCGCCGCCGCGCGAGCAGCGCGTCCTGATCGACCAGCCCGCGCTCGTCGTCGGCCATCCGCGCGATCCCCTCCACCCCTTCAGCGACTCGGGGATGCTGATCGAGGAGCTGAGGCAGGCTAGGTTGGTCGAGGCAAACTCGATCTTCGAGTGGAGGACGCGCCCGCAGCGGCTCGACGACGAGCTGGCGCGATTCCTCGACGAAGTCTGGGGGCCTCCTCCCGGCTCAGCGCCGAACACCAACGGAAACGGCCACAGCGCCGCTGCTGTGGCAGGATAAGGACCGCGTCATGGCAAATCGCAGGGAGGAAGAGAGGGAGCGACTCCGCCAGGCCCGGCAGGAACGCGAGTCCGGCCAGGCCAAGTCGGAGAAACGCCGCCTGTACGCCGTCTACGGCGTCGCCGGCCTGATCGGCCTGCTGGTCGTCGCCGGCGTGGTCGCGCTGATCGCCGGCTCGGGAGGCAGCGGCAGTAGCAGCGACGCCCACATCCTCCAGTCGACCGGCTCGACCAACGGCTTCGAGCCGGACACGCGCGAGGGGGCCGAGGTGGCGGCCGCCAAGCAGACCGACTTGGAGAAAGCTGCCAAAGAAGCCGGCTGCGTGCTTCGCCTGGAGCTGAAAGACGAGGGCAAGACCCACCTGCCGCCGACCGCTCCGACCCCCAACTACGGGACCAACCCGCCGACCTCCGGTGACCACGCCGAACCGCCCTACCAGCAGGCCGACGGCGCTTACAGCGAGATGCCCGACGAAATCTTCATCGTCCACACCCTCGAGCACGGCCGCATGGAGATCCAGTACAGCCCCGACCTGCCCGAGGAGGAGCAGCTCGAACTGAAGGGGCTCTACGACACGATGTACGGGGGGACGCTCCTCTTCCCCAACGACCAGATGGACTACGCGGTCGCGGCGACCACCTGGACCAACCTGCTCGGCTGCCCCGAGTACAAAGGCGCGGCCACTCTCGACGCGATCCGCGCCTTCGGCAAAGAGACCTGGGGCAAATACGGCGGCGAGCCGGCGAACGCGTTCGGGCTCAAAGGCCCGACGCCGGCCGAACCGCTGGCCACGAACTAGCCCTAGCGCGGCGCGCGGTAGGCGGGGAAGAAGCCGGCGGCGGTGTTGCCGGCCGAGAGGCGATCGTAGGCCCGGCGATCGCAGACGATCTCCGACGTGCACCAGGGCTGCTCGCGGTTGGCGAAGCCGCGCTTGAACTCCTCCAGCGGGTCGCCGGGGGAGATGCCGCCGCCGAGGTTGAGCGGCAGTCCCTGCTCGGCGGAAAGCTCGGCCAGGGCCGCGACGACGTTCTTCATCGGCGAGTCGCGCAGGTGGGCGTCGGCGCTGCCGCTCAGGTAGTAGTGGAGGAAGCCGTCGCTGCGGACAGTGATCGAGGCGGCTGCCACCCCCCCGCCGGGAGCATGCGCAAGGGCGAGCCAGGCGCGCTCCGACTCGAGGATGCGGTCGAAGTAGACGGCGCCGAAGAAGTAGCGCTCACCGGCTTCGGTGCGCCGCATCGTTTCCTCGTAGGCGGCAAGGAACCCGGCACGCTGCTCGGCGCTGGTCTCCGGCCCGCGGAGCAGCTCGACCTCGTAGCCGGCACGCCGGTTCTTGTTGATCCGGTTGCGATCGCTCGAGCGGCTCTTCGGGGGTAGGTCAGGGTCGGCGATCTGGACGACGTTGCGCTCGGCTGCGGACGAGAGCGGTGGCTCGCCGAGCGTGTGACGGAGGAAGACCGAGACGAGGCCCGTCGGCGAGAAGTCAGTCTTCTGCGGGTCGAGGGGGGGAGTCGGGGGGAGGCCCTCCGGAGCAACAGCGGGGAGGCTCCGAAGGGGCTCCCCCCGACTCCCTTCACTAGCGCTGCTCTTGACTGCCAGACCCGGGTAGCCGTAAGGAGAGATTGCGTCGAGCGCGTCCGCGTTGGGGATCTCGCGGACGATCAGCGGCGCGAGAAGCTCGGTATTGCCGAGATCGATCCGCAGCGTGTGGGACACGCCTTCGGCGTCGAGGAACGGCCGGGAGCGGAAGAACTCAGCGCTCTCCGCGGCAGCGCCGGCATCAGCCAGCAGCTCGGCCCTAGCGGTTGCTGAGCTCACGGCAGTAGGTCGGCGGCGGCCGCGCGGAACTCGTCGGGCAGGACGCCCCAGACCTCGCAATCGTCGACGCCATCCGGTCGCCGCAGGTGGGCGCGCATCGTCCCCTCGTGCTTCCAGCCGAGTCCCGTCACCGTCTTCTTCGCGACCTCGTTGCGGGCCGGGATGCGGCCGTAGACGCGGTGCGCGCCGAACTCGTCGAAGGCCTTGGCGATCGTCAGCGCCTCCGCTCGCCGGCCGACGCCCTTGCCGCGCACGTCGTCGCCGATCAGCGCCCCCAACTCGGGGGCGGTCTGGCGGAAGAGGCCGTAGAGCGCGGTGAAGCCGACCGGCTCCTCGTGGCCCTCGACGACGATCGCGTACTTGCGGTCCTCGTCGGGGCCGTCGATCGCCCGCCCCACCCAGCCCTCGGCTTCCTCCAGCGAGAAGCCCTCGCGCTGCTCCATCAGCGTCCTGGTCGCCTCGGGGTTGTTGAACCAGCGGTGCACCGCCGCGGCATCGCCGGGCTCGAATGGGCGCAGGGTCACCGCGGGCAGATCGGCCACGCCGAAACCCTACGGCT
>JBEVMR010000013.1:0-33617 GCA_040508545.1 Solirubrobacterales bacterium
CGTCAGCGGGTCGGGCCTAGACTGTTCGCATGGCGACGGAGCCCAAGCAGAAGCCTCTGGAAGATCGCGAGGCTGAGTTCAGGACGATGTCCGGGCAGCCGATCGCCCCGCTCTATGGGCCGGAGACGGCACCGGTCGATCCCGAGGAGTCGATCGGGCGGCCCGGCGAGTACCCGTTTACCCGCGGCCCCTACGAGTCGATGTACCGGGGGCGGCTCTGGACTATGCGCCAGTTCGCCGGCTTCGGCACGGTCGAGGAGACCAACGAGCGCTTCCACTACCTGCTCGACCACGGCCAGACCGGGCTCTCGACCGCCTTCGACATGCCGACCCTGATGGGCTACGACTCCGATCACGAGCGCAGCCTCGGCGAGGTTGGCCGCGAGGGCGTCGCGGTCGACAGCCTCGACGACATGGAACAGCTCTTCGACGGGATCCCGCTCGGCGGCGTCACCACCTCGATGACGATCAACGCGCCCGCCGCGATCCTGCTCGCCTTCTACGTCCTCGTCGGCGAGAAGCAGGGTGTGCCGGCCGAGAAGCTCGGCGGCACGATCCAGACCGACATCCTCAAGGAGTACATCGCCCAGAAAGAGTGGTGCTTCCCGATCGAGCCGGCGATGCGCCTGGTCACCGACATGATCGAGTGGTGCACGGAGAACATGCCGCGCTGGCACCCAGTCTCGATCTCCGGGTACCACATCCGCGAGGCCGGCTCGACCGCCCAGCAGGAGCTCGCCTTCACCCTCAAGGACGGCTTCACCTACGTCGAGCGGGCGCTCGAGCGCGGCCTCGACGTCGACGATTTCGCCCCGCGCCTCTCATTCTTCTTCAACGCCCACATCGACTTCTTCGAGGAGATCGCCAAGTACCGGGCGGCGCGCCGGATCTGGGCGCGCGAGATGCGCGACACCTACGGCGCCAAGCGCGAGGAGTCGATGCGGCTGCGCTTCCACGCGCAGACGGCGGGCGTCTCGCTGACCGCGCAGCAGCCGCTCAACAACGTCGTCCGCACCTCGCTCGAGGCGCTTGCGGCGGTGCTCGGCGGCACCCAGTCGCTACACACCAACTCCTTCGACGAGGCTCTCGCGCTGCCCACCGAGGAGGCTGTCCGCGTCGCCCTGCGCACCCAGCAGGTGATCGCCTTCGAATCGGGCGTCGCCAACACGCCCGACCCGCTCGGTGGATCCTGGTTCGTCGAGAACCTGACCGACGAGATGGAGCGCGCCGCGTATGAGTACTTCGCCCGCATCGACGAGCTGGGGGGGATGGTCGAGGCGATCCGCCGCAACTTCCCCCAGCGCGAGATCGCCGACGCCGCCTTTACCTACCAGCGCGAAGTCGACGAGCGGCGCCAGATCGTCGTCGGCGTCAACGACTTCGTCCAGGAGGACGAGGCCGATACGCCGATCTTGCGCATCGACCCGGCACTGGAACGCAAGCAGACCGACCGCCTGGCGGCGACCCGCGCCCGGCGCGACGGCGCGACGGCCGAGGCGGTGCTCGGCGAGCTGAAGCGCGTCGCCGCAACCGAGGCCAACTTGATGCCCGCGATCATCGAGGCGGCGCGCGCTCGCGCCACCGAGGGCGAGATGATCTCTGCGCTGCAAGAGGTCTTCGGCACGTACACCGAGAGCCCGGTCTTCTAAGCTTCGCCGCCGCTATGGAGGCCGCAACTGCCCGCAAGATCCGCGTCGTCGTCGCCAAGCCTGGCTTGGACGGGCACGATCGCGGCGCCAAGATCATCGCCCGGGCGCTGCGCGATGCGGGCATGGAGGTGATCTACACCGGCCTGCACCAGACGCCGGAGCAGATCGCCGAGACGGTGATCCAGGAGGACGCCGACGCGGTCGGCCTCTCGATCCTCTCCGGCGCCCACATGACGTTGGTGCCGAAAGTGGTCGCACTGCTGAAGGAGCAGGGCGTCGACGACGTCCTGGTCACGGTCGGGGGCACGATCCCGGCCGAGGACATCCCCGAGCTGAAGCAGCTCGGTGTCGCCGCCGTCTTCACGCCTGGAGCGGGCACCGACGAGATCGTCGACTTCATCCGCGCGGGCGCAACCGAGCGCCACGAGCGCGAAGGCTGAGCGGATCGCCCGGCGATCTGGAAGCTTTGTAGCCCCTATAGGGGTGCAAATCGTTCAAACGACGCGGGCCCGTCGCGTGATAAGCATCACGCCCGACTTTCACACCGTCACGTGTAATAGATAGACTGATTGACTGGTCAGTCAACCAGCCTGTGCAACTGCCAAGGAGGCTTGTAACTTGAAGATCTGCGTCCTGGTCAAGGAGGTTCCGGACGCCGCCGTCCAGAAGCGCATCGACTCCAACACGATGCGATTGGACCGTAGCGGCGAGAAAAACCTCAACCCCTTCGATACCCACGCCATTGAGGCCGCCATGCAGATCAAGGAGGGCGGCGCGATCCCGGTCGAGGAGGTCGTCGCGGTGACGATGGGCCCCGATTCGGCGGTCCGCGCGCTGCACAAGGCGGTGGCGCTCGGCGCCGACCGCTCGGTGCACCTCTCCGACGATGCCCTGCAGGGCTCCGACGTCTGCGCCACCGGCTACTCGCTGGCCAAGGTGCTCGAGTCCGAGAGCCCGGACCTGGTCCTGCTCGGCCAGCAGTCCGATGACGGCGAGTGCTACACGATCGGCGCCGTAGTCGCCGACCACCTGCAGATGCCCTCGCTGACGCAGGTGATCAAGATCGACGTCACCGACGGCAAGCTGCGCTGCGAGCGCCAGGCCGAGTACGGGTACGACACGGTCGAGATCGAGTTGCCGGCCGTGATCAGCGTCGGCGACGCGATCAACGAGCCGCGCTACCCGAGCTTGAAAGCGATCATGGGGGCGAAGAAAAAACCGCTCGACGGCAAGGCGACCGGCGACGTCGGCATCGACGCTGGCATGGTCGGCGAGGCCGGCTCCAAGACCGCGGTTCTCGCACTCAACCCGCCGCCTGCCAAGCAGGCCGGGGAGATCATCGAGGACGAGGACACCAACGAGACGGTCGAAAAGATCGTCGCTTGGCTCGACGAGAGGAAGCTGATCTAGATGGCAGGCATCCTGGTTTACGCCCTCCACGACGACGAGGGCAACTTCAACAAAAACTCGCTCGGGGCAATCTCCGAGGCGGCCAAGCTGGCCGGCGAAATCGGCGGCGAAGCCGCTGCGCTGGTTGTCGGCGAGGTCGCCGACGACGCCTGCGCCTCGCTCGGCAACTGGGGCGCGGCCAAGGTCTACCGGGCCAAGAGCGTGCCCGAGGGTCTGGCGCAGCCGATCATCGACGCGATGGCCAAGGTCATCCAGGACGAGGACTTCGGCTACGCGCTGTTCGGCGGTGGCCTGCTCGGCTTCGAGATCGGCGCCGGCCTCACCGCCCGCCTCAATGCCGGTGTGACGATGGAGGTGACGCAGGTCAAGGTGCAGGACGGCAAGCTCGTCGTCGAGCGCCCGATCCTGCAGGACTCCCAGATCGCCGACGTCGGTTACGTCGCTGAGCCGGGCATCATCATCGGCCGCCTCAACGCCTTCGACGCGAAGGAGAGCGGCGGCAGTGCCGAGGTCGTCGACGTCGACGTCGAGCTCTCGGCTTGGTCGAGCAAGGCGAAGCTGGTCCAGCGCGGCGAGCAGCGCGGCGCCGACGTCAACATCGAGGACGCCGAGATCCTCGTCGGCGGCGGTCGCGGGCTGGGAGCCAAAGAGGGCTTCGAGCAGTGCGAGGAGCTGGCCGAGGCGATGGGCGGGGCGGTTGCCGCGACCCGCGCCGTGGTCGACGCCGGCTGGTACCCCTACGCGGCCCAGATCGGCCAGACCGGCAAGACGGTCGCGCCGAAGCTCTACCTGGCCGCCGGCATCTCCGGCGCGATCCAGCACAAGGTCGGGATGCAGAACTCGGAGAACATCCTGGCGATCAACAAGGACCAGAACGCGCCGATCTTCGAGTTCTCGGACCTCGGCGTGGTCGGCGATCTGCACAAGATCGTCCCCAAGCTGACCGAGGCAATCAAGGCGAAGAAGGGGGGCTGAGCCCGCCGGCTCAGTCTTCCCTCGACCGTAAAGGAGCAAGCGATGCCCGCCGTCAAGCCCATCGATTTCCCGCCGCCGTTCGATTCAGCCGATGTGATCGGCCCGCCGACCGACCCGGTCGACGAGCGGATCGAGGTCGGCGTCGCGATCGTCGGCGGGGGCCCGGCGGGCCTCGCTTGCGCCAACAAATTGATGCAGCTGCTCGAGGACGAGCCGGAGCTGACCGAGAAGCTGGGTGAAGTCCCGGTAGCGGTGATCGAGAAGGGCAAAGTCCCGGGTGCCCACCTGCTTTCCGGCGCCAACGTCGATCCCTCGGCGATGACGCGGCTGTTCCCGGACATGGACCCCGGCGATTGGCCGTCGGTCTACCAGGAGGTGACCAAGGACGCCACCTACTTCCTCACCTCGAAGGCGGCGATCCCGCTGAAGCCGCCGCCGCCCAACTTCCGCAAAGAGGGCACCTACACGATGTCGGTCTCGAAACTGGGCCGCTTCCTCGCCGATAAAGCCGAAGAAGCCGGCGTCTACATCCTCTCCGAGACCGCCGCGACCAAGCTCCTGGTCGAGGACCGGATCGTCAAGGGCGTGCGCTCGGGCGACCGCGGCCGCGGCAAGGACGGCGAAGAGCTGGGCAACTTCGAGCCCGGCTCCGACGTCGTCGCCAAGGCGACGGTGCTCGCCGAGGGCACGATCGGCCACCTCACCTACTCCGCCTTCGACTACTTCGACATGCGCGACGGCAGCGATCCACAGGCCTGGGAGCTCGGGGTGAAGGAGGTCTGGGAGGTGCCCAAGCCGCTCGACCGCGTCATCCACACGCTTGGCTGGCCGCTGCGCTGGGGCGGCAAATACAAGGAGGCAGGCGGCAGCTTCATCTACCCGATGGGCGAGGACAAGGTCTGCTTCGGCCTCGTCGTCGGCCTCGACTACACCGACGCGACCTTCTCCGTCCACGACGAGCTGCAGCGGTTCAAGCAGCATCCCTTCATCGCCAAGATCATCGAGGGCGGCAAACGGGTCGGCTGGGGCGCGAAGACGATCCCCTCGGGCGGCTACTTCTCGCTACCGAAGCGCTTCTCGGTGCCTGGCATGCTGGTCGCCGGCGATGCCGCCGGGATGGTAAACATCGCCGAGCTCGCCGGCGTCCACTACGCGATGCACGCCGGGATGTACGCGGCGGAAGCGATCGTCGAGTCGCTGAAGAAGGACATCGACTCGGTCAACTTCGAAAGCTACGACGAGAAGATCCGCGGCTCGGTGATCGAGAAGGACCTCTACAAGTCGCGCAACATGAAGCAGCCGCTGACCAAGGGGCTGATCCGCGGCGGCATCGTCGCCAACATGCTCGTCGCCAGCAAAGGCAACTTCCCGCCCGGCCACATGAAGGTCGAGGACAACGCCGAGCCGGCGATGCAGCTCGGCAAGGCCGCGAGCAGGTACCCCAAGCCCGACAACGAGGTCACCTTCAACAAGCTCGACTCGGTCTTCCTATCGGGCAACGCGACCCGCGACGACGCGCCCAACCACGTCCGGATCCAGACCAAGGTGCCGCGCGAGCTCGCCCAGACCTGGGTCTCGATGTGCCCAGCCCAGGTCTACGAGATCCCCGACGAGCAACTCGAGAACGGCGCCGCCGAGGTCGACGTCCACGTCACCGCCTCGAACTGCGTCCAGTGCGGCGCGATCACGGCCAAGGGCGGCCGGTTGACCCTGCCTGAGGGTGGGGACGGACCGCTGTATCAAGAGACTTGAGCAGCTAGCCAGGCGTTAAGCGGCGCGCGATTCCGGTCGTGCCGCGGCGGCGCGGTCGATCGGCTGCGTGCGGCTCGACAGCCACGGAGCGACGTCGATCTCGTCGCGCCGGGGGCCGGCTGGCGCGAGGGTCCACTCCTCGCAGCCGGCGAAGGCTTCGTCGAGTCGTCTTGCCATCGAGCTCTTGGGCCGAGCCTGGTCGAAGATCTCCTTGGGCATGAATCCCTCTCCGTCCTGTAGGGGGCGTTAGGGAAGCCTGGCGACCCGATCAGACAGAAAACTGGAGGTACGAAAAGTTCCCTATCGTGGGTAACAATTTGCATTTTAAAACTCTTGCGTTTATGTTATCCGCGATAAGGGGGGTCTCGCCGGATCGCGGTGGGTTCAGCCAGCCACGCAAGCAGGGGGGAAAATGGGAACAATCGAAGGTCGGAAGTCGTCGTTCAAAGGCATGCTGCTTATCGCGGCCGCGTTGACTCTAATTACGGTTTCGCCCGCTTCTGGCGACGTCGGATCGCTCGAGGCTCGTGAATACAGCCGCGACTTCAATGTGTCGGCTGCCCAGGCAGAAAACACTTTGGAGGTCCAAGGCAACGGGGTCGAGGCTGACATTGCCGGCCAGCTCGAGGAACGCCTCGGAGACCGCTACGCAGGCGTTTGGTTCGACAACGCCGGAAGCGAATTCGTCGTGCCGCTGTTGCCGGGCGCGAGTGGTGTCGGCGAGGAGTTCGCCGCCGCCGACCTCGACGGCGGCGATTTTCGGACGACCCCGGCCAGTTCGAGTTGGGAGGCGCTGGAAGCGGCGCAGGACAGGATCGACGACGCCCTGGGGGACTTGATCGGCGAACAGCTCGTCCAGACTTCCCTCGATCCACGTATCAACGGGGTTGTCATCAAGCAGGCACAAGGCGTCGGCTCGATCCAGCAAGAGCAGATCCAGGCCCTTGCCGAGGGTGCCGCCGTCAATGTGCAGGTGAGCCAGGCGCCTGACGAGCGGTTCCACCTCACCACCACGGCGTGTGTTCAGAAATGGTCGATTTGCGATACGCCTATGCGCGGAGGCGTCCTTATTGCCCCGGCAGGCACCCCCTTGACCGGCGGCGGATGCACCGCGGGGTTCAACGCGACTGGCAATGCAAGCCCGGACCGCTATGTCCTCACCGCAGGCCACTGTGCTGCATCCACCAATGAATGGGAGAGCTTCCTCTCGACCGAGCAACCGAAATACCTGGGCAAAGTCGCATCTTGGACTTTCCCGACCCACGACTACGCATCCATAAACGTCAACGGAACGTCCTGGGATACCTCCCCATGGCCGTCCCATGTCGCCTTCTGGGGCCATGCCGTCGAAGGAGGAAAACCGGACACGCCGATCGTCAATCCCAGCGTGCCGATAACGGGGGAAGGGGTGAGCTTCAAAGGTCAGTTTGTATGCCACTCAGGAAGCCAGAGCGGAACCAGCTGTGGCTTCGTGACCGCAGTAGGCGTAACCGGTAACGTCGGAGGGGGTCAATCGATCCTCGGTTTGACCGAATTCGGGAAAACCTGCTCGATCAGCGGCGACAGCGGCGGCCCTGTGTTCACCGGGAACACCGCGCTGGGGCTATACGTGGCAGACGATTCAAAAGCCGAACCCACCCCCAAAGAACAGGAAGAATTCTGCAAACGCACCGGCTTCTACCAGGAGATCACCGAAGCCACCAAAGCCCTGAACGTCAGCGTCGCCCCGGTTGCTCCCCAGGTGACCATCACCCAAGCCACTGCCCTCAATGGCAATCCCGGATGGGCGACGATCAAAGGCGAGGTCAAAGCCCCAAACGGGACGCCGATCACCAACAAGGTGATCAACATCAAGCTCTTCAAGTGGGAAAACAACTCCTGGGCGCTGAAAGCGACTCCCCAGGTACCGGTCACGAACAACGCATTTGAATTGAGCAATTGGAACGGGGTCGGCCCGGGCGGTTGGCTCGCCAAAGCGGTCTTCCCCGCGCAGGCGCCTTATGGGGAAGCGTCATCCAACGAAGTCAACGAAGGCTCGTTCACGGTCAAGGACGGCTACCGGTTCGTCGCCAAAGCCTCTGGGCGCTGCCTCGACGTCTACGGCGCCGACAAAGAAAACGGAGCGAGCATGCAGCAGTGGGACTGCTCCAGCCCCGTGACCCAGCAGAATCAGGTCTTCACCATGGTCCCGGTTGGGGGGTACGTGTTGCTGGTCGCCCGGCATTCCAACCGCTGCGTCAGCGTCCACGGTGGACTCACCGAAGATGGCACGCCGATGCTCCAATGGACCTGTGGGACTGCCCCGAACAACGATTCGCAGCTATACAAAGTTGTCGATGCCGGCAGCGGTTACGTCCAGCTTCAGCTCAAACACTCGGGCAAATGCCTGACCGTGCACGGCGCTCTCAAAGAAAACGGAGTCCCGATGCTGCAGTGGACCTGCGGTGACGCTGGGAAGTGGACGATTCAATCCGTCGACTCGGGCCCGATCCCGCTCGAAGCGCACATCACCGTGGGCGAGGTCCTGCACGGGCAGCCCGGCTACGTCAACGTCGACGGCTACGTCAAGTCCGGCGCTTACTCGTTGGCCGGCAGAACGATCAGCGTCAATTACCAGAAGGAAATTGGCCCCAGCCAATGGGAAACCAAAAGCAGTGCGCAGACGACGCTGAACTCCGAAGGCTATTACTCGTACCCGTACATGGGGGTCAGTCCGGGCAACTGGCGGGTGCGCGCGGTTCTGCCCGCCGGGGCTCCCTTCGCCGAATCGGCCTCGCCGTATCAACCGTTCGAAGTCAAAAGCGGCTATCAATTCATCTTCCGGCACTCGGGTCAGTGCATGAGCCTGCACGGCAACCTCTCCGCTCCCGGAACCCCGCTCTTGCAATGGCCCTGTGGCAGCCCCCCGGACCCCAACCAGGGCCAGGTCTTCACCCTTGTGCCCCGGGGCAATGGCTACCACTACGTCGAAATCAACTCGACCGATCAGTGCGTCAGCGTTCACGGCGCTCTGCAGGCCCCGGGTACCGGCATTCTGCAGTGGCCCTGCGGAGGCGGGACCAACCAGGAATGGCAGATCGTGCCGATCGCTGGTCAGGCGCCCTGGTTCGCCATGATCGCCCGCCACTCGGGCCAGTGCGCCAGCGTCACCGGATCCCAGAACGGCGCCTCTCTGGTGCAGTGGGGGTGCACCTGGGCCGGCACCCAGCAGTGGAAATTCGTGCCCGTCAACTAGAGAGTGTCAGGCGGCGAATCCGGCGATCTCGTCGGCCAGCCTCTGCGGCTGGTCGACGGGAACGAAGGTGCCGGCGTCCGGAATCTGGACGATCCGCGCGTTCGGTGCCTCGGCCGCCAGGCGCTCCGCGTACTTGAGCGGGAAGAGGCGGTCGCCGGGCGCCCAGGTGAGCAGGATCGGCAGCTCGGAGTTACGGAGCTTCTCCGCCGCCTCGAGCGTGTAGCGCTTGTTCATCCCGACGGTCACCTTCTTGGTGTCGCGCTTTACCCCGGGGTCGTGAAGGGCCGGTGCCATCCAGGAGGCGATCAACTCTGGCGGGATCGGCTTCTTGCTGAAGGGCTTGAAGGCGGCCCGCGCCAGCGCGGGGACGCGGAACGGCGCGGCCAGCACGGCCATGCCGCCGGGCAGGGCTGCGATCGGGGGCATCGTCTTGAAGATCCCCGGCGGGAAGTTCTCGTGCGTGTCGCAGTTGGTCAGCACGAGGCGGCCGATCCGCTCCGGGTGACGGGTGACCAGGACCTGGGACATCGCACCCCCCGAGTCGTTGCCGACGATCGTCACGTCCTCGAGGTCGAGCCCCTCGAGGAAGCTGGCGACGATCGCTGCGATGCCATAAGGGGAGAGGTCTGCATCCGGCTTCATCGCGATCTGCTGGGCGCCGATCGGCCAGTCGGGGGCGAGGCAGCGGCAGCGATCGGAGAGTCCGTCGACGACACCGTCCCAGAGACGGCCGTCGACCAGGTAGCCGTGGACGAAGACGACCGGCTTGCCCTCGCCGGCCTCGCGGTAGCGGATCGTTCCGGCCGGAAGCTCGATCTCGCGGCGCTGGTCTGACTGGCTCATTGCATCCTCCTCAGGAGTTTGTTTCCGACCGACGGGACGCGTAAGGTACATACAGACAGTATGAATGTCAAACGGAACGACGGTGGCGCCGCGGCGCCGGCGCGGCGCACGCAGGCGGAGCGCTCGGAGGTCACGCGCGAGGCCCTGATCGAGGCTGCCCGGCCTCTCTTTGCCGAGCACGGCTACGCCGGCGTCAGCACCGAGGAGATCGTCCGCGCAGCGGGCGTCACCCGCGGTGCCCTCTACCACCACTTCGAGGGCAAGAAGGGCCTCTTCGAGGCGGTCTACGAACGGATCGAGGCTGAGCTGGCGCAGCGGATCGCCACCGGCGCTCTGGCCGAGGGCTCGGCCGCGCCGCTGGACGCGATGCGGGCCGGCGCGGAGATGTTCCTTCGGGCCTGCACCGAGCCCGAGGCGCAGCGGATAGTCCTG
Organism: Solirubrobacterales bacterium; assembly: GCA_040508545.1. Classification (GTDB taxonomy): domain Bacteria; phylum Actinomycetota; class Thermoleophilia; order Solirubrobacterales; family 70-9; genus VRUE01. The sequence goes on from JBEVMR010000013.1 coordinate 10,297, forward strand.
CTCGACGGGCCCTCGGTGCTCGGCTGGGACCGCTGGCGGGAGATCGCCGCCGAGCACGGCCTCGGCCTAATCGAGGCGACCCTGCAGGCAGCGATCGATGCCGGCGCGATTTCCGAGCAGCCGGTTCGCCCCTTGGCGCACGTGCTGATGGGTGCCTTGGACGAGGCAGCGATGGTGGTCGCCCGCGCCGAGGATCCCGAGCAGATGCGGGAGGACGTCGGCCGCACGCTCGATTCGTTGCTCGCCGGTCTCAGCTCTGGCTAGCCGGGCGGGGGAGAGGCGAGACGTCTTCGTCGCCTTGATCGCGCCCGGTTACGGTCACGGTCGGTTCGAGCAGCTCGGCATGGGCAAGGCGACGCGACTCCTTCTGCGCGTACATGCGCGTGTCCGCCAGCTGTAGCGCAGGGGCGGCTTCTGCCTCCTCGGTCGGCACCTCGACCGCTCCCCAGGCGGAGCTGACAGCGAAGCCCGGGCCGGTAGCCGTGAGCGCCTGGGCGGCGGCCTTGCTCTTTTCCTCGAAGCGACCCTGCTCGCAGGTGAGCAGCACGCAAAACTCGTCGCCGCCAATCCGGTAGGCGTCTCCGTCTTCGCCGACGGCGTCCCTCAGTGCCGTCCCAAAGCGGACGAGAAGCTCGTCGCCGGCGGGGTGCCCGAAGGTGTCGTTGTAGTGCTTGAAGCCGTTGAGGTCGAAGAGCAGCAACGAGATCGGCTTGCTCTCGCTTGCCTGGGCAACCCGAATTGGCAGGTCGACTTGCATGCGTCCCTGGTTGCCGAGCCCGGTCAGGGCATCGGTTCGCACCTGCTCGAGCAGCTCGCGGTTCTCGCGGTCGCTCATGCCGAGGCGGACGACGACCGCGGTCATCGTCGCCGCCCAGAGAACCGTGGAGAGGCTGCTGGTGGCGCTGAAGTACTGGATCGCGAAGAGGCCGATCATCACCCCGGCAAACAGAGCCGGGACGACCATCTCGCGACGCCGCTCTCGGGGCGAGGTGATCTCGGCGGCAGCAGCCGGCTGCCAGACGGCGGCGCCGAGGCAGACTGCGCCGACGAGGTAGATCGGGTCGATCCAGTTGCCGCCGGGCAGCGCTTCGTCGGTCGACTGAAGGGTGAAGGCGATGTCGGCGAAGACGAGCGCGGCGAGCCCGACGAGGAGCATCGACCAGGTCCGGCCAGGGCGCCAGCCGGTCAGTGCGACCACACCGACCACGATCGCCAGCATCGCGACGTCGCCGAGCGGGTAGGCGAGGGTCGTGGCGATTTCCAGCGGGGTTCCTTCGGCCTTGCCGGCGACGAAGTCGAAGACGAAGGCGGCCCCCACGGCCGCGGTCCCCAGCGCCGCGATCAACCCGTCCATCCATAGGCGCCAGTTGATTTCCTGCGCCCTCGCCCTCACCAGCAGGGCGAGCCCGGCATAGGCAAGGGGGTAGAAGAGGAGGTAGCCGGCATCGGCGGGGGACGGATATGGCGCGTTGGCATTGCCATCGATAAAGGCCGACCAGTAGATCTCGGCGCTGCCCCAGGCGAGGATTGCGAGCCCGATCAGCACCCAGGCCTTGCGCTCACGGCCGAATGACGAGGCTCGGGCCAGGCAGGCAAGCCCAGCCCCCAGCACGACTCCGTCGTAGATGACGCTGCCGATCGCGAAATTGAGACTGCCGCCAACTCCGAGCCAGTAGTGCAGGGCAACCAGAAAGGTGCCGCCAAGCAGCAGGATCGCGAGCGCTACTCGAATGCCGCGGGCGAGCCCGTCGTCGGTCGATTCGCCGGTGCTCATCCCTCAGCTATCGGCAGCACTTGCCAACTTCTCTAGACTTGGTGGAGATGAAGGCAGGAATTCACCCCGAGTACACGCTCGCCCACGTACATTGCTCGTGCGGCAACCAGTTCTACACCCGCGCGACGGTGGCGGATCTGCACGTCGAGCTCTGCTCCGAGTGCCACCCGTTCTACACCGGCAAGCAGAAGCTCGTCGACACCGGCGGACGGGTCGAGCGCTTCCAGCGCCGCGCCGCCAAGCACGCCAAGGCATCGAAGTAAGTGGCTGCCCAAGGATCCCCACGCACGCCTGGCGGCACCGGACACACTTCGCGGGGCGGCGTCCTCGGTCGGCCAAATAGCGCTGCTATTCGGCCTCCCTGCGTCCTACCCCCGCTCGGTCCGGCACTCGCCAGCCGCACGCGCGGATCCTCGGACAGCCACTAGCCATGGCCGCGGAGACAGGCTCTCCGCCGGCTGAGGCTGCCCCTTCGAACGGGGCTGACCCGCTTCGCATGCCCGACGGCGCCCTGGTCGCCAAGCGCGACGCGCCGGTCGGGGGACAGGCGGTGCTGGAGGGCGTGATGATGCGCGGCGTCTCGACCTGGGCGGTCGCCGTGCGCAACCCGGAGGGTCAGGTCGAGCTCAGCTCCGAAGCGTTGGTGCCCTGGGCGAAGCGGCACCGCCTCTGGCGCGTGCCCGTCATCCGCGGCGTCGTCGCGCTCGGCGAGTCGCTGAAGATCGGCTTCCGCGCCCTGGCGATCTCCGCCAACGCCCAGATGGAGGAGGACGAGGAGGGCGAGAAGGAAGAGATCGGCGGCTGGGTCTGGGGACTGACGATCGCCTTCTCGCTGGCTCTGTCGATCGGCCTCTTCTTCGTCGTCCCGGTTGGGCTGACCAGCCTAGTCAAGGACCAGCTCGGCAACGCATTCCTCTTCTGGCTCGTCGAGGGCATCCTGCGCACGGCGATCTTCATCGGCTACATCGTCGTGATCAGCAAACTGCCCGACCTACGCCGGGTCTTCGAGTACCACGGGGCCGAGCACAAGACGATCTCCTGCTACGAGGCCGAAGACGAGCTCGTCCCCTCGCGGGCCAAGCTCTACTCGCGCCTGCACCCGCGCTGCGGCACCAGCTTCCTGCTGATCGTGATGGTGCTGGCGATCTTCGTCTTCGCCCCGATTGGGCTGCCGGCCTGGTACTGGCTGCTCGCCTCGCGCATCCTCGGCATCCCGTTGATCGCCGGCCTCTCTTACGAGGTGATCAAGTGGGCTGGCAAAAACCGGCGTAAACGCTGGGTGCGGGCGGTGATGTGGCCGGGCCTGATGCTGCAGAACCTGACCACGCGCGAGCCCGACGAAGAGCAGCTGGCGGTGGCGATCGCGGCGCTGGAGAAAGTGCTGGCGGAGGAGAAGCCCGCCGAGGCTGGCGAGTCACCGATCGAGATCGTCGCCTAGCTCTCCCGGTCGGCTTCCAGCTCGGTCCTCATCAACGCCTCCAGCTGGGCCAGCCATTCCTCGCCGCGCTGGAGCATGGCCTCGCCCATGAGACCGATGAGGACCGGCCCGCGAATGCCGCCCTCCTCGAAGTCTTCGAGCGCGCCACGCAGGTCTTTGTCATACATGTGCCTCCGGTAGGACCGCAATCGCTCCTGGGCCCGCTGCGCAAACGCAATCTGCTCTTCCCTGGGGAGCGCATCGATGAAGAAGCCCCGCAGCATTCCCTCGACCCGAGCCTGTATCGGCGCTTCGTGTGAGGACCGCAGCCAGGCGAGCAGCGCCTCCTCGCCTTCTTTGGTCAGCTCGTAGCGGGCGCGAGCCCGCGCCCCGTGGGGATCCTCATGCCGGGTCACCAGCCCGTGCTCCTCGAGCCGCGCGAGCTCTGGATATACCTGGGCGAGGGAGACAGGCCAGATTGCGTTGGTAGCGGCATCCGCGGCCTTCTTGATCGCGTAGCCGGAAGTTGCGCCGAGGCGCAGCATGCCGAGCACTAGGTAGGAGATCGGTTTGAGCTTCATCGCCGACCTCGCCACGAGGAAGATCGGTTCCGGCGATCCGATCGCTGAGACCGGTCCCGGTGAACTAATTGAAATCCCCGCTGGTATCCGCTCTGATGCATCTGAGCTGTTATATCGAAACGGAATGCCCTTTGGGGCATCGGGCGAGGGAGGAATGATGGGCGAGGTACGCAGGGGATTTCTGATCTTCAACGTCTGCTTGATCCTGCTGTTCGCGGCCGCCGCGGTGGCGTCGGCTGAGTGGACCACGGTCCGGGTCGGCAACTTGGTCCTCAAGATCGAAGGCAAGCTCTCGCCGCGCGCCTACCCGCGCGACGAGTTTGCCCCGGCCTCGTTCCGCACGCGCGGCCAGATCGCCACTGCGGACGGCAACCACCCGCCGGCGTTGCGGGAGGCGGTCGTCTACATCGACAAGAACGGAAAGTTCGACGCCGAGGGGCTGCCGGTCTGCAAGGGGTCGCAACTGGTGGCGCGCGACACCAAGGCGGCGAAACGCGCCTGCCCGACCGCGATCATCGGCGCCGGCAAGGGAACGGCCGAGATCGCCTTCCCCGAACAGCGACCGATCTTGGTCGACAGCCCGGTCACGATCTTCAACGGCGGCGTCATGGGCGGGACGACGACGATGTACTTCCACGCTTTCATCACCGTGCCGACGCCGGCGGCTATCGTCAGCACCTTCAAGTTCACCCGTGTCAACGCCGGTCGCTACGGAATGCGCGGCGTGGCGGCGATCCCCGTGATCGCCGGCGGCAGCGGGTCGATCACCGACTTCGATTTCGAGATCAAGCGCCACTACACCTACAAAGGCAAGCGCAAGAGCTTCGACCTGACCAAGTGCCCGACCGGTGTCATCTGGGCCAAGGGGTCGGGCACCTTCAAGGACGAAGTGCGCGATGGGGTGGACGACGGCGAGGAGACGGTGCTCTCGGCGAGCTTGAGCTTCCCGTGTACTCCTAAGGGATAGACGCGGCGGGTCCATCCCGCCGCGGGCTACGCCTATGGTTCACGGGGTGATCGACTCGCTGGTCGAACAGATTGAGGCTCGGTTCTCCGAGCTCGAGGCTCAGATGTCGGATCCGGGCGTGATCTCGGATCGGGAGCGCTATGCCGATGTTGGGCGGGAGTATCGGCAGCTGCAGCCGGCGCAGGCGCTGGCGGCGGAGTACCGGACCCTGAGGGACGACCTCGAGGGGGCGCGGGAGCTGTTGGAGGAGGGCGAGGACGCGGAACTGCGCAAGGTGGTCGACGAGGCGCCCGCGCGGTTGGGAGAGCTTGAAGAGGAGATTCGCTTGGCGATGGTCGAGCGCGACCCGAGCGATGACAAGAACGTCCTGGTCGAGATCCGCGCCGGCACCGGAGGCGACGAGGCGGCGCTGTTCGCCGGCGACCTCTACAAGATGCTCACCCGCTACGCGGAGGAGCGCGGATTCGGCAGCGAGGTGCTCTCGCAGTCGGTGGCGGAGGTGGGTGGCTTCAAGGAGGTGACCTTCGCCGTGAAGGGTGAGGGCGCCTACTCGATCTTCAAGTACGAGGGCGGCACGCACCGCGTGCAGCGGGTGCCGGAGACCGAGTCCCAGGGCCGCATCCATACGTCAACCGCGACCATCGCGGTGCTGCCGGAGGCGGAGGAGGTCGAGGTCGAGGTCGACCAGAACGACCTGCAGATCGACGTCTACCGCTCCTCTGGCCCCGGTGGGCAGTCGGTCAACACGACCGACTCGGCGGTGCGGATCACCCACAAGCCGAGCGGCATCGTCGTCTCGATGCAGGACGAGAAGTCCCAGCTGCAGAACCGCGACAAGGCGATGCGGGTGCTGCGGGCGCGTCTGTACGAGCGCGAGCTGGCCGAGCAGCAGGCGAAGGTGGCGGCCGAGCGCAAGGCCCAGGTCGGCAGCGGCGAGCGCTCGGAGAAGGTCCGCACCTACAACTTCCCCCAGGGCCGCGTCACCGACCACCGGATCAAGCACACCTCGCACAACATCGACGCGGTGCTTGCGGGCAACCTCTCGGAGTTCACCGACGCGCTGGCGGCGGAGGAGAAGAGGCAGCGCCTCGAGGCCGCCGCCTCGACTGCCGGGGCGTGAGCGCCGCCGCAACCGCCGGCAGCGTGCGCGAGGCCCTCACGGCCGCGGCCGAGGCCCTCGCCGCTGCTGGGGTCGAAACGCCCCGCCTTGACGCGGAACTCTTGCTGGCCGAGGCGACCGGTTGGGATCGCGCGCATCTCGCAGCGAGCCCCGAGGTGGGCATCCCGGCCGGCGCCGGCAGGCGCTTCGGCGAGATGGTGCGGCGGCGCTTGCGTCGCGAGCCGGTCGCCTACATCCTCGGCTGCAAGGGCTTTCGCTCGATAGAGCTGGCGGTCGATCGGCGCGTTCTAGTCCCGCGGCCGGAGACCGAGCTCCTGGTCGAGTTGGCTCTGGAGCTGGATCCGGCCCGGGTGCTCGACATCGGCACCGGCTCTGGCGCGATCGCGCTGGCTATCGCCGCCGAGCTGCCCGGCTGCGAGCTGATCGCCACCGACACATCGGCGGCGGCGCTCGAAGTCGCCCGGGCCAACGCCGAGCGGCTCGGCCTCGGCGGGCGGGTCGAGCTCGTCGAGGGAATGCTGCCCGGCGGGGATATGGGCTGGGTAGGGGGAGGTGGGGCAGAGGCCTTCGACCTGATCCTCGCGAACCTGCCCTATATCGCCGAGCGCGATTGGGCTACGCTGGAGCCGGAGGTGACCCAGTGGGAGCCGCGCGAGGCGCTGCTCGCCGGGCCGGACGGCCTCGACGTGCTGCGCGCCGCGATCCCCGTCGCCGCAACCGCCGCGCCGGTGCTGGCGCTCGAGGTGGGCATCGGCCAGGCACAGGCGGTCAGCGAGATGCTCTTCGAGGCCGGCTTCGCCACGGTGGAGACCCGCGCCGACCTTGCCGGCATCACCCGCGTCGTCTGGGGTCGCCAGTGATGTTGTGCACTTGTATCCCCTCTAGGGGACAAAAAGCTTCAGGATTGCGGCGATGATCTCGGTGGACCGCGATGGGGCCGACGCGGCGCGCAGCGCGCTGGAGCGGACGATCGCCGGCGGCGGCGTTGCCCTCTTCCCCGCCGACGGCCTCTACGGCCTCGCCTGCGACCCGCTCGACGCAGCCGCGATCGCGCGCATCCATCGGATCAAGGGGCGCGACGACGGCAAGCCCTCGGCGGTGATGTACCTCTCGCCGTTGGCCATGCGGGAGCTGGTCGAGGGGCTCGGGCCGCGCACCCGTGACGCGGTCGGCGCTCTGCTCCCAGGGGCGCTGACCTTGGTCCTCGCCAACCCGCAGCATCGCTACCCGCTCGCCTGCCGTGAGGACCCGGCGCGCCTCGGCGTTCGCCTGATCGCCGGACCGCTGGCCGGCGCGATGTGCCCGCTCTTCCAGACCTCGGCGAATCGCAGCGGCGAGCAAGCGGCGGGCAGCTTCGCGCGGGTCCCGGCGGAGATCGTCGCTGAGGTCGACCTTGCGATCGACGGCGGCGAGCTGACCGGCCTGCCGTCGACGGTCGTCGACCTGACCGCCTTCGACGAGAGTGGCGATTGGTGGGTGCTGCGCGAGGGCGCCGTCGGCCGCGCCGAGTTGGAGGAGCGCCTTGCCGGCGTCGCCGCGGCGGCTCAGCCGGAGTCCGGAGGAAGCGCCTCCAGCACGTAGGCGTCGAGGGGCTCCCGCCGTCCCTTGACCTTGATCGCGCCCAGCGCCCTGGTCCGCGCCCCGGTCAGGGCGCGCAGGGTGACGGCCCCTATCGCCACCTCGCCGACCGGGGCGGCTGACTCCAGGCGCGAGGCGGAGTTGACCGCGTCGCCGATCACGGTGTAGCTGCGGCCCCCGGCGGCGCCGAGCACGCCGACCAGCGCGTCGCCACTGTTGACGCCGACGCGGAAGCGGGGCCAGCCCGGGTTCTCGGCCGCGACGACGGCGGTCGCGTCGCGGATCGCCAGCGCCGCAGCCGCCGCCCGCCTGGCGTGATCGGGCTGGTCGCCGCGGGTGTTGAAGGTGGCCATCAGCGCGTCGCCCATCAGGCGCTCGACGTCGCCGCCGTGCTCTTCGACGACCGGCGGGATCGCTCGCTCGAAATAGGCGTTGAGCATCTCCGAGACCTGGGCCGGGTCGCGGCCCTCCGAGAACGAGGTGAATCCGGCCAGGTCGGCGAAGACGACGCTTACCTCCCGCTTTCCTTCCGCGGTCTCCTTCGTGTACAGCGGGCTGAAGCGCTCCTCGCGCCACTCGCGGCGGGCGGCGAGCGCGACGAGGCCGAAGGCGGCCAGCATCAGGGCGTGCCACTCCCACCAGCTCGTGTGCCAGTTGCGCGAGAACGCGGTCTGCAGCATCGCCTCGCCGAGCAGGACGAAGGAGATCGCGACCGCGAGCACCAGGACCGGTGGATCGCCGGCGCCGATCACGGCGTAGCGAGCGGCCGCGACGAGGTAGAGCGTCGCTGCGGCAAATGCCGGAATCGCCAGGGATCCGCTGGCGCGCTCGATCTCGGTCGGCTCGTCGAGGGGCCCGATCCCGATCAGCGTCGCCGCCGCCCAGGCGGCCATCAGGGCGAGTAGGAGCGCCGTGCCGTCGCGGCGGCTGAGGGGAAGCCCGCTGGTGCGCGTCGACACTCGCTCCGTCGCCGACAGCACCGCTATCCCGGAAGCGATGACGAGGCCGACCGGGACGGCGATCACGAAGCCGAGGCTGGAATCGTCGAGCAGGACCCCGGGCGTGGCCAGCGCGTGCAGGCCGAGGAAGCCGGCGCTGCAGAGGAAGGTCAGCGAGACGAGGCCCAGGCGCAGGTCGCCGCGGCGCTCCGCGGCCTCGCCGGTGGCGTGGGCGAGCGCGGCGGTGATGGCGGCCGCCGCGAGGACGAGCCAGAAGTGGGCGGGGTGGTCCTCCCAGGCGACGTCGATGCCGGGATCGACCAGCAGCAAGGCGAACCCCGCGGCCGGCAGCACGATCGCCGCCGCCGCGATAGCCACCTTCCAGCCAAACGTCGTTTGGAAGTGGCTTCCCATGCCGGGAAGGCTACGCCCGTCCTGCTCAGCAGTGCTGTGGGCCGTCGCGGTAAGGCAGGCGGATGATCCGCACCGAGCGGTTGTTGTTCTCGTGTTCCTCGTAGAGGAGGTTCTTCGGGTCAACCCGCATCACGAAGGCGAAGCAGCCGCGCAGGCCACTGACGTTGACCCACTGGCGATCGTAGGTGGAGGGATAGATGTCCGACCAGCCGACCGAGGTGCCGAGCGTCACCCGCTTGCGGTTCGGGTTCTGGTTGCAGGCCGGGTAGACCGGGAAGCTCGGCGAACGTCCGCCCGGACGGGTGCGGGCCAGGTCGCGGAAGCAGTAGAAGACCTTCGGGCCCATGCGCACCCGTTGCAGCGGCTGGCGCCCCTCGCCGAGCGACCAGATCTCCATGCTGAGCGGGTCGTGCACCTTCCAGTAGGAGCCGCCGAACTCATAGCCGACGTCGTAGAAGTGGAGCTGGGCCTCGGTGCGGAAGATCTCGACGCCACCGCCGGCCCGGTAGATCGCTTGGTTGGCGCGCATCCAGTTGCGCTTGTAGCGGCGGCCGCGCAGCTCCATCGGCCCGCGACCACGCGAGCGGATGTCGTTGCCGGCGTAGAGGCGCGCGCCGCCGTAGCCGTAGCCGCCGGCATGGCGCTCGACGAAGAGGTCCGCCGCCGGCCCGACGCGCAGGTCGGGGCAGAGAAGGTGCCCGGAATCCGGCCCCGTGCAGGGATTGCCGTCATCTGCTCCCGCGTCACCAGGGGAGGCTCCGCCCGGGGCGCCACCTGCCGTTGCAGCCAGGCTCGCCAGCGAGAGCGTCGCGGCCATGATTAGCGCTGCGGAGAGGCGTTTCACGCCGGGCAGGCTATCCATGAGCGTTGGTATCGTCGCTGCACGGTGAGCGAGCTACCCGAAAACCTCCAAGCCGCACCTCTCAGCGAGGTCGATCCCCAGATCGCCGCGGTCCTCGACGCCGAGCTGCGGCGCCAGCAGGGGACGCTGGAGATGATCGCCTCGGAGAACTTCGTCCCGCAGGCGGTGCTCGAAGCAGTCGGCTCGGTGCTGACCAACAAGTACGCCGAGGGCTATCCCGGCAAGCGTTATTACGGCGGCTGCGAGGAGGTCGACGTCGCCGAGCAATTGGCGATCGACCGGGCCAAGGAGCTGTTTGGCGCCGAGCACGCCAACGTCCAGCCGCATGCCGGCGCGCAGGCCAACACCGCCGCCTACTTGGCGCTGATCGAGCCCGGCGACACGATCATGGGCCTGGCGCTCGACCACGGCGGCCATCTCACCCACGGGATGAAGCTCAACGTCTCCGGCAAGCTCTACGAGATCGTCGCCTACCACGTCGCCCGCGAGGACCTGCGCGTCGACATGGAGGAGGTCGAGCGGCTCGCGCACGAGCACCGGCCGAAGCTGATCGTCGCCGGCTGGTCCGCGTACCCCCGCCAGCTCGACTTCGCCGCCTTCCGCGCGATCGCCGACTCGGTTGGCGCCAAGCTGATGGTCGACATGGCGCACTTCGCCGGCCTCGTCGCCGCCGACCAGCACCCCAACCCGGTGCCGCACGCCGACGTCGTCACGACGACGATCCACAAGACGCTCTGCGGGCCGCGCAGCGGCATGATCCTCTCCCGCGAGGAGCACGCGAAAGCGATCGACAAAGCGATCTTCCCCGGCCAGCAGGGCGGGCCGCTGATGCACACGATCGCCGCCAAGGCGGTGGCCCTGCGGATCGCCGCCACGGATGAGTTCAAGCTCCGTCAGAAGCAGACGATCGCCAACGCGCAGGCGTTCGCTGCCGGCCTGGAAACGAACGGGGTGCCGGTGCTCACTGGCGGCACCGACGTCCACCTCGTCCTCGTCGACCTGACCCCCAGCGGCCTCGACGGCAAGACCGCCGAGGCACGCCTCGAGGAGGTTGGGATCACGGTCAACCGCAACGCGATCCCCTTCGACGAGCGGCCGCCGATGAACCCCTCGGGCCTGCGGATCGGGACGCCCGCGCTGACCACGCGCGGCCTGGTGGAAGAAGACTTCAGCGAGATCGCCGCCGTGATCGCAGTTGCCCTCTCCGGCGACTTCGAGGCCGAGAAGGGCGCTCTCGCCGAGCGCACCGGGGCGCTGATGGACCGCTATCCGCTGTACCCCGAGCTGGCCGCGGCAGCTGTCTGACTCGCTCAACATCTGGGTCGACATGAGCGCCCCCGCTCATGTCCTGGTCTTGCGCCCGATCATCGAGCGGCTGCGTGCGCAGGGGCACGCGGTGGAGGTCACCTCGCGCGACTACGCTCAGACCCAGGCTCTGCTCGACCTGCACGGGATGGAGCACACGCCGATCGGCAAGCACGGCGGCGCCTCGCGCCTGCGCAAGGCGCAGCGGCTCGGCGCTCGCACGACGGGGATGATCCGCTTCGGCCGCGGCCGCTCCTTCGATCTCGCCATCGCCCACGGCTCAAACGATCTGGCGATCGCGGCGCGGACGCTCGGCGTTCCCGAGGCGAACATGCACGACTACGAGTACGCGGTCACCCAGCACCGGATCGGCTGCCGCTTGGCGAGGAGGGTGATGTTCCCCGACTCGGTGCCGCTGGAGCGGCTGCGCCGCTTCGGCGTTACCCCGGCCAAGCACTTCCCCTACCCGGGGCTGAAGGAGGAGTACTACCTCTATGACTTCGAGCCCGATCCGGAGGCGCTGAAGCGCCTCTCGGTCGACACCGGGCGCGTGGTCGTCGTCGTCCGGCCGCCGCCCGACGTCTCGCTCTACCACCGCAAGTCGAACCCGCTCTTCCCGAAAGTGCTGCAGCAGCTCGGCAGCGACGAGGGCGTGCACGCGGTCGTCCTGCCGCGCACCCAGGCGCAGCGCGAGCTGGTCGGCAGCCTGGCGCTGCCGTCGCTGATCCTGCCGCCGGGCGCGGTCGAGGCCCAGAGCCTGATCGCGCTCGCCGATCTCGTCGTCTCCGCCGGCGGCACGATGAACCGCGAGGCGGCGGCGCTGGGGACGCCCGTCTACACGACCTACGGCGGCCGCCTCGGCGGGGTCGACGAAGCGCTGATTCGCTCCGGCCGGTTGCGGCCGCTGACCGATCCGCGCGCGATCCAGCTCGAGAAGCGCACCGCGAGCGCGGCTCCGACCAGGCGGGACCCTAGTCTCCTCGTCGAGACGATCCTAGGTACCGTCGGAGCCGACCATCCAGCGGCAAGCCAAATCTCGAGCTGAATCCCTCGCTCTGCCCGCCGACGTCGAGGCCGAGCTGGAGCACTTCATCGCGCTTGCCGGGGACGGGGAGTCACGGCGAGTCGACTCGGTCCTGCGCGCCCTCGACGTCCTGATCTCGGCCGCGATCCTCTTGGTCCTCTCGCCCCTGCTGCTGCTGACCGCGCTGGCGATCGTGCTCACCTCCGGGCGGCCGCTCTTCTACCACGGCGCCCGCGTCGGTCGTTGCGGGCAGCTCTTCCGCATGTACAAGTTCCGCACGCTCAAGCCCGACGCCGAGACGCGCCTCGGTCCCTATCTGGGTGAGGAGCTCTCGCGCCTGACCGAGCTCGAGGTGACCCGGATCGGCCGCGTGCTGCGCAGGATCCACCTCGATGAGGTGCCGCAGCTATGGAACGTCGTGCGTGGGGACATGGCGGTGGTCGGGCCGCGCCCGATTCGCCCAGCCTTCTTCACCGAGCTCTGTCGCGAGATACCGCAGTACTGGCAGCGCTTGGTCGTCCGCCCGGGCGTCACCGGCTTCGCTCAGACGCGGATGACCCGGGAGGAGTCCTGGGCCGACAAGCTCGCCCACGACATGGAGTACATCGCCGACCGCTCGGTCTCCCTCTACATCAGCGTCCTCTTCGCCACCGTGGTCAAGGTCCTGGGCCGCGGTCCCGCTGCGCCCGGCTGACGTGCCGTCACTTAGGTGCCCATATAGGTGCTTAAGTGACGGCACGTCCGGCTGAGAGACTGCCCGCCATGTGCGGGATCTGTGGAATGGCGGTCGCCGAGCGCGGCGCGGTGGCCGACGTCGAGGCGGTGAGGAAGATGAACCGGCGCCTCGTCCACCGCGGGCCCGACAGCGAGGGCCTCTTCCATGAGGGCGGCGTCGCCCTGGCGATGCGCCGCCTCTCGATCATCGACCTCGAGCACGGCGACCAGCCGATCTCCAACGAGGACGGCTGCGTCACCGTCGTCCAGAACGGCGAGATCTATAACTACCGCGAGCTGCGCGGGGAGCTCGAGCGTCGCGGCCACCGCTTCGCCACTCACTCCGACACCGAGGTTCTAGTCCATCTCTACGAGGAGCACGGCGACCAGTTCGTCGAGCGCCTGCGGGGGATGTTCGCGATCGCGCTCTGGGACGCGCGCGAGCAGCGCCTGCTGCTGGCCCGCGACCGCTTCGGGATCAAGCCGCTCTATTACCGAGAGGTGAGGGGGACGCTCTCCTTTGCCTCCGAGCTCAAGGCCCTGATCCTGCAGCCCGGGTTCTCACGCCAGATCGACCCGCAGGCGGTCGCCGCCTACCTCGCCTTCAACTCGATCCCGGCGCCGCTGACGGTCTTCGCCGAGGCGCGCAAGCTCCCCGCCGGGACCCTGGCTGTCTGGTCTGACGGCAAGCTTGCCCTGAGCCGCTACGCGCGGCCCGAGCCGGTCCCCGCCGGCGAGACCAGGCGCCGGCCCGCCGGCGAGCTGGCCGACGAGCTGCGCGAGACCCTGCGCGGCTCGATTCGCGCTCACCTCGTCGCCGACGTTCCGGTCGGCGTGCTGCTCTCCGGCGGGGTCGACTCGGCCGGCATCGTCGCCCTCGCCGCGGGCGAGCAGGCCGAGCCGGTGAAGACCTTCTCCGTCGGCTTCGAGGAGGCGAGCTTCGACGAGCTCGACCGGGCGCGGCTGGTCGCCGAGCGCTACCGGACCGAGCACCACGAGATCGTCCTGCGGCCCGACGCGGTCGAGCTCTTCCCCAAGCTGGCCGAGGCCTTCGACGAGCCCTTCGGCGACTCCTCGGCGCTGCCGACCTATCTCGTCTCCGAGCTGGCGGCGGGGGAGGTCAAGGTCGCCCTCTCGGGCGAGGGCGGCGACGAGCTCTTCGGCGGCTACTACACCTACGTCGCCGACCTGCTCGCGCCGCGGGTCGGTCGCCTCGCCGCCCTCGCCGCCCCGCTGATCGAGCGCCTGCCCAGCTCCGACGGCAAGGTCAGCTTCGACTACAAAGCCAAGCGCTTCGCCCGCGGCGCGGGCCTGCCGCCGCTGGAGCGCCACCACGCCTGGAAGGAGATCTTCTCGCGAGAGCTTCAGGCCACGCTGCTCGGCGGTCGCGACCAGGGCTGGGACCCGGTCGACGTCTACCGCGAGCGCTACGCCGAGACCGCCGGGGCAGAGCCGCTTGCCCGCCTCCAGGACGTCGACCTCGGCATCTACCTGGTCGACGACCTGCTGGTCAAGACCGACCGCTCGAGCATGGCCCACTCGCTCGAGCTGCGCGTCCCCTTTCTCGACAACGAGGTCGCGGAGATGGCGCTCGGCCTGGCGACGCCGCTCAAGGTCCGCGGCCTGGCGAAGAAGCGACTGCTGCGCCAGGCGCTGGCCCCGCTCTTGCCGAAGGAGATCCTGCGCGGGCCCAAGCAGGGCTTCTCGATCCCGGTCGCCGCCTGGCTGCGCGGGCCGCTGCAGCCGTTCGCCCGCGAAGTGCTCTCGGCGGACTCGCTCGCGCAGCAGGGCTGGCTCGACCCTGCCACGGTCACCGGCCTGCTCGACCGGCACTGCGCCGGCCTGGAGGATCTCAGCCGCCAGCTCTGGGGCCTACTCGCCTTCACGCTCTGGTTCGACCGGTACGCGAACGGCACGTAGCCTGGACCGATGCCGGCCAGCGTCGAAGCCATCCTCGCCTTCCTCCTCGCCGGAATCCTGGCGCTGCTGCTGGTGCCGCTCACCGATCGCCTCGCGCGCCGCATCGGCGCGATCGACTACCCCGACGACCAGCGCTCCCTGCACGCAGCGCCGACGCCGCGGCTGGGCGGGCTGGCGATCTTCGCCGCGGTCCTCGTCGCGGCGCTGATCTGGCTGCCCTGGGACGCCGAGACGCGGGCGATCGTCGCCGGGGCGGCGCTGATCACCGCGGTCGGCATGCTCGACGACGTCTACGAGCTCAACGCGGCGACGAAGCTGCTCGGCCAGACCGCGGCGGTGATCGTGCCGGTCTCGGCCGGGGTCACGGTCGACAGCTTCACCGTGCCCTTCCTCGGCCAGCTCAACCCGGGCTCGGTCGAGCTCGTCGGACTGCCGGGCGGCGGCTCGATCGACCTCGGCGACGTCGGCACGACGCTCGGCATCGTCGCGATGATCAACGTGATCAACCTGATCGACGGGGTCGACGGGCTGGCCGCCGGCGTCTGCCTGATCTCCGGCATCGCCCTCGCCGTGATCGCCCTCTCGCTCGATCGCACCGCGGCCGGCATCCTCGCCGCGCTCACCGCTGGCGCCTCGCTCGGCTTCCTCCGCCACGGCTTCCCGCCGGCGAGCACCTTCATGGGGGACACCGGGTCGAACCTGCTCGGCTTCTTACTCGGTGTCGTCGCCGTGCAGGGAGCGCTGAAGACGAACGCCGTCATCGCCCTCTTCCTGCCGCTGATCGTGCTCACCGTGCCGATCCTCGACACCGGCTTCGTCGTCGCCAAGCGGCTCAAATACGGGCGGCCGATCTACAAAGCCGACCGCTGGCACTTCCACCACCGGATGGAGAACATCGGCTTCTCGCAGCGCCGCACGCTCGCCTACCTCTACGGCTGGACCACGGTCATGGCCGCCCTCGCGCTGGCCCTGCGCTTCGTCCCCTACAGCGACGACCACGGCAGCTTCGATCTGGCTTGGAGCCTGGTGATCGCCGCCTTCGGCCTGCTGGCCCTTGCCGCCAGCGTCTACCTCGTCTACGTGCTGGAGATCCTCAAGCTCCGCCGCTTCAGCAAGATCGATCCCGAGACCGGCGAGTTCGAAGCTCTCTTGCCAGTCGATGAGACCCCCTCCCGGTAGGCCTGGAACGTCTTGTACTTTTTCTGCGGCGACGCCCGCGGACGACTGACAGCTGTCTTCAGAAAAAGTTAAGTGGAAGGCCTGCCGGGAGGGGGTCTCAACGCCCCGCCAACACTTTGTGCGAGGTTGTGACAAGCCTCACGAACTGGCTCTAGAAAGCGGATCGTCGGGCCTTTGGGATATAGTCACTTATCCGCTGGGCCCCTCCCGATAAGGGGCCCCAAAGCGGACTTATGTCCCCTCCCAAGCATGTCGATCTCGTGGTGCTAGCCGCCGCCCTGGCCGTCTTCGCTCTCGGCGGACTGCCCCTGCTCGGCTACGCCGTCGCCGCCGCTGCCTGGCTCGCCCAGCGCGGAATCCAGGTGCTGGCGGGGCGCCGCACCGCGGCCGAGCTTCTCGCCGGCAATCGCCAGCGGGCGCTGGGGATCGTCGCCGCGACCTCGCTGGGGCGCGTCTGGCTGATGGTCACCGCGGTCCTGCTCGCCGGCATGGCTGAGCGCGAAGCGGGCCTCTCCGCCGCCCTGCTGCTGCTCGCCCTCTTCACGATCTCCTTCGCCGCCCAGGGGCTCGCCCACCTCCTCGAGCCCGAAGGGCAGGCCGGGTGAAGACGAAAACCAAAGTCTTCATCGGGATCGGCGCCTACTTCGCGGTAGCGATCCTGATGCTGCTGATCTTCGGCAGCTCCGGCAAAGACGAATCGTTCCAGCCGCAGAACGAGTTCAAGCTCGAACCGTGGATCTCGCTCGAACTCGCGGGCATCGACCTCAGCATCAACAAGGCGGTGCTCTACCTGGTCCTGGCGAGCGCCCTGACGATCTTCGTCATGGTCTGGATCTCGCGCCGCATGGCGCAAAAGCCGAACCGGGTGCAGACGGCGATCGAGGTCGCCTATGACATGACCAAGAACACGATCACCGGCGGCAACCTCGAGCCGAAGATGGCCTCGCGCTGGTTCCCATTCCTCGCCGCGCTCTTCTTCTGGATCTGGTTCTCGAACATGCTCGGCTTCCTGCCGCTGCCGACCAACACCGAGCACGCGGTCGACGTCTTCGGCCTCGAAATTCCCTCCTTCGCGATCTACGCCGCGACCGCCAACCTCTCGATCCCGCTTGTCCTGACGCTGGTCGTCTGGCTCTCCTACCACTTCGAAGGGATCCGCTCCAAGGGCCTGGTCCCCTACCTGGCGAGCTGGCTGCCGCCGGGCTTGGAGGAGATGAACCCGATCGGCAAGGCGTTCATCTTCGTGATCGAGGCGATCTCGCACTTCGCCCGCCTGATCTCGCTCTCGGTGCGACTTTTCGCCAACATCCTCGCCGGCCACCTGCTCTTGCTCTTCATGGGCGGCGGGTTGGCGGTGCTGCTCGGGATCGCCGCGCTCGGCGCGCTCACCTTCCCCCTCGCATTCTTCTTCTTCGTGCTCGAGGTCGGCCTTATCGCGACCCTTCAGGCATTTATCTTCTCGACCCTCACCGCGATCTACCTTGGCGGAGCGACCTCCGCCAGCCACTAGAAAAGGAGCCTGTTCTCAATGGATCTGTCCCCTGTAGTCGCCGCGATCTCCGATGAAGGGATCGAATCAGCCGGCAAGGCAATCGCCCTCGGCGTCGGCGCCGGCCTCGGCTCGATCGGCGCCGGTATCGGCATTGGCTTCATCTTCGGCAAGGAGATCGAGTCGGTTGCCCGTCAGCCCGAGATGAAAGACGAGCTGCAGAGCATCCGCTGGCTCGGCTTCGCGCTGACCGAGGCGGTCGCCTTCTACACCTTCATCTTCGGCCTGATCGCCTTCTTCCTCTAGGCCGGACACGTGGAGCTCTTTGGCCACATAGCGGGCTTGATCCCACTCGCGGCAGAGGCCGCGCACGGCGCCGAGGAGGAAGGCGGCAGCTTCCTGGTCTCACCGGGCCTCGGCCTGATGATCTGGACGCTGGTCCTCTTCCTCTTCACGATGTGGGTGCTGAGCAAGGTCGCCTTCCCGAAAATCCAGGAGGCGCTCGACAAGCGCGCCAAGACGATCGCCGAGTCGATCGAGGCGGCGGAACGGCAGCGCAAGGAGTCCGACGAGCTGCTCGAGGAGTACCGCGGGCGCCTCGCCGAGGCCCGCGAGCAGGCCGACGACATCATGGCCCGTGCCCGCAAGGCGGCGGAAGTCGCCGAAGCGGAGGCGACGACGGCCGGCAAGGAGAAGCGCGAGGAGCTGGTCGCAGCTGCCACGCGCGACATCGAAGCCGAGACGCGGCGTTCGCTGCAGCAGATCCGCAAGGAGGTCGCCGACCTGACCGTGCTGGCCACCGAGAAGGTGACCCGCAAGAGCCTCACCCCCGAGGACCAGCGCCGCCTGGTCGAGGAGGCGCTCAGCGAGGTCGATTTCACCAGCCTCTCCGGGGCGGAGGAGTCGCGCAACTGATGGAGGCGGCCCGCGTATACGCCGAGGCGCTGTTCGACGTCGCCAAGGAGAAGGGCAAGCTCGACGCGATCGGGGCCGATCTGGCCCAGTTCGCCGATGCCGTGGAAGGCGATCGTGACCTTCAGGTCTTCTTCTTCAGCCCGCACTTCTCCTCGGCCGAGAAGATCGAGGGGCTGCGGCGGGCGATCGGCGGCGCCGATCGCGAGCTGGTCAACTTCCTCGAGCTGCTGATCGAGAAGGGGCGGATGGCGGAGATCTTCCGCATTCGCCGTGAGCTCGAGCAGATGTGGAAGAGGGAGAACAAGCGGATCGACGTTACGGTGACCAGCGCGGTCGAGCTGGACCCCGCCGTGGTGGCCAAGATCGGTGAGGAGATCGAGCGGCAAACCGACCAGAAGGTCGAGCTGGCCAGCCGCGTCGACGACGAGATCCTCGGTGGCATCGTCCTGCAGGTCGGCAACATGTTTTTGGACGCGAGCATCCGCAGTCGCCTGGAGAAACTTCGAAAGAGCGTCGCCCAAGCGGCGTAAGGAGGCAGAGAGCACCCCCATGGAGATCAAGCCCGACGAGATCGCATCGATTCTGCGCGAGCGGATCGAGGGACTGGACACCAGCAGCGCCGACCTCTCCGAGGTCGGCACCGTGCTGTCCGTGGCCGACGGCATCGCCCGCATCCACGGCCTCGACAACTGCATGGCGCTCGAGATGCTCGAGCTGCCCCACGGGGTGACCGGCCTCGCCCTCAACCTCGAGGCCGACAACGTCGGCGCCGTGCTCTTCGGCGAGTGGGACAAGGTCGTCGAGGGCGACACGGTGAAGCGCACCGGCCACCTGCTGCGGATCCCCGTCGGGGACGAGCTTCTGGGCCGCCTCGTCGACCCGCTCGGCCGTCCGCTCGACGACAAGGGCGAGGTCGCGACGACGCAGACGCGCCCGGCCGAGTTCAAAGCGCCTGGCGTCGTCCAGCGCCAGCCGGTGACCGAGCCGGTGCAGACCGGGCTGATGTCGATCGACGGGATGATCCCGATCGGCCGCGGCCAGCGAGAGCTGATCATCGGCGACCGCCAGACCGGCAAGACGGCGATCGCGATCGACACGATCATCAACAACCGCGACAAGGACATGATCTGCATCTACGTCGCGATCGGCCAGCGGATGTCGACCGTCGTCCAGCTCAAGGAGGTGCTGGAGGAGAACGGCGCGATGGAGAACACGATCATCGTCGCCGCCCCTGCCGACGAGGCCGCCCCGATCAAGTTCATCGCCCCCTACGCCGGCTGCGCGATGGGCGAGCACTTCCTCTACAACGGCAAAGCAGCGCTCTGCGTCTACGACGACCTCACCAAGCACGCCTACGCCTACCGCCAGATGTCGCTGCTGCTGCGGCGCCCGCCGGGTCGCGAGGCGTACCCGGGCGACGTCTTCTACCTGCACTCGCGCCTGCTCGAGCGGGCGGTGAAATTGAACGACGAGCTCGGCGGCGGCTCGCTGACGGCGCTGCCGATCATCGAGACCCAGGCATCTGACGTCTCCGCCTACATCCCGACCAACGTGATCTCGATCACCGACGGCCAGATCTTCCTCGAGTCCGACCTCTTCAACTCGGGCGTGCGGCCGGCAATCAACGTCGGCATCTCGGTCTCCCGGGTGGGCGGCAACGCGCAGACCAAGGCGATGAAGAAGGTCGCCGGAAAACTGCGCCTCGACCTCTCCCAGTACCGCGACCTCGAGGCCTTCGCCCAGTTCGGCTCCGAGCTCGACCCGGAGACGCAGAAAACGCTGAACCGCGGCGAACGTCTGGTCGAGCTGCTCAAACAGAAAGAGCGCGAACCACTCGAGATGGCCGATCAGGTCGCCGCGATCTACTCCGGCACCGGCGGCTTCCTCGACCGGGTCAAAACCGAGCGGGTGGGGGAGTTCCTGCGCGACCTGCGAATCCGGTTGCGCTCCGAGAAGTCCGAGCTGCTCGACCGGATCGCCGAGACGGG
Organism: Solirubrobacterales bacterium; assembly: GCA_040508545.1. Lineage (GTDB taxonomy): Bacteria > Actinomycetota > Thermoleophilia > Solirubrobacterales > 70-9 > VRUE01. Next base: position 30,482 of record JBEVMR010000013.1, read on the forward strand.
CAAGCTCGAGGAGGCCGACGAGGAGGAGCTCGGCGGGGCGATCCGCGAGTTCGTCGACGACTTCGGCCCCGACTTCGACGAGCACGGCGACCCGCTCGAGGCCGGCGAGTCGGACCGCATCCACTCTGAGGAGGAGCGGGCGAAGCCGAGCCGCACCGAGGAGGCCGCGAGCGAGGCCGAGGAGAAGGAGGCCACCCCCGCCTGACGGCGCGGGTCCGCTAGACCATGGCCTCCCAGAAGGACGTCAAGAACCGCATCGCGTCGATCAAGAACATCAACAAGATCACGCGGGCGATGGAGATGGTCGCCGCGGCGCGGCTGCGCCGTGCCGAGCAGCGGATCGAGCAGCTTCGGCCCTACGCGAAGGGCATGCGCAAGCTCACCCGCCGCGCCGCCGAGCAGGCGGGTGGGATGCCGCGCGTGCCGGTGATGGTCGAGCGCGAGGAGGTCAAGCGTGTCGGCGTCGTGCTGATCACCGGCGATCGCGGCCTGGCCGGCGCCTTCAACACGAACGTGATCCGCGACGGGCTGCGCTTGCGCGACGAGTGGCGGGAGAAGGGCGCCGACGTCGCCTTCTCCGCGGTCGGGCGCAAGGGCGTCTCCGCGCTGACCTTCCGCAAGCAGGAGGTCCGCACCTCCTTCACCGGTTTCACCGATCGGCCCGGCTTCGCCAACGCCCGCGAGATCGGCGAGGAGCTGACCGCCCGCTACGTCGACGAGGAGCTCGACCGGGTCGAGCTGGTCTACAACCGCTACGTCTCGCCGCTCACCCAGCACGTCTGGCGGCAGACCCTGCTGCCGCTGCAGCAGGCCGACGTGATCGGCGCCGGCGTCGACGATGAGGAAGAGGACGCCGAGGAGACCGAGATCGAGAAGGCTCACAGCCAGGCGCTGTGGGAGTACGAGCCCGAGGCCGAGCTGCTGCTGGCGCAGCTGATCCCCGAGTACGTGAACATCTCGGTGTACCGGGCGCTGCTCGAGTCCGCCGCCTCCGAGCTGGGGGCGCGGATGACGGCGATGCGCAATGCGGCGGAGAACGCCGAGACGATGATGGACGACCTGACCCTCGAGATGAACCGGGCCAGGCAGGCGGAGATCACGCAGGAGATCCTCGAGGTAGTCGCCGGCGCCGAGGCGCTCGGCTAGAAGACTTCAATTTGGCGAGACGAGAAAAGGAACCAATGGCTGACACGAACGGAACGAATGTGGGACAGGTCGAGCAGGTGACCGGCGTCGTCGTCGATGCCGTCTTCCCCGACAAGCTGCCGGAGATCTACTCGGCGGTCAAGATCGAGATGGCGGGCGACGACGATCGCGAAGCGACCGAGCTGGTCTGCGAGGTGCAGCAGCACCTCGGCGACGATCGCGTTCGTACCGTTGCGATGGACGCCACCGACGGCCTCCAGCGCGGTGACAAGGTGATCGACACGGGCGGCCCGATCTCGGTTCCGGTCGGCGACGTGACCCTCGGCCGCATCTTCAACCTGCTCGGCGAGCCGATCGACCAGGGCGACCCGATCGAGGCCGGCGAGCGCTGGCCGATCCACCGCCCGGCCCCGACTGCCTCCGACCTCGCTCCCACCCAGGAGATCCTCGAGACGGGGATCAAGGTCATCGACCTGCTTGCGCCCTACGCCAAGGGCGGCAAGGTCGGGCTCTTCGGTGGTGCCGGCGTCGGCAAGACCGTTCTGATCCAGGAGCTGATCCGCTCGATCGGCGAGGAGCACGAAGGCCTCTCCGCCTTCTGCGGCGTCGGCGAGCGCTCGCGCGAGGGAAATGACCTCTGGCTCGAGATGAAAGAGTCGGGCGTGATCGACAAGACGATGCTCGTCTTCGGCCAGATGAACGAGCCGCCGGGCGCTCGCCTGCGCGTCGCCCTCTCGGGCCTGACGATGGCCGAATACTTCCGCGAGCAGGGTGGCCAGGACGTGCTGCTCTTCATCGACAACATCTTCCGCTTCGTCCAGGCGGGCTCCGAGGTCTCGGCGCTGCTCGGCCGGATGCCCTCTGCGGTCGGCTACCAGCCGACGCTGGAGACCGAGATGGGCGAACTGCAGGAGCGGATCAGCTCGACCGAGCGCGGCTCGGTCACCTCGGTGCAGGCCGTCTACGTCCCCGCCGACGACCTCACCGACCCGGCGCCAGCCTCGGTGTTCGCCCACCTCAACGCGACCACCACGCTCTCGCGGGCGATCTCCGAGAAAGGGATCTACCCCGCGGTCGACCCGCTCGACTCGACCTCGACGATCCTCAAGCCCGACGTCGTCGGCGAGGACCACTACCGCACGGCGACCGAGGTTCAGGAGGTGCTGCAGCGCTACAAGGAGCTGCAGGACATCATCGCCATCCTCGGCATCGACGAGCTCTCCGACGAGGACAAGCAGACGGTCTCGCGGGCGCGCAAGATCGAGCGCTTCCTCTCGCAGCCGTTCTTCGTCGCCGAGCAGTTCACCGGCCGCAGCGGCGAGTTCGTGCCGGTGGCCGAGACCGTGCGCGGCTTCCGCGAGATCCTCGACGGCGAGCACGACGACCTGCCCGAGGGTGCCTTCTACATGCAGGGCTCGATCGACCAGGTCACCGAGAACGCCGGAGCAGCGGCGGCCGCGTAGATCCAGCATGGCCGGCGAGACCAAATTCGAGGTCGAGATCCTCACCCCCGAGGGTGAGGTCTTCAGCGGCGAGGTGAGCCAGGTGTCGACCCGCACCGCGGGCGGTGAGATCGGCATCCTCGCCAACCACGCGCCGCTCTTGGCGGCGCTGCAGCCGGCTGAGCTGCGGCTCTTCGACGGCGGTGGCGAGCCGAAGCGCTACGCCCAGTCGCATGGCTGGCTGCAGGTCTTCGGCAACCATGCGCGCCTGCTGATCGAGGAGGCGATTGCGCCGGAGGATCTCGATTCGGGTGCGCTCAAAGAGCAGCTGGCGGATGCCGAGCAGCGCTTCAGCGACTCCGAGGACGGCAGCGGCGAGCAGAAACGCGCTCAAAAAGACCGAGACAGGGCCGAAGCGTTTCTCGCTATTGCGCAGGGATGAGAGGGGCGCGTCGGTGCAGCCCCGCGGAAATTGATGTCGCTCGGCCCTACGGGCCTCTGCGGCTGAGTTCGAGCGCGGCCTGCGGCCGCGCAATCTTCAGATTGCA
>JBEVMR010000064.1:0-29083 GCA_040508545.1 Solirubrobacterales bacterium
GGCAGTAGCTACCAGCCCCGGCGTGGCAGTCGCGACGCCGGGGCGCCATGCATGAGAAAGGCCCGCAAGCGGGCCTTTCTCGGGAGGCCATTGAACCTTCCAACAGCAGTCCTCTACCTAAACGTATTGTCGCATACCAGCGGTCGCCCGAACCTAGGCTACCTCGCAAGCCCTAAGTCGCAGCTACTTCGCGAATCTTCTTGGGGAGCATGAAGCGGACGTCCTCGTGGACGGTGCGCAGCTCGGAGACGTCGTCGGCGCCGCGCTCGCGGAAGAGCTCGACAAGGCTCTCGACCAGCTCCTCCGGGGCGCTGGCGCCTGAGGTGATGCCAACCGTCCCCACTCCGTCGAGCCACTCCTCCTGGACCTGGGTGTGGTTGTCGATCAGGTGCGAAGCGGCGCCGTGTTCGCGCGCGACCTCGACCAGGCGGTTGGAGTTGGAGGAGTTGGTCGAGCCGATCACGAGCACGAGCTCGCACTCGCGGGCCAGCTGCTTGACGGCGATCTGGCGGTTAGTCGTGGCGTAACAGATGTCGTCGGACTTGGAGCTGACGATGCCGGGGAACTTGGCGCGCAGCGCGGCGATCACCTCCGCCGTCTCGTCGACCGAGAGCGTCGTCTGCGTGATGAAGGCGACCTTGGACGGGTCCGGCACCTCGAGGCTCTCGACCTCGTCCGCGGTTTCGATCAGGACGATGCTGTCCGGTGCCTCGCCCGTCGTCCCTTCGACCTCCTCGTGGCCCTCGTGGCCGATCATCACGATCGTGTAGCCGTCGGCGGCGAAGCGGCGCGCCGAGACGTGGACCTTGGTGACGAGCGGGCAGGTGGCGTCGATCGTGCGCAGGTTGCGGGCGGCGGCGTTCTCGTGCACGGCCGGGGCGACGCCGTGAGCGGAGAAGACGACCATCTCACCCTCCGGCACTTCGGCCTCCTCCTCGACGAAGATCGCGCCGCGCTTCGAAAGCTCCTCGACCACGTGCTTGTTGTGGACGATCTCTTTGCGCACGTAGACGGGAGCGCCGTAGTGCTCGAGCGCCCGCTCGACCGTCTGCACAGCGCGGTCGACGCCGGCGCAGTAGCCGCGCGGAGCGGCCAGCAGGACGCGCTTGGGCGCCGCGGTTGCAGTGGTTGACATGGCCCCAGGGTACCGGTGGCGGCGTTGCGGCCGGCGATGCGGGGCTTGGGCCGGAGCGGCGTCGCAGCTAGCCTTGCAGGATGCGCACCGCCGGAGACCACCTCGAGCGCCTCAGCTCTACCGACGCCTCGTTCCTGACCAACGAGACCTCGTCGAGCCACATGCACATCGGCGGCATCCTTATCTTCGAGGGGCCGCCGCCCCGCTACGTCGATCTGGTCGAGCACGTGCGGGGCAAGCTGGACCAGGTGCCCCGCTTCCGTCAGCGCCTCGTCGTGCCCCCGCTGGAGGCCGGCCGGCCGCTCTGGGCCGACGACGTCAACTTCAACCTCAGCTACCACATCCGCCACACGGCGCTGCCCGAGCCAGGCGGCGAGGCGCAGCTGAAGCGACTCGCCGCGCGCGTCTTCTCGCAGCAGCTCGACCGCTCCAAGCCTCTCTGGGAGATGTGGCTGGCGCAGGGGCTCGAGCGCGATCGCTTTGCCCTGCTGACCAAGACCCATCATGCCGCGGTCGACGGGATCGCCGGCGTCGACATCGGCACGGTGCTCTTCGACCTCGAGCCGATCGCCGAGCCCGCCCCGGTCGAGGACGGCTGGCAGCCGCAGGCGGCGCCGAGCACGACCGACCTGATCGCCCGCGGCGCGACAGAGCTGGCGACCGCTCCGCTGAAGCTCGCCGAGCGAGCGGTCGACGTGGTCCGCCACCCGGAGACGGCGGCGCGGCGCGCGGTCGAGGCGCTGGAGGCTGTCGGCGAGGTGGCGGGCGCATTCGCCGACCCCGCCCCCGACGTGCCGCTGAACCGGGAAATCGGCCCGCACCGCCGCTTCACCTGGACCCGCTCGGAGCTGGCGACCTTCAAAAAGATCAAGGACGCGCTCGGCGGGACGGTCAACGACGTCGTTCTCGCCGTCGTCACCGGCGCTCTGCGCAAATGGCTGCACGCGCGGGGGATCCGCACCGAGGGGCTCGAGCTGCGCGCCCTGGTGCCGGTCTCGATCCGCACCGCCGACGAGCGCGGCGAGCTGGGCAACAAACTGGCGGCGATGCGCGGGCCGCTGCCGGTCTACGTCGAGGACCCGGCGCGGCGGCTGCGGGTGGTGAGCGAGCAGATGGAGGGCCTGAAGCGCTCCAAGCAGGCGCTCGGCGCCGAAGTGATCTCTCGCTTCAACGACTTCGCCCCGCCGACCCTGCTGGCGCAGGCCGCGAGGATCAACTTCTCGACCCGGCTCTTCAACATGATCGTCACCAACGTTCCCGGGCCGCAGATGCCGCTCTACGTGCTCGGCCGCGAGCTGCAGGAGGTCTTCCCCGTCGCCTTCCTGCCGCAGAACCACGCGCTGGCGGTGGCGATCATGAGCTACAACGGCCGCGTCTGCTTCGGCCTGCTCGCCGACTACGACTCGATGGAGGACGTCGAACTGATCGCCGCCGGCATCGACGAGTCGCTGCAGGAGCTGGAGCAGGCCGCGGAAGCAGCCCGCGCGCCGGCCTGACCCGTGGGCCTGCTGCTCGTACTCGTCTTCATCGTCGTCCCGATCGTCGAGCTGTACGTGATCATCCAGGTCGGCGGCCTGATCGGCGTGCTGCCGACCCTGGCCCTGCTGCTCGCCGACGCTGTGCTCGGCTCGCTGCTGCTGCGCCACCAAGGTCGCGGCGCCTGGCAGCGCTTCAACAAGGCGCTGGCCGAGCGACGCTTCCCCGGCAAGGAGGTCGCCGACGGCGCGATGATCGTGGTCGGCGGCACCCTATTGCTCACCCCGGGGTTCGTCACCGACATCTTCGGCCTCATCCTGCTGATCCCGCCGACGAGAGCGATCGTCCGCCGCCTGCTGCGCGGCTATGCCGCGAGGCGCTTCGTCGTGGTGGGTGTGGGTGGCATCCGTGGCGCGTCCACTCGCTACGACTCAGCCGGTCGCAACTACGACTACGACGGTACCGCCGAGGAGATCGAGGACGACGATCCGCAGTTGCCGCGGTAGGCATCGCAATCGGGTCGTCCGAAACCGTTTTAGCGAGATCGAACGATGACCGGCCTCGGATAAGCGCTGCCGACGTCGAAATCATTCTCGTCCGGCCCATACCAGAGAACTTGGAGCTGAATGCGTTCGCGGTTGGGGAAATAGGTTCGCTTTCCGTCTGCGTTGAAGAAGGTTCCTGGGATGTTGATCCGGAACTTCGCTGACCCGCGATGGCTGGTCCGACCACCTTTCCTGCCCACCGAGCCACATTCAGATCCGCAGATGGCGGTCGGGAAAAAGCTGACTTCGGTTCTGCCTCGCCCGGGGAAACCCTTGACCCAACGGCTAAAGCGCCTCGAAGCAGCCTCTCACGGCTCCGGCGATGTAATCGTCGGGCGGACAGAGAGCCTGGTGCGGTGCTGCTCTACGGCTGCATCTACAGCCAGCCCTCGGCCTACCGTTATTTGTTTACCCCATTCCAATCGGCCTCTTCAATAAGGGGTGAGTTCCCAATACCTGCTGTTCACTTCTTCCCGGCCTAGGACAGTGGAGCGAGATGCATGGGCCTTCGCGGATCTAGATCCTTGCTCATTAGCGACCACCATCAGCGACCGCGTTCACTAGATCCCCGTCAAACGCTAGCGAGTCGAGATGCCCAATTGGCCACGCCTCCAGCTCGGGTGAGCTAACAACAGCGGTAATCAGCTCGTCGCTACCCGCCACCAGCGTGGAGTCTAGGTCAATATCGGTTGCCACAAACCACGCTTTATCACTGGGCCAAAGTAAGTTGGGCGATAAATTCTCAAGCAGCTCCCCACCGCTATTACATTCCTTCGCAGCCGTTAGCGGACCTTCGAGCAGGACATACTGTCGGCCCTTAAGTCGAAACTGCGGTCCTTCGAGTTCCTCCATTGAAAAGGCAGCTTTTTGAGTTTCCTGAACCGAGGAGTGAGTTAATGCATCGGCGGCTTCCGCAAAAGCAAACGCGGCCAGGTTCTTACCGGTCCATAAACCAAAAAGGCAATGATTAGAATCCGAGGTGTGCTGCTCAAGCGTGTCGCAAAGCGACCGTAGCACCTCTACAGGAAGGGAGCCACGTTCCGGATTTTCTCCTGACCAAAGCGATGAGGATGGGCAGTCCGGTTCGGATGAACCAATGATGGCATGCCACTGCATCAATGCATGAGCCTTTCGGCCGGTAGTTGCCGCTACCTTAGCCCAAGTGATAACTCCACCATCAGGAGCTATTGCCGGATGGAAAATCCGGGCATAGGCATGAAATCCTGACGGAACGCACCCACCAACCGTCCCCAACGAACCAATAACAGCCGATTTAACCCACGCTCCTACATCGGCACTTCCTGGAGAACTGAGCTGGTCAAAATTCACGATTCGCCGGATGGGGAGTACTAAAGCGCATAGAGGTCGATTCTCTTACTAACAACCAACATAAATTGGCTTGACCTTTTGGATAGCACTTTTGTAGGGTGGAATAGTGCCAGGCGGCAGACCAGCAAAATAAGCTCCAACCGCAGCATACCAGCCTGGTCGGCAGACAGCATTGGCAGTTGCTTTACTTTGAAAATTGGTTGAGGCATAGGTGGTTTTATCCGCAGCGACCTTGGTGAAGCCTCCCTGGCCATCTGGAGAGTAAAAGAGGCTTACCGCCGCCCAACCCTTAACCATAAGGTTACCTCTACATCTGACTGACATAACAACGTTTACACGACCAGGGCGGTGGGACGATGGATGTGGATGATCGAGACTGGCAGTGCAGGTCGAGGCTCCAGGGGCTCGCCCGGTGCTCGTCTCCGCGACAGGCTGTCCCGGACGGACGCGCCTGGATACGGCGCGCCTGGCTCGTAGAGACACAGTTCCGGTAGGTCCAATCCATTAACCGGATCTGCTTCAGCGTACTCATATGAGTTCGCCGAACCCCCAAGTACGGGGTCAAGTGAGATGAATCGGCCCAAGGCCGGCACGTAACTCCGGACACCCATCTGAGTTACGCCAGACGGTAGCTCGGTACGCCGTTGCATTCCACCGAGCCAGCCATACTTTGCTTCTGAGCTTTGCTGTGGATTGCCGAACTCATCAAAGCCAAAGGTGGCGAGCAGTTTTGGCGCTTCCGGGCTGGTACTTGCAGTAGCGACGACGTCGCCGTGGAGGTTGGTGAGTTGCAGGGTCGTACCTTTGGAGCTGTCCTGGATCGCTCCAAGGCCGCCGATGCCGGGAATGTTGCGCTGCCAGCTTGAGCCGCGGTCGATCCAAGCTGGCGAGTCCGAACCGCCGGCATAGTGGTAGACCTCGGTACCGGGGTTCGAGCCCCCGGTCTGGGTTCGCTGGCGCTGGCGCAGCGCAGCATCGAGTTCATAGGTGTTCGTGATGCCGCCCTGCGTCTGAGTTTTGACCAGGTCGTTGACGAAGTACGAGCTGATCAGGGTGCCGCCTCCTGAGTAGGCGCCTGGGAGACTGGTGGTGCGGCCGAAATTATCGTAGGCGATGTCAGTACCCATCAGGCGGTCGGCAGCGTCGTATCCGTATTCCTTCGCCGAACCCGTCGAAGTCGTGTCGCAGACGCCGCCGATTGCCGGCGCGCGCGTTATGAGTTTCGTCCGGTTGGAGTTTGCATCAAAGCTGTAGGAGCGGGTCGTGCATCCGCCTCCGTGCGGGGTGTCCTTGACCTGGGTCAGCCTCCCTGCCTTGTCATACGAATACTGCTGCGTGGATAGGTTGCTGGACTGTGAAAGCCACTGGCCGTGAATCGACTCTTCGACCTCGAACTCAAGCCACGTGCAATCAACGGAGCAAAAACTGGTCTTCTCGTAGCGTAGGCCTACACGTGAACCGGTCTCGTCATAGGTCGTTTCAGAGAGGAGGCCATTAGGCAAGCCTTCTTCGACTAGATTGCCATCGGCGTCATAAGCCGCAGTGAAGGTACCAGCGCCAGAGTCTTCGAGTTTGATAAGCAGGCCGGAGTTCGGATCGTAGGTGCGAGTCTGAATGCCTTTGCCATCGCTCGTGGTAATCGGTCGGCTAAGGAAGTCATAGGTAACCGATGAGGTATTTCCGTCGCTATCCTGATAGATGATCGGGCGGCCGAGCGTGTCGTAAGCGGTCGTGGTCGCTTGGTCATCAAACCCAGAACAGTTGCTCTCGCAGATGAAGCGCTGAGCAAGCATTCGGCCCGTCGCCGTGCTGTAGTCAAACTGGAGCTTCGGAATCGATGCTCCTTCGCCGGTCTGTTTGTTGGTCAGCGGACGACCCGCAGCATCGTAGGTCGTTCGAGTCGGACCACTTTCACCGGACCGTTCGGTAACTTCGGTGGGCTGAGCGAGCAACGAGTATCCGAGATACCTGGTCACGAGGAGCCCTGGCCGGCCAGGCCCAGTGTCCTGTGCCGCAGGAGCGACCTTACAGGGTAAGCTCGCCCAGGCGGGCTTGTTCCCGCAAGCGCTGTCCAGGGGGTGTGCTTCTTTCGTGTAATAGGTGGTCTTTGTCGTCCGGGCATCTCCGCCTTCGGGTTTGGCCGGCAGACTGCGTTCCGTCGGCAGGCCCGTCCCGGGGTCGTACGCGATCCGCGTCCTTAGACTGAGCCCAGACGGATCGACAATAGTTTCGGTCGGTTTGCGCAGAGTCCAGTCATATTTCGTTTCGGTGACCTGTTTATCCAATTTGCCTTTGTCAACGACGTATGCGCTGACGGTTTCTTTGGTTGGCAGACGCGGATAGGGAGTTCCGGATGGCGGAACGGGGGCACCTTTGTCGTATTCGATCTCCTTGTGCATCCGGGCTTGAACGACTTCGCCTGATTCAAGGCGTACCTCGTGTTTCGGGCCGACTTCTAGCGTCAGCTCCGAACCGTATGCCTCGTAGAATCGTTCAGTTCTAAGGTAAATCGCCTGCATGAAGGATTCTTCGCCCGCGGCGAGGGCTCGCAGGCGGTTTTGGGCCGTTAGTTCGGCGGTGACGTTGCCAAATTCGTTGGTCTCAGTAGTGGTAATCGAAGGCGCAGACGTGCCTGCCCCGGCCGGCGTCGCAGTATTTACGATCTGACCATCGGCATCCATGTAATAGACCGTCGCGCGTGAATAGCTCGAAGGCGGACTCGAGGGCACCTGGTCGGGCGGAAAGACCGCCGTCGCCGTCAGCGGGAAATCTGACTGAGCCCATTTCAGGGTCTCATCTGGCCCCATCTCATAGGGTGCCCCAGCCCCACTGACCGGGACGTTATAGGCGATCGTCGTTTGGGCGGTCGATGGACTGCTCAGCAGGCTCGGTCGACTAACGCTCTCCAGGCGCCTTGCATGCGCGATTGGCCCCGGTGCGTATTTGAGGGTCCATGGCTCCTCTCCCGCGGGCGTGACCGTGGTGATCATGGGGCTTTCCAAGCTATACGCGTAGGACTCTTTGAGTGGGAGTGGCGAAGATATCCGCGGGTCCCATTGCGCGATCAACCGCCCCGATGGGTCATAGCTGTACTTGGACACTTCCCAGTGTCCCTGGGTCGTCGCGGTGGCTGGACCGTGGTAGCTGATGGAGATCAGACGGGCGGCTAGATAGCTTCCGTCATTGGCAACTGGCAGGTCTTCATAGAAAAACGTCAGCGAGCGGCAGCCGAGCGTGGCCGTAGCCGTGGCCTCGTTGCAGGTTACGTTAGGGGCCGAAGGGCCGATAATCATGCTGAGGCGACGCTTCCCGTCGCTCGTGAACTCGTAAACCATGCGGGTCGAATTGTTCGAGCCCCCAGGTTGAGACACGGAGATCGGCAGGTATTCAAAGTCGCTCGTGCCCTTTTTGAAGATCATTCGATTTCCATCTGGATCGGCTAAGGCGAGGTGGTTTGAGTCTTGGCGCGTCAATAGCCAACCGCTCGCTTCGGGGGGAGAGACGTAGCTACTGCCAGATTGCTCGAACGCGTATTCGTAGCCTTCCAAGTCGGTAAGAACGACATAGGGGCCGTCGCCGGCGGCGTTGGCGTCATAGATGCCCTGCCAAGCAGCGCCGCCAGCCGCTTCCACGGGCACCGATGGCTCCCAGCCCGATCCGAGGACCCCGGAAAGCCCCGGCGTGCTGGCCGTACGGGAGCTATGGCTGCGTGAAAATTCGAGCGCTGCTCCCAGTGCTGGAATCGAAACGTCGGTTCGCGTCAGCGTGAAGCTTCCGTTCACGAGATTGACGCTGCCCGGACCTATCGCCGCGGTCGCATCGAGGGGGCCGCCGATATTCGGGTCGTACACGGTCTTAACTGGTTTGCTGTACCCCTCGCCGCTGCCACCTTCGAACAGCGCCCGAATTTCGACCTGCTTTTCAAACTCATCGTTCATCCACGGATGGGATGCGAGATCAACGTAGACGCGCGAGGTCGTGCCGGTTCCGCCGCCAGCCAGTGGCCACGTCACATCTTTGCCCTGCTTAGTCTTAACCAGCTCCGCGGGAATGTTCTGGAACGAGGTCCAAGCCGGTAGCTTCATCTGGTAGGTCACGCCCGTTGGCCCCGGAAACGGCCACTGCGCTTCAAGGGTCAGGTGCTTGGCCGTCCGGCGACCTTCCTTCGGCAGGACCATTTTGCTCGTGCTGGGAGCGGGCGGGAAATAGGTCACGGAGAGGTATGGGCGAGTGGCGGGATTTGACGCGGCGCTGGATTCGAACCCTACGACGCGTTTCGAGCAGAGGCTTGCGCCGCACTGGCTTTTGGACTCGTCAGAGAGCTTGAGGAGCGCCCCGAAGTTCTGGCTGGGCTGGGACACCCATCCCTGTACTAAGGGGACGAGATCCTGGGAGAAGTTCCACCAGCCAGCTTGAGAACCGCGTTCGCTAGTAAGAATCTCGGGTCCCGAGGAAGCAAAGTCTCCACCGGGAAAGATCCAATTGACGCAGCCTCCAGTGCAGTGCCGCTAGCGCCAAGTGACCTGATAGTTCCAGATATTCGTGATCCGTCGAAGTTGTACGCCAGCGGTGTTTTCGGCTGCGGCGGGTGCATGCAGCCCGAGCGTAGCGTCAGCAACGTGGGCGTCTGACGGAATGCTGCTGAGATCGAACCGCAATAGGGACCGGCCCTTTTCGTTGGTGTTGTAGATGGCAAAAGGCCTGTTCCACCCCCAGCCAAACGCGCCGCAAAAGCCGCTGTAGGTTTCGTGAGGACCGCCAAAGATCGTGCAATCGAGCGCTGGAGATTTCACCGCCACGGTCGGATCGATCACTACCGGCCAGATCCGCTCTGGCTGTTCAAGCCACTCGCGGTCAGCTTTAACCGTGAGCCGCCAGCGCTGCTGGCTTAAGGCTTCAAGCTCGTAATAAACGTCCTGCGACACGGCGGGTTGAGTCGGCGTGCTGTCGGTCATAAGGGGGGCAGGCAGCACAGCTACGGCATTGTTATCTCCGTCAAGGAAGGTGATTTCGCCGTTACTTCCTTGAAGCGGCGTTAGTCCGAGGGACGCGCTCAGCTCAAATGAGAAGGCGCTTGGCTCGGAAGGACCGGCAATCTCAATCTCCTCCTTCACTCCATTGGCCAAGCTGGAGAAGGAAAAGGTCACGCCCGGATTGGCAGCTTCATAGCTCGCCGCCTGTCCTTCTAGCTGCACTGGCTCAGAGGACGGCCCTGAAAGTTCAGAGCTGAGCCACTCATCGCCAAAGTCGATGCGCACGGGGCCGGCACCCATTCTTGCCGGCAGGCTCACGTCAAATTCGTTCTCGCCGTTCGTTAGCGCGGCATCCGCTGCCCGCGGCGCTGGTTCGAGCCCTTCATCGATTGGCGTCCAATCACCCTCAGCATCGCGGTAGTGGACGGGGCTCTCATAGATCCTCGTTTCAAAAGAACCATTCGGGAGACGGAAGGTCTCGGAGGTAGCGGTTCGCTTGGAATCCAGCTCGAAGCCCGAGGGTGTCTGGGGCGCGTCGCTGAGCTGAGTTGGTACTGGAGGGGATTCCGCATCGCCCTGTGCGGCAAGCGCAATGCCGGTTCCGCAAACGATGGACGCAGCGAGCAGCGCTACGAAAACCCTTACCCAACGTGCACGGGCTGCAACTGACTCCCTACGAGACCCCATTGATGAACCCTCCCCTGCCGATTTGATCTGGGAACTCGCGGTTGTCTATCAGAGGTCTCTGCGGTGGCCCTACCCAGAATTTGAAGTAAATGGGAGGAATTTGATCACTAGTGGAGGGATGTCCCGCATTTAGTGTCGCGGACAATCGGTGGGGCTTCATAGTGACCCCAGCCGTCGCGACAGCCTGGTTTCGGAGTACCAGGGATGTGGGTCGCCCATGGTTCCTCGCCTGACGGCCAATAGGAGGTCAGACGTAAGCATGGCGATCGGCCATTCTTAGCTGATGCCTGTGTGTATTACTAGGAAGATTTTCAAACAATTGTGAGCCTCAAACTCCGGGCGGGAGCAAAGGGGCGGTACGGAGCGTGGCGCGCCGTCGATTCCTTGCGGTATCGACCGCGCGCCTTTTGCCCCGGTTTGCTGTCTTAGGAACTAGCTGGCCAGATAGGACCTCGTGCTAGCAGTCCTCAGCCGAGCTTCACGACGCTCACGGCGCAAAACACTGGTTTCACCCTGTTGATCCTCATGCGTTCACCCCCCATGCTTCATTCGTTGGCCTCAAGCCAAATGCGGATGGGAAGATTAGTGGAAAAAGTTCCACTAATTAGCAGCATTCAGACAAAGCTGTGCAAATGGCCGGCGATTCCGCTATACAACTGGCGTATTGCTAAGGCTGCGCTGAGCGGCTCGCCAATTAAGGAGAGGACTCGTGGTCAGGAGAGGCAAGGGGAACGGGGCCGGGAAGCGAAGGAAGCGGCCCAAGCGCGCGGCAGAGCGGACGATCACGCACTTGCTGAATCACCCGGTGCGCCTCGATGCTTTTATGGCGACCTTCGAAGCTATGGCGAGTCCCAAAGAAGTCGCCGAACTCTTGCGAAAGCCTGTCGGGGATCTCAGCTTCCACATGACGGAACTGAGAAAGGCAGGTGTCATCGAGATCGTCAAGCGGGCACGACGGCGGGGCGCGACCGAGCACTACTACCGCGCTACCGAGCCGCCGGAAATCGATGAGGAGGAATGGAAGGCGATGCCGAAGTCAGCGCGCCGCAGAATCGTTGCCCTCGGCCTGCAAGTGGTGATCGCCGATGCGCTGTCTGCTCTCCGTCAGGGGAAGCTCGAGGCAGACGACGATATGTATCTCGTCTGGATGCCCATGAGGCTCAGAGCCGAGGGACAGCAGGAGATGTCTGCCCTTCAGGCCGAGATGCTTCGCCGGATGACCAACATCAAAGAGGAGCACGGCATCCCCGCGGATGAAGAGACGGGGGAGCCGATGAGAGTTGCGTCAATGCTCTGGTTTGAGCGGGGTATTCCTGGTGTCAGGCGTCCCCGTGAGTTTCCTGGGCCAGACCTCGACTGAGATCCCACACACAACGTCGGGGATGAAATTGACCCCCTATGACCCCGTAATCCCCGCCTAGAAGCCGAGTGCGAACTTGGCGTCCTCGGTCATCATCTCTGAGGACCAGGGGGGGTCGAAGATCATCTTCGGGTGGACGGCGCTTACGCCGGGTAGGTCGCCGACGAACTCCTTCATCTGCTCGGAGACCTGGGGGCCGATTGGGCAGGCCGGCGTGGTCAGGGTGAAGGTCACGTAGACGTCTTCGTCCTCGATGTTGACGTCGTAGACGAGCCCGAGGGAGACGAAGTCGAGACCTAGCTCGGGATCGATTACCTCCTCGAGCGCCTCGAAGACGTCTTCCTCGGTCAGGACTTCGGTCTCGGTCGCTGCGGCATCGGTCTGGTTCTCAGTCATCGGCCAATGGTAGCCGGGCCTACGGCTCGGGTGGCAGCGGCTCCGGCGGTCTCCCCTCCCCCGGCGGCTGCAGCTCCAACTGCCACCAGCCGACGTCGCGCCAGGCTCCGTCCTTCCAGCCGATCCTGCGATAGACGCCGACCGCTACGAAGCCGAGGCTCTCGTGGAGCGCAACGCTGGCCTCGTTGGGCAGGGTGATGCCTGCGCAGGCGACGTGGAAGCGCTGTCGCCGCAGCCGCTCGGTCAGCTCCAGATACAGCGCCCGGCCGGTACCGCGGCGGTGCTCCTCCGACGCCACATAGACGGAGACCTCGACGGCCCAGCGGTAGGCGGGCCGGGCCCGGTGGGGGCAGGCGTACGAGAAGCCGACGACCTCGCCGTCGCGCTCGGCCACCAGCCAGGGATAGGTCGCCGCTATGGCGGCGATCCGCTCGCCAAAAGCCGCCGGCTCGGGCGGCTCTTCCTCGAACGAGGTCGCCCCCGATTCGATGTATGGCGCGTAGATGGCGACGCAGGCGGTCGCATCGCTGTGGGGATCGGCACGGCGAATCGTCGCTGGTTCCATAGGCTTGCGCATGATGAGCAATGAGCCCGGACAGGCGCAGCGTCGCTCGATCGGCATCGTCTTCTCCGACGGCGGCCTGTTGGCGCTGAGCGCCGAGCGGCCGGCGGGCGCGAGCGGCCATGGCGACGAGCAAGTGTCAGCCGACCTCTGCGGCCCTGACGGAGCCCCGGTCGAGGTCTCCGAGGCGCTGCTCTCGACCGAGTACGGGCCCGACGGCGTGCAGCGGCGGGCGACGCTGGAGCTCTGGACCGATGACGACGACGGGCCGCCCCTGCGCGGAGCGGGAACGCTGATCAGCTCCGCGAAAGTGAGGCGCCCCGGCACGATCTCCGAGATCGCCTTCTTCCGCTGGTCGGTCGAGGGCCGCGAGGGACTTGGCCACTATGAGCTGGTACGCAGCGATGCCTGAGCCGGGGCGCAAGATAGAGGCGGTGATCTCCGACTTCGGCGGCGTGCTGACCAGCCCCCTGATTCAGTCGTTCATGGCCTTCCAGGACCGGACCGGGATCACGACGGAAGTGCTCGGCAAGGGCATGCAGGCAGCCACGGAGGCCAACGGCGACAACCCACTCTTCGAAATGGAGCGCGGCGAGATCACCGAGGTCGCCTTCCTGGAGAAGCTCACCGACAGCCTCGAGCCGCTGCTCGGGCACAGGCCCGAGATGCACCGCTTCAAAGAGATCTACTTCGAGGCGCTGGAGCCGAACCCGGCGATGATCGAGCTGATGCGCGAACTCAAGGGCAGCGGCTACCGGATGGCGATGCTGACCAACAACGTGCAGGAGTGGGAGCCGCTGTGGCGCCCGATGCTGCCGGTCGACGAGATCTTCGAGACCGTCGTCGACTCCGGCTTCGTCGGCTGTCGCAAGCCCGAATCGAAGATCTACGAGATCACCCTCGACCGCCTCGGCCTCCCCGCCGAGTCCTGCCTCTTCGTCGACGACGTCCTGGTCAACTGCGAAGGCGCGGAGAAGGCGGGCATGACCGCCGTCCACTTCCAGGACAACGAGCAGGCGATCGCCGGCGTGCGCTCGGCACTCGACGGCAGCTGAACGCGTGCCTCGCTGAAGTCAAAGTCAAATACGCACGAAAGTGCGTCGAAGCTGTGCCGAAAGTGTGTCTGGTTCTCGCACCCTGGTTTAGCCGCCTGACTTTGCCCTGTGGCTTAAACCAGGGAAAGCCGGGAGACTTCCGGCGATGCCTGACGCCCTTGCCAAGCGATTTGCCGCAAATCTGAGGCACCAGCGCAAGGAGTCCGGCCTCTCCCAGGAAGATCTCGCCTCAAAGGCGGAGATTCACCGGTCCCAGGTCTCCGCGCTGTCGCAGGCAAAGCAAATTCCCAAGATCGACACGTTGGTGAAGCTGGCCGGCGCGCTCGGCATCCCCGCCGGCGATCTGCTCGAGGGGCTCGAGTTCGAGCCGGCCTCCCGAGATGGCAAGTTCAAGATCACGCCCACAAAAGACAAGTAGGCGCCGACGGGGCGCTCGCGAGACCCCCTAGTTATCGCTGCCGGCGCGGTCCCAGACGTAGAGCTCTACGGCCTCGACGGCCAGCTCCATCTGGCGCGGCTGGGAGAGCAGGCCCAGGACCAGCTCCAGGGCGTCGTCTTCGGTGACGCCGGAGTCGACGGCCTCCTCGCCGCGGAAACCTGCTGCCAGCTTCAGCGCCTCGCGGCGGTTATCGCCGAGTGAGCCGAAGGCGCCCATGAGGAAGTCGCGGTTGGGGACCGGCTGGCCGAGCTCGAGCGAGCCGTGCCAGGCGGCGAGCATCGAGAGGTCGTGCTCGTCGAGCTCGGAGAGGGCTTTGGCGTAGTGGACCTCGAGCTCGTCGTCGGGGATCTCGTCGACCCAGGCGCGAACGGCCTCGCCGAGAAGCTGCCGGCGGGCCTCGCGGCCGATCGAGTCGGAGATCGCTCGGATTGCGTCTGCTGGGTCTACGAAGCAAAGGGACATCTGGTGTGCTCAATCTAGAGAGGGCAGAAGACGGCAAAGCGGGGGCGGGAAACGCGCCAATTGCGGCTTCCCGGTGCGGCTTCCTGGCGTTCCTGGGCACGCCGCGGCCCGACCTATGCTGGGTTGCTTGCCGCTATGCCACTGAAGCTGATCCACGGACCCCCCAACTCCGGCCGCGCCGGCCGGATCCAGGCCCTCTTTCGCGAGGCGCTCGACCGCAACCCGGTCCTGGTGCTGCCGACGCTCGACGACGTCTTCCGCTTCGAGCGCAGCCTCTG
Source organism: Solirubrobacterales bacterium (assembly GCA_040508545.1). Lineage (GTDB taxonomy): Bacteria > Actinomycetota > Thermoleophilia > Solirubrobacterales > 70-9 > VRUE01. The sequence continues at coordinate 14,698 of JBEVMR010000064.1, forward strand.
CGAAGCCGGCGCCGCGCTCGGCGGCTCGGCGATGACCTTCGGCGACCTCTTCCGCGAGGTGGCGCGCTGCACCGGCGCCCGGCTCGGCGGCGAGCTGACCCCGGCCCAGCGCCAGGCGGCGGTCTCGGCCGGAATCGCCGCCCGTCACGAGCGGCTGGGACCGCTGCGACGCGCCGCCGGCCGCCCCGGCTTCGCGATCCCCTTCGAGCGCCTGCTCGACGAGCTGCAGAGCGCCGGGCTCGAGCCGGCCTCGCTGGGGTCGGGGGCGCAGACGCTCGAGTCCTCCGCCTATCTCGGCGACCTGACCGAGCTGTTCGGCGCCTACGCCGAGGTCCGGGACCGGCTCGGCCTGCTCGACGTGCACGGGGTCGCCGGCGCGGCGATCGAGTCGCTGCGCGCGGCGCCGGAGGCCTGGGGAGCGCGGCCGGTCTTCTTCTACGAGCCGGGTGACCTCACCCCGAACCAGAGCCGGTTGCTCGGAGCGCTGAGCGAGGCCACCGACGTGACCGTCGCCCTCGCTTACGAGGAGGGCGACTCCGCGCTCCTCACCCGGGCTTCGCTGATGGAGCAACTGAGCGCCATCGCGACCTCCACCGAAACGCTGGGCGGGCCCGAGGAGCGCGAACCGTTCGGCATCGACCCCCTGCTGGTCCACCTGCAGCGCGAGCTGGGCAGGGCGGAGCCGGCGCGGCGGCCACCCGGCGAGGCTCTGGTCCTGCTGCGCTCGGCCGGCGAGCGCAGCGAGGCGGAGGCGGTCGGCGCCGAGGTGGCAAAGCTGATCGCGGGCGGCGCCGACCCGGCTGGGATCGCGGTCGCCGTGCGAGACCCGGCGCGGCGCGGACCGCTGCTGGCGTCGGTGCTCGAGTCCTACGGCGTCGGCGTCGCGCTCGAGGCGGAGATCCCGGTCGCCGCAACCTCGGTCGGCGGGACGACGATCGCGCTGCTGGAGGCGGAGCTCGGCACCGGGCGCGCCGCCGATCTGCTGCGCTTCCTGCGCGGGCCCTCGGGGATCTCCGCATCGCAGGTCGACTGGTTCGAGCGCGCCGTCCGCCGTCGCCGCCTGCAGAGCGCCGCTGCGGCGCTGAGCCTCTGGGAGGAGCGCTACGAGCGGCTGCCCGGCGACCTCGAGCGGTTGCGGGAGGCGGCGAGCGGCGGCCCCGGCATCCTCGCCGGCGCGATCGCCCGCCTGGCGGCGACGATGGCTTCGCGCCCGATCCGCAGCGGCGAGGACGGCCCGGCGCCGGGCCGGGGGGATGGCCTGGAGCTGCGTGCGGCAGCGGCGATATCGACCGCGCTCGGCGACCTGGCCGAGCTGCCCGAGCTGGCGCCGCGTCCCGAGCAGCTGGCGGCGACGCTGCGCGACCTCCGTTTCCGCGCCTGGAGCGGGCCGGTCGAGGGGCGGGTGAGGATCGCCAGCCCCTACCGGCTGCGCGCCTCGCGCTTCGAGCATGCCTTCGTCGCCTCACTCCAGGACGGCGAGTTCCCGCGCCGCGACGGCGCAACGGATCCGTTCCTCTCCGAAGCGCAGCGGCTCGAGCTCGGCCTGGCGCCGCGCCGCGACCCCGATGCCGAGGAGCGCTACCTCTTCCACGCCTGCCTCGCCCTGCCCAGCAAGCGCCTCTTCCTCTCCTACCGGGACAGCGACGAAAACGGGGTGGCGCTGCCGCGATCGCCCTATCTCGACGAGGTGCGCCGTCTGCTCGCTCCGGCGCCGAGCGAGGAAGCACCGGACCTGGTCGAGGAGGAGCTGACCGTCGTCCGCAGCTTGACCGACGTCCGCCTGCCGCGGCACCTGGCCCCGTCGGAGGACGAGCTGGCCAGGGCTCGGCGGGCCGAGGCGGCGAGCCGCGCCCCCGGGCCACTGTCCAACCCGGCCGTGCTCGACGCGCTCGAGAAGGTCCCGGCCTACGGCGGCACGACCCTGGAGGGGTTCGACGTCTGCTCCTACCGCTGGTTCGTCTCGCACGAGCTCGATCCCCGGCCGCTCGACCCGGCGCCCGACCCGCTCGTACAAGGCGGCCTGATGCACGCGGTGCTGGAGCGCCTCTTCCGCGAGCACCCCGGCGGCGACCCCCTCCCACGCCCTGACTCACTCGAGGCCTGGATCGGGCGGGCGCGCGAGCTGGTCGCCGAGGTGACGGGCGAGCGCGGACTCGGCTCCCACCCCGCCGAGCGGGCGATAGCGCGGCGGGTCGAGGGGCTGCTCGCCCGCTTCCTCGCCGAGGAGGCCGAGCGCGAGACCGGCGGGTTCGAGCCCTGGTTGCTGGAGGCCGGCTTCGGCGAGGACGAGAGCACCGAGCGCCCGGTGCTCGAGATCGACGGCTGGGGACTGCACGGGGCGATCGACCGGGTCGACCGCGACGCCGCCGGCCGGGCGCTGGTCCTCGACTACAAGCTCTCCCGCACGGTCACCCCGCGCGAGAAGTTCGAGGAGCAGGCAAAGCTGCAGCTGCAGCTCTACCTGATCGCGGTTGCCGAGCACTGGGGGGCCGAGACCGTCGGCGGCCTCTACCACCCGCTGCGCGGCACCTCCTCACGCCGGCCGCGCGGCGCCGTCCGCGAGGACGCCGCGGCCGGGCTCGCCTCCTACGGCCTCTACGAGAAAGACGTCGTCGACCGGGAGGAGTTCGAGCAGATGCTGGCCAGCGCCCGCAACCGCGCCGGTGAGATCGTCGGCCGCATGCGGCACGGAGACATCCGCCGCGACCCGGGGCCGCGCGAGGGCCTGCGCGGACACGACGTCTGCCCCGCGTTCTGCGACTTCGCCCCGATCTGCCGGCGCGACAGAGCGCCAGCGGAAGCCGAGAACGGCGAGTGGGAGGAGCGGTGAGCGCCCGCGCCCCGACGCCCGAGCAGACCGCGGCGATCGAGGCCCGCGGCCACGACGTCCTGGTCGAGGCCGGGGCCGGCACCGGCAAGACCGGGGTCATGGTCGACCGCTACTGCCGGCTCGTCTGCGATCTAGGCGTCTCGCCCGACGCCGTGCTCGCCTTCACCTTCACCGACAAGGCGGCGACCGAGCTGCGCCAGCGCATCCGCGCCGCCCTGGAGCTGCGCGCCGCGGCGGGGTCCGATCGCGCCGCCGAGCTGCTGACGACGATCGGCGGCGCCTGGGTGACGACCATCCACGGCTTCTGCAACCGGCTCCTCGCCGGGCACCCCGTGGCGGCGGGGATCGACCCCCGCTTCCGCGTCCTCGACGGGCCCGAGGCCGAGCGAGCCGCGCGCGAGGCCTTCGACGAAGCCCTCGGCGAGTTCTTGGCCGAGGGCGAGGTGGCGCACGAGCGGACCGTCGCCGCGTTCGAGATCGACGGCCTGCGGGCAATCGTCAGCGGCGTCCACGCCGAGCTGCGCAGCCGCGGGGTCGCGGCGCCCCGGCTGCCAGAGCCGCCGCAACCGGAACCCGAGGCAAGCGTCCGCCGGGCGTCAGCCGTGGCGGCGGAGACCCTGGAGGAGCTGAAGCCGACCAACTCCAACCGCGAGCTGGTCGAACGAGCGCTGGCGGTGCTCGAGGCTGGCGCGGGGGGGCTCGACCTCGACCAGCTGGTCGCGCTGCGAACCGACAGCAAGGCGAAATCGATGAGCGCCTACCGGGAGGCGATCGACGCGGCCGTCTCCGACAGCGCCGCGGCCGGCGAGGGGGGCGACGCCTACCGCCACATCGCTGAGCTGCTGACGATCTTCGGGCGCCGCTTCGAGGCTGTCAAGGAACGACGTGGCGGACTCGACTTCGAGGATCTGCAGCTGCGCGCCGTGCGCCTGCTGGAACGCGAGGAGATCGGCAACGCCTACCGGGCGCGCTTCAGCCACCTGCTCGTCGACGAGTTCCAGGACACGAACCGCCTGCAGCTGCGGCTGATCGAGGCGCTGCGCGGTCCGCGCGCAGAGCTGATGGTCGTCGGCGACGAGCTGCAGTCGATCTACGGCTTCCGCCACGCCGACCTCGACGTCTTCCGCGAGCAGCGGCGCGCCGTGGAACAGAGTCCCGACGCCGTGGCGATGGAGCTGAGCGGCAACTTCCGCTCGCGCCCCGAGGTGATCGGCGCCGTCAACGCGATCGGCGAGAGGCTGCTCGGCGACGCCTTCCATCCGCTCCGCGTCGGCGCCCTGCCTCAGCTGCCCGAGCCGGCAGGCGAGGGCCCCGCGGTCGAGCTGCTGGTCACCGCCCGCGACGGCTGGGACGGCGAGGGGATCGACCTGGCGCCGGCCACCGACGCCGACACGCCGCCAAACCACCTGGCCGAGGCGCGCTTCCTCGCCGAGCGGCTGCGCGAGCTGGCCGAGAGCGGCGTCGCGCGCGGCGAGATGGTCGTCCTGCTGCGCGCCTTCACCCACCTCGACGCCCACGAGGACTCGCTCGAGCGCGCCGGCCTGCGCCCCTACACGATCGGCGGCCGCGGCTACTGGTCCCAACAGCAGGTCGCCGACGTCTGCGCCCTGCTGGCGACGATCGCCAACCCGCTCGACGACCAGGCCCTCTTCGGCGCCCTCGCCTCCCCAGCCTGCGCCGTGGCGCCGGACACGCTCTGGCTGCTGCGCGCCGCGGCGGGCCGGCGGCGCCACGCCTGGCCGGCGCTGGAGGCCGCGGCCGGCTTGGGCGAGGCGGAGCTCGGCGCCCCCGAGCGCCTGGCGGACATCCCCGAGTCGGAGCTGGGCTTGCTGCGGGATTTCTCCCGGACGCTGGTGAGCCTGCGCGAGCGCGCCGGGCGCCTCTCCCTCGCCGGCCTGATCGAGGCGGCGATCGCCGAGACCGGCTACGACCTGGCAGTGCTGATGCGCCCGTCGGGCGAGGCGCGCTTCGCCAACGTGCGCAAGCTGATGCGGCTGGCGGGCGAGTTCGAGACGCGCGAGGGGCGCGACCTGCGCGGGCTGCTCGACTTCCTCGCCTCGCGGGCCGAAGCCGACACCGAGGCGGAAGCGGCGAGCGCGATCGAGGGGCACGACGGGGTGCGGATCATGACCGTGCACAGCGCCAAGGGACTCGAGTTCGGCGTCGTCGCCGTCCCCCACCTCTCGCGACGGCTGCTGGCCGGCTCGCGCCTGCCGCCGCTGATGCTCGGCCACGAGGGTGAGGAACCGCGGGTGGGGATTCAGCTGCGCCGCCTCGGCGCCGCCTCGATCAACCTCTACGCCCAGGAAGCGCTCTGCGTCGAGGCCCAGCAGCGGGAAGCCGCGGAGGAGCTGCGCCTCTTCCACGTCGCCGCGACCCGGGCGCGTGAGCGGCTGATCCTCAGCGGCGTAGCGATGCCGAAACCGGGCCGGGGAGCGCAGCCGGGAACCCCCGTGATCGAGCGCATCCTCGACGGCTTCGAGGTCGACCGCGAGCAGGGCTCGGCGATCGCGATCGCGGCGCCGCAGCCGCGCGAGGGGCTGGCGGCGAGCTTCGAGCCCTCGCGGATCGAGGCGCGGATCAACGCCCCGTCCCCGCAGCGCGCAGCCGAGCTGACGGCGACGCGGCGCGACCCCCTCGCCCCCCCGGCGCCGAGCACGACCCAGGCGCCGTTGCTGGAGGGCCGCCCACCGACGGTTCCCAACCGGCCGCTCTCCTACACGGCCCTCGCCGCCTATGACGAATGCGCCTACCGCTTCTACATGGAGCGGGTCCTCGACCTTCCCGGCGGCCGCGCTCCTGCTCCAGCGCGGGCAGCGAGCGCGAGCGCAGACGACGATGGCGCGCCCGGCGCCCGCGACGAAGCTGCGGCGCGAGGAGCGGCCGTCCACTCGCTGCTCGAGTGGAGCCAGGCGAACGACTGGCATGAGCCGACGGCGGACTTGGTCAGCCGTCATGCGGTTGCCGCGGGCCTCGACCCGGGCGGCAAGGCCGAGGAGGGGCTGCTGGCCCCGGTCCGCGCCTGGCTCGGCTCGGCGATGCTGCGTGAGCGGGTCCTGGCCGGCGGCGTATCCGCCCGCGCCGAGGTGCCGCTGCTGCTCGGCGTCTCCGGCGCGACCCTGCGCGGCTCGATCGACCTGCTGGTCGAGCGGGATGGCGCGGCGCCGCTGGTCGTCGACTACAAGACCGACCGCCTGGGCGGTGCGACGCCGGCGCAGCGCGCTGCCAAGTACGCGACGCAGCGGGCGGTCTACGCCCTGGCCGTCGCCGAGGCGCGCGACGCGGCCGAGGTCGAGGTCGCCTACGTCTTCCTCGAGCGCCCCGAGGAGCCGGTGGTCGAGCTGCTCGACGGCGAGGCGATGGTGCACGGCCGGGCCGAGCTGGAGACGACGATCAGCAAGATCGCGGCCGGCGAGTTCCCGGTGGCCCCGCCCGAGCGCCGCGACTGGGACCTCTGCCGCGGCTGCCCGGCGCTGGGGCGGCTCTGCCAAGGCCCTGAGGCTGCCTGACTAGAGATCTCGCTCGTAGTAGAGCATCGCCGGACCGTCTGCGCCGCCTTCCTTGTTGGTGAAGCCGGCGCTCTCATACAGCCCCCGCGCCGCAGTGTCGGTCTCGCCGGTGTTGAGGTCGATGCGGGTGGCGCCGGCCTCCCGACCGGTCGCCATCGTCGCCTCGAGCAGGGCGTGGCCGATCCCGTTGCCGCGCTGCTCGGGCGCCACGTAGAGCTCCTCCAAGTAGAGGTCGAGGCCCTCGCTCCAGACCGAGCGCAGGAAGCGGAACTGGGCGAGGCCGTCGGGACCGTCGCCGGCGAGGAGCACGACGATCACGCCCGCCGCGATCAGCTCCCGCACCCGCTCGGTCAGGATCTCGACGCTGGGCGCCGGTTCGTCGAACTCAGTGTTGAAGTCGTGCAGGAGGCGCGCCACCGTCGCGGCGTCGCCCGGCGTCGCCCGCCGCACCCCGAACTCGCCTGCGCCCATCGCGATCCCCGTGCCTAGGAAGGCTCGGGCGCCCCGGGCGGCGCGTAGCGGTGGTGGATCGCCAGTGCGTTGCCGTCGGGGTCGGAGAAGAAGGCCTGGTGGCAGACGCCGGAGTCGAGCGTGTCGGCCTCGAAGGCGACGCCGCGCGATTCGAGCTCGGCCCGGGCGGCAGGCACGTCGTCGACGCGGAACTCGATCGGGTGGTTGTGGGCGCGGAACTCGAGCCCGAACGCATCCGACTGCATGATCGCGATCGTCAGGTTGCCGGTCTCGAACTCGACGCCCGGCATGTCGCCCCAGCGCTTCGACTCGGGCAGGCCGAGCACGCCGCCGTAGAACTCGATCGATCGATCGAAGTCCTGGGTGGCGACGGTGATGAAATCGGTGCCCGTGATCAGGGGCGTCGTTGCGTTCAAGGCGGATCCTTTCGCTAGCTCTCGCTCGGGGTCGTCTCCAGTTTCGCCGCAAGCTCGTCGAGGCGCAGCTCTTCGAGCCCCTCGCTGACCGCGTCCAGCTCGCTAGAGCAGTAGCTGACGAGCTCGCGGCCCTCGCGGCACAGCTCGAGCGTTTCGCGCAGGCCGGCCTGGCCGGAGTCGAGCCGATCGATGATCTGCTCGAGCCGCTCCACGGCGGCCTCGTAGGACTCAGGCGTCTCGCTCATCGCTCTCTCCATGCTCGTCGATCTGGGCGCCGACGTGCCCATCGGCAAAGCGCAGTTTGACGCGCCCGGCGGCGAGCGCGGCGGCGGCGCTCGTCACCGGCTCCCCGTCGCCGTCCTCGGCGAGCGCGTAGCCGCGTTCCAGCGTGCGCTCGGGTTCGTGGGCGCGGAACGCCACCTCGGCCCGGCGCAGCCCCTCGCGACGGCTGTTCGCTTCCGCCCCGGCGGCTCGGCGGGCGGCGCGGGCGAGGACGACGAGGGCGAGGCGGCGCTGGAAGGCGCGGCGCTCGGCCAGCCCCCGTTCAGATGAGGCGCGGATCTCCCGCGTCTTCTGGTTGAGCGCGATCCGCTCCCGCCGCAGCGCCCGCGCCGGCCCCCGGGCCAGCGCGACGAGGTGGCGGCTGCGGACTCCCACCGCCCCCTCGCCGGCACGCCGCAAGGCGCCGGCGCTGCGGGTGAGGCCAGCGCGGGCGGCGTTGCAGTCGAGCGGGACGACGGCCTCGGCGGCGTGGGTCGGGGTCGAGCAGGCGACCGCGGCGACGTCGTCGATCAGGGTCGAGTCGCGCTCGTGGCCAACGGCGCTGACGACCGGGACGCGCAGCAATGCCACCGTGCGGCAGAGGGTCTCGTCGCAGAAAGCCCAGAGGTCGGCGAGGCTGCCGCCGCCGCGGGCGACGACGATCGCCTCGACGGCGGGGGTCGCCGCCAGCTCCTGGATCGCCGCCGTGATCGCCGACGCCGCGCGCCGGTCCTGCACCGGCGCGAACGCCCAGACGACGGTCCCAGCCCAGCCGCGCCGCTGCAGCCCGGCCAAGAGGTCGCGCCGCGCGGCGCCGCTCTCCGCCGTGACCACGCCGATCGTCTTCGGCAGCCGCGGCCGGCCGAGCTGCTTCTGCAGCTCGAAGAGGCCCTCGGCGCGGAGCTGCTTGCGCAGCGCCTCGAGCCGAGCGAGCAGGTCGCCCTCACCGGCAAGGCGCACCTGGGTGGCGCGAAAGGCGAAGCTCGGCGAAGCCTGGCCGCCGCCGGGGTAGTAATCGGGGCCGCCGCCGATCACGACTTCGGCGCCGTCGCGCAGGCCGCCCTCGGGCAGGCCGGCCTTCTCCAGGTCGTCGAGCCAGATCGCGCAGGGGACGGCGCCCTCCGGGTCGCGCAGCTCGAAGTAGGCCTGGACCTTGCTGCGCGAGATGCCGGTCACCTCGCCGACGAGTCGCACCCGCGCCCGGCGGCGCAGCTCCTCCTGCAGCTTGCGGGCGTAGCGCCCGACTGGGAACGGACCGGGTAGCTCTTCCACCCGCCTGAGGCTATCCGGAGCGCCAGCGTTTGGCCCAGGCCTTGAGCTCGCCGATCGCCGGCCCCAGCTCCGCCCCGGCCTCGGTCAGCGAGTAGGTGACGCGGACCGGCGAGCCGGCTTCGACCTCGCGCTCGACCAGGCCCTCCTGCTCGAGCTCACGCAGGCGTTGGGAGAGCAGCCGGTCGGAGAGCCCTGGAACCGCCTTCGCCAGCTCGCCGAAGCGCAGCGGCCCCTCGGTCAGGGTGGAGACGATCGCCCCCGTCCAACGTTTGCCGATCAACTCGATCGCAGCGTGGAAATGCGGGCAGACGCCGGAGTGCTGATCCTGGGCAGATACGGCCTCCACTGCAAGGCAGCTTACTGAACGTAAGTGATGGGCCCGGTGGGTGCGCTGGCCTGCTTCTATTTGGCCGGTGACCGTTCTCGACTGGGCGATCGTCGCCTTCACCGTCGCCTTCGCGATGTGGGGCTACCGGCAGGGCTTGATCGTCGGCCTGCTCACCCTCTGCGGCTTCGCCGCTGGGGCGATCGCGGGCAGCCGGATCGCGCCGCTGCTGCTGAGCGAAGGCTCGAGCTCCCCCTACTCGCCGCTGTTCGCGGCGCTTGGGGCGCTGCTGGCTGGATCCCTGGTCGCCTTGACGCTGGAGAGCCTGGCGCTGGGCCTGCGCGAGCGCCTGGTACGCGGCAGCACCCTGCGCCTGGCCGACGGAGCCGGCGGCGCGGCGCTGATCGCCGCGGTCGCGCTCGGGCTCGCCTGGGTCTTCGGCGCCGTCGCCCTGCACGCCCCGGGCACCGCACAGCTGCGTGGCGACGTGCAGCGCTCGCTGATCCTGCGCGAGCTGAACGGAGTGCTGCCCCCTTCGGGGCCGGTCCTGAACGCGCTCAACAGGATCGATCCCGCCCCCTCGATCACCGGCCCCACCACCCCCGTCGCCCCACCGGACACGGCGGTCGCCTCCGATCCGGACGTGCACCGGGCGAGCCGCTCGGTCGTGCGCGTGCTGGGCACCGCCTGTGGGCTCGGCGTCGAGGGGTCGGGCTGGGTCGCCGCGCCGGGGCTGGTGGTCACCAACGCCCACGTGATCGCGGGCGAGGACGACACCACGGTCAACACGATCGACGGCGCCTCGCTCGAGGCGACGCCGGTTCGCTACGACCCCGCCAACGACCTCGCCGTGCTGCGGATCGACGCGTCGATCCCGCCCCTGCCGATCGCCGCCGATCCGCAGCGGGGGACCGCGGGCGCCGTCCTCGGCTACCCGGAAAACGGCCCCTACGCCGCCTCCGCCGCCCGCATCGGCGACGTCGACACGGTGATCAGCGAGGACGCCTACGGCAACGGGCCGATCCAGCGCCAGATCGCCTCCCTGCGCGGCCATGTCCGCAGCGGCAACTCGGGCGGCCCGCTGGTCGACCCCAGGGGCGAGGTGATGGCCACCGTCTTCGCCGCCACCACCTCCGGCCCCCCGGGCGGCTTCGCGATCCCGAACGAGATAGTCACCTCAGCTCTTGACGAGATGGCGGCCACTTCCGTGGACACGGGCCCCTGCACCGGTTGAGCGGGGAGTAGTACCCGACCCCTCCCCACACTAGATTTCCGTCAGTGAAACCCCTGCCTACCGAGGTTGAGCGCCGTCGTCGCATAGTCACTCGCGCCGTGCCGCTTATCGTCGTCGCCGCAGTCGCTTTCGCGCTTGGTGCCACCGCAGGCAAGCCGGGATCGCCGGAGAAGGAAGTCGCCGAGCGCTTCACCGAAGCCTGGGCCGAGAAGGACTTCGCCGCGATGTACCGGGAGCTGAACGACGCCTCGCGCCGCGCCGTCGGCGCGACCGAGTTCGCCCAGGCCTACCGTGAAGCGGCTGAGGTGGCGACGCTGCGCAGCCTTGCCTTCGACTCGGCCGGCGATCCCAGCGGCGAGGGCGGGGCAACCGCGGTGCCGGTGCCGGCCCAGGCGGGAACCGTCGCCTTCGGGGCTGTCGAGGCCGAGCTCCTCGTCCCCTACGACGAAGGCGGCGTCGCCTGGAGCCCCAGCCTCGTCTTCCCGGGCCTGGTCACCGGTGAGCACCTCGAGAACCGGATCGACCTGGCGCCGCGGGCGCCGATCCTCGCCCGCGACGGGACGCCGCTGGCGGAAGGTCCCGCCGAAGAACGCGAGCACCCGATCGGCAGCGCGGCGATCGACGTCACCGGCGAAGTGGGGGCGCCCGAAGAAGAAGATTTCGCCGCCCTCGCCCGCCAGGGCTTTCCGCCGGAAGCCCCAGTCGGCATCAGCGGCGTCGAGCAAGCGTTCAACCGGCGCCTCGCCGGCCGGCCCGGAGGGTCGCTGCTCGCGGTCGACGAAGCGGGCTCGGCGCGGATCCTCTCCCAGGCCGAGCCCCAGGCCGGCGCGCCGGTGAAGACGAACATCGACCCCGGCCTGCAGGAGGAAGCGGTCTCGGCTCTGGCTGGCCGGGTGGGCGGGGTCGCCGTGCTCGACACCCGCAGCGGCGACGTCCGCGCCCTCGCCGGACAGGCCTTCTCGGCCCCACAGCCACCCGGCTCGACCTTCAAGACGATCACGACGACTGCGGCCCTAGAGGAGGGCATCGTCACGCTCGAAACCGAATTCGAAATCGTCGACGGCGTCAATGTCGGCGGGCGCTTCATCAGCAACGCCAACGGGGAGTTCTGCGGCGGCACCTTCCGCGAAGCCTTCGCCGAGTCCTGCAACGCCGACTTCGCCCCGCTCGGCCCGAAGATCGGCAACGACGATCTGGTCGCGACTGCCGAACGCTTCGGCTTCAACTCCCCTCCCACCCTCTACGCCCCGGAGATCGTCGCCGCGATCGATCCGCCCGAGTCCACCATCCCGACCGAGATCGGCGAAGAAGTCGACCTTGGCGTTACCGCGATCGGACAGGGGGAGGTACTCGCGACCCCGCTGCAGATGGCGACCGTGGCGCAGACGATCGCCAACGGCGGCGTGCGGGAACCGACCTCGGTGGTCGCCAACCGCAAGCTGCGGCCGCAGGCCGAGCCGGTGCGGGTGATGTCCGAGGGGCTGGCCGACGAACTGACCGAGCTGATGGTCGGCGTCGTCGCCGGCGGCACCGGCTTCGCCGCCGCCATTCCCGAGGCCCAGGTCGCCGGCAAGACCGGCACCGCCGAGCTGGGGCCAAGGCCAGGCACCGAGCACGAAGAGGAACCAGAGCAGATCAAGGACGCCTGGTTCATCGCCTTCTCCCCCGCCCAGAAGCCGAGGCTCGCGGTCGGCGTGCTGCTGATCGAAGCCGAAGCGGCGGGCGGCGAAGTGGCGGCGCCGATCGCCGGCCAGGTGCTCTCGGCCGGGTTTTGAGCGGGCGGGAGCCCTAGAGGTCGAGCGTGACCGTCGCCGGGCCTTCGGGGCCCGGGATCGACATCACCAGAGGCCGGTTCTCGGAGGCCGAGGCGGGCAGCTCGAAGAGGACCAGCGAGCCTTCGATCGGGCCCTTCTGCGGGGTCGAGTCGAGGATCGGGATCTGTTCCTGGGATTCGACTTCGCCGCCGAAGGGAAGCGCGTAGAGGCTGTCGCTGGGAAGCGCGTCGAAGGTCTCGTGGTCGGCGTCGGTGATCGTGAACGAGTCGGCCAGCGTCTGCGGCTCTTCGCTCTCGTTCTGGACTTCGAGGAAGACGCCGAAGTAGGCGGATCCGGGCGGGGGCGGAGCCTGGCCGACCAGATAGGCCGAGTCCTCGTTGTCGTTGGGGTTGAGGAAGCGGGAGAAGATGACGTTGTATTTGAGCTCGCCCAGCTCCACCGGCTGGCCCTCGACGACGTCCTTGGAGTGGCTCTCCGAGCCGCAGGCGGCAAGCGCAAAGGCAAGCGCGAGCGCGGCGAGCAACGGGAGCGCGATTCTGCGGGTAGCGGCCATCGGCGGCGAGAGTCTATTAAGCCGACCTACGGGATGCCGGTTGCGTGGGCGTTGCCGCCCGCAACGGCGAGCGGAGCCGCTGCCGCCTGCTCACCCTCGAGTTGCTCGCGCAGCCGCCGCAGCGCCTCGCGCCAGCCGCGCTGCTCGAAGGTCGAGTTGGCGGCGAGAATCTCCACTGCCCGGTCAAGCGGGTTCGACGGCTCGGTCCAGTGGGAGACGCGGACGCTGGTCAGGGAGCCTGGGCCCTCGGTCAGCTCCCAGAGCAGGGTCGTCGGGATCCGGTTACCGCGCCCTCCCTGCCCGCGCTCGACGATCTTGTGCGGCTCCGCGAGCTCGGCGATCACCGTGTCCATCCAGACCGACCGCAGCGGCAAAGCGACCCGAAACCGCGCTCCAGCGCCAATTCCACGCGACTCGAGCCGCGTCAGGTGGAAGTCGGTGAGGAAGTGGTCGGTGAAGGAGGGGCGACGGGCGATATCGGCGATCGTCGCGAAGACCCGCTCCCTTGGGGCGTCGATCTCGATCTCTGCGCTGACCGGGCCCATGCGAGGCGGCGATTCTATCTTCGCCTGGGCGGCCTGGTTTGCCGGAAGCCCGAACAGGGGTATCGCTGCGGCAAAACCCCGATGCGCGGGTCTTGTACGCAGCGCTAGGATCGAACGGCGGAACGCGCCGGGAAGGAGCAGACATCACCGCCAGCCTCACCCCCACCCCAGCTTCCGATAGCTATGCCAGCGGGACGTTTCCGGGCCCTGGGACGTACTTCTGCGTCGAGTGCGGCGCCCAGCTCGCGCTTCACGAGGACGACCGGCTTCCCGACTGCCCCCGCTGCGGCGCCTCGCACTTCAGGCTCGACTCTATCTTCGAGTCGATGCAGGAGCACGGCGAAACCACAGCCGAGTTCGACGTGCCCGACGCGGTCGCGCCGACAAGCTGGCTGGAGGAGATGCGGGCGGACCTGAGCTCGGGCAGCCGCCACCTGGTCTGCCGCGACGACGGCGGTGAGGTTCTCAGCTTCCGGATCGAGCCGGGCTGGACGCGGATCGGCCGCAGCGTCAGCGCCGACGTCCGCCTCGACGATCCCAGCGTCTCGCGCCGCCACGCCCTGATCGTCTCCGAACCGGGAGAGCCCCTGCGCGTGCTCGACGACCGTAGCCTCAACGGCGTCTTCGTCAACGGCGACACGGTCGAGTGGGGCAAGCTTTCCGACGGCGACGAGCTGACGATCGGCCGCTACCGCCTCTTCGCGCTCGAAGGCTGAGGGCAAACCGCGCAAATTCCGGCCTGCGGCAGCCGTAGGATGCCTTTCGTGGACTCTCCCCAGGACCCATCGGTAGCCGCCGAGCAGGCTCGCGCCCGCCTCCACGAAGAGATCGAGCGCGTCCGCACGGGCGTCGAGGAGATGCTCGCCGAGCAGGGTGGCGACCACGATCACCCCGAGCTGCGCAAGGAGCTCGACGAAATACGCGAGGAGACCAAGCGCTACGTCAAGAAGCGCCTGCGCAAGAGCGAGGCGCGCATGGAAAAGAGCCTGGGCAAGCTGGAACGCCGCATCGACCAGGTCGAGGCAGATCGCCAACACGCCGAGTGGCGGATCCACACGAACACCGAGGCGATGCTCGACGGCCTGCTCAAGGAGGTCCGCGCAATAGCGGATCTCCTGACCCGTACTCGCTAGGAGCGGATTGCCCCTCCCCCGGAGGCCGTTGCGCAGCTGATCGCTGCCGGAGGTTCGGAGCG
>JBEVMR010000083.1:0-9213 GCA_040508545.1 Solirubrobacterales bacterium
AAGCGCCACCTCGCACGCCGGGTTTGGAAGCTTTTGGTCAATTCCAAAAGAGAGATATCCATGACCACCGTCGACACCCAGAGAGGCAAGCTGACCCCGCAAATCGCGGCGGTGGCTTGACATAGGAGCAACCAGTGGTCGACCTGATCATCTACGCGATCCCGGCATTCGTGCTGCTGCTCGCGGTCGAGATGCTCTCGTTCAGGTACGCGCGCGACGAGGAGCTGGTCGGCTACGAGGCGCGGGACACCCGCACCAGCCTCTCGATGGGCGGCGGCAACGTCGTCATCAACGCGGTCTGGAAAGCGGCCGTCGTCGTCATTTACGCCGGGCTGTACGAGCTGACGCCGCTGCGGATGCCGGCCGACGAGTGGTGGACCTACCTGCTGCTCTTCTTCGCCGACGACCTCGCCTACTACTGGTTCCACCGCATTCACCATGAGGTGCGGGTCTTCTGGGCGAGCCACGTTGTCCACCACTCCTCCCAGCACTACAACCTCTCGACCGCGCTGCGGCAAACCTGGACCCCGATGACCGCGTTGCCCTTCTGGGCTCCGCTGGCGCTGCTCGGGTTTGCGCCCTGGATGATCCTCACGGCGCAGGCGGTCAGCCTCGTGTACCAGTTCTGGATCCACACCGAGCGGGTGAAGAAGATGCCGCGCTGGTTCGAGTTCTTCTTCAACACTCCCTCGCACCACCGCGTCCACCACGGCGCCAACGAGGTCTACCTCGACCGTAACTACGGCGGCATCCTGATCGTCTGGGACCGGATCTTCGGCAGCTTCCAGGGTGAGACCGAGCGCCCCCGCTACGGCCTCACCCAGAACATCCGCACCTTCAAGCCAACGCGCGTCGCCTTCCACGAGTTCGTCGACCTGGCGCGCGACGTGCGCGGCGCCCGCAACTGGCGCGAGCGCTTCGGCTATGTCTTCCGCGGTCCCGGCTGGTCACCTGACGGAAGCGGCGGCGGGCCCCGGGGGTGAAAAACGGCGAGGCGGGTAGCCTTGGCTCATCGCGTCCAATGCACTCATAGCGGGCGCAACGGGCTTCGTCGGCGGCCGGCTTGCCGAGTCCCTGGCCGGCTCGGGAGCACGCGTCCGGTGCCTCGTCCGCGATCGCTCCAGGGCGACGCGGCTCGAGTCCCTCGGCCTGGAGATCCGCGAGGCCGACGTGACCGACGCCGCCAGCCTCGTCGGCGCCGGCGAGGGCATCGACGTCGCCTACTTCCTCGTCCACTCGATGGGCGGCGGCGGGGGCTATGCCGAGCGCGAGCGGCTGGGGGCGCGCAACTTCGCCAGGATGGCGTCGCGCGAGGGCGTCGAGCGCATCGTCTACCTCGGCGGGCTGGGGGAAGACGACGCTTCCGAGCACTTGCGCAGCCGCAACGAGACGGCGCGGGCGCTGGCCGCGGCCGGCCCCCCGCTGACCTACTTCCGGGCGGCGATGGTTGTCGGCGCCGAAAGCGAGTCCTACCGGACCCTGCGCTACCTGGTGGGCCGTCTGCCGGTGATGATCGCGCCGGCCTGGCTGAAGACCGATACGCAGCCGATCGGGATCGAGGCCGTGGTCGAGTACCTGCGCCGCGCGCCCGAGGTCCCGGAGTCGGCCGGGAGGGAGGTGCAGATCGGCGGGCCCGATGTGCTCAGCTACGCGGCGATGCTCGACCGGATGGCGGTGGCGATGGGCAAGCGCCACCGGCCGAAGCTGCCGGTGCCCTTCGTCACCCCTTGGCTCTCGTCACTATGGCTCGGCCTGGTCACCCCCGTCGACACGAAGGTGGCGCGCCCGCTGATCGAGGGATTGACCACGGCGACGGTGGTCACCGACCCCTCCGGCGCCGAGCCCTTCGGGATCTCGCCCGAGCCGTTCGACGAGACGCTGCGCCGCGCCTTGGAGGAGGAACGGCGCGGTTGAGCTGTGCGGTCGTTCTCTTCACCCGTGACCTCAGGGTGCGGGACCAGCCGGCGTTGGCCGCTGCCGCGCGTGAAGCCGAGCGCGTCGTGCCGATGTTCGTCCTCGACGACGCCCTCCTGCGCGGTCCTTGCGGCTCGCCGAACCGACTCTCCTTCCTGCTCGACAGCCTGCGCGATCTCGACGGCTCGCTGCGCGATCGCGGCGCGCGGCTGGTGATGCGCCGCGGCGACCCGGTCGAGGAGGCGCTGCGCATGGCAAGGGAGAGCGGCGCCGGTGCGATCCATCTCGGCGACGACTACAGCGCTTATGCGCGCCGGCGGCGCGAGCGGCTGGCGGCTGGGTGCGAGCGGGGCGGGATGAGCCTGCATGTCCATCCCGGAGTCACCGCGGTCGAGCCGGGCGAGCTGGTCCCGGCCGGCGGCGACCACTACCGCGTCTTCACCCCTTACTGGCGGGGATGGTCGGAGCAGCCGCGCCGCCATCCGCGCCAGGCGCCGCCCCGGCTGTCGCTGCCCGGCGGCGTCCGCGTCGGCCGGATCCCCGCCCTGCGCAGCTTGACCGGTGAAGCGCCCTCGCCCGCCCTGCCCCGGGGTGGGGAGACGGCGGCGCGCAAGCGGCTCGAGCGTTGGCTGCGCAGCGGGCTGGCCGATTACGAGGAGGGGCGCGACCTGCTTGCCGGCGACGGGACCTCGCATCTCAGCGCTGACCTCCATTTCGGCTGCCTATCGCCGGCCGCGGTCCTGGACCGGGTTGAGGGGCGCCCCGGGGCGCAGGCCTTCGTCCGCCAGCTCTGCTGGCGCGACTTCCACCACCAGGTGCTCGCCGCACGCCCCGACCTGCCCCGTCGCGACTACCGCGGGCGCGGCGATCGCTGGCGGCGCAGCGTGCGCCTGGCCGAGGCCTGGCGGCAGGGGCGCACCGGCTACCCGATCGTCGATGCCGGCATGCGGCAGCTCGCCCGCGAGGGCTTCATGCACAACCGCGCCCGCATGATCGTCGCCTCCTTCTTGACCAAGACGCTGTACCTGGACTGGCGGCTCGGGGCGGCGCACTTCGAACGCCTGCTGGTCGACGCCGACCTCGCCAACAACAGCGGCAACTGGCAGTGGGTGGCGGGCACCGGCAACGACACCCGCCCCAACCGGGTGCTGAACCCGCTGCGCCAAGCGCATCGCTTCGACCCCGAGGGCGAGTACGTGCGTAGCTACGTGCCCGAGCTGGTGGCGGTGGACGGGGCGGCGGCGCACGAGCCGTGGCTGCTCGACGCAGCCGTGCGGCGGGGGCTCGACTACCCCGACCCGGTCGTCGACCACGAGGAGAGCGCTGTCCAATTCAGGCGTTTCCGGGAATCGGGGGCTGGGTAGCTACGCCGCCATGACGCCAAGTTCAATAGTCGTAATCATCATTGGAATCGTGCTGGCGCTGCTCGTCAACTACATCCTCGGGATCATCGTGATCCTGATCGGTTTGGCGATGCTGCTGATGCCGATGCTCGGCGGTTCTAGACGCCGGGCCTAAAACCCGGGGAAGATCCCGGGCATGGCTTCCTGGAAGCTGCCACTGATCGTGAGCGTGATTGCGGTCCCGATCGTGGCAGCCTTCCTGGTCGTCGGGCCGGCCTTGGGGATGGCCGCCGGAGCGTTGGCGGCGTTCGCCCTCTTGGCCGTCGCGGCGCGGCAGAAGCCGCGCGGACCGATCGGCTCGCCCTCTCGGGAGGGCCCGCGCCGGGTCTTGCTGGTCGTTACGTGTGCGGCTGAAGATCCGACCGTGGTGCAGCGGATCGCCGCTGCGGCTGGGCTGGCAAGAGGCAATGACGACGCCGAGGTCCTCGTCCTCGCACCAGCGCGCATCGGCTTCCTCGATCGTTGGGCGTCCGACGTCGAGGGGGCGCGGCAGAGCGCCCAGGAGAGCCTCGTCGCCACGGTGGCCGCGCTCGCCAAGGCCGGTATTGCCGCGGAGGCTCGGGTGGGAGACGAGGACGTCGTCCAGGCGGTCGAGGACCAGCTGCAGAGCTTCCCGGCGAGCGAGGTGGTCCTGGTCAGCGGGGAAGAGGGAGAGGAGAGGGAAGGCTCGGCTGCCGCCGCCGCGGAGCTGGAGCCGCGGCTTCGCGCCAGCTTCCGCCACGTGGTGATCGCGGGAGAGTGAGCCTCCGCTTCAGCAGGCGTGGGGGCGGGCGGCGCTGCGCACGACCTCGAAGGCGCTGCCGGGGATGCGCTTCAGCTGGCTCAGGTTCTCGTCGTCCCAGCGCCGGTCGCTGCTGCCGCTGAAAAACCAGTTAGAGCCGTTGTCGGCGACGATCATGCCGTAGCGCTTCAGCGCTTCGACGATGGCCCGGGCGGGCCCGCTGAACTTGCCGAGGCCGTAGCCGGCCTTGAGCCGCAACCGCGTCCCCATCGCAGGCGCGCTCGGGTTGGCCGTGTCGCCGGCGCAATGCGAGGCGGGGTGGACCCAGGCGTCGCGGGTGCTCTCAAAGGTGACGCGGATCGCGTGGTCGAGTGTGCCGGCCACAGCCTCGTCGTAGCGGACGAGGCCGGGGAAGATCGGCAGGCCGGCGGCGTCGGCCGAGGTCCAGGAGTCGGGCCGCAGTGCGGTCGAGTCGAGGTCCCAGCTGGCGCCGGAGTCGGCGTTCCAGCGGGGCCGGCCGCCCCGCTGGGGAAAGGCGCGGTAGAGCTCGTAGAGGGTGCAGGTGGAGCGGTCGACGGTGAGCACGTGGCGGTCGCCGTCGCTGCTCCTCCCGCCCTCGACCGGCGCACCGCCCGGGATCGGGAACGGCCCGCGGTCGCTCTCGCTGCCGTAGGCGGTGTAGTGGATAGGCAGCTTTGGCTGGCCGGCGCCGACCACGGCGTAGGGGAAGCCGTAGGCGCGGGGCGAGCCGAAGTCCGGGTGGAGGAAGTTGCCGCCGCTGGAGTTGACGTAGGCGATCGTCGCTGCGGAGTTGGCGGCGACGGGCGCTCTCGAGATGTCCTGGTTCCAGGCTGCCTGGTTGGGGAGCGAGGGGGCGGTGGGGGAGAGCGAGGCCGGTGGGTCGGGGAAGACCTGGCAGTTGCCGAGGCTCGGGTAGGGGCCGACGGCATGGGCCGGCGCCGCTAGCGCGAGGAGCAGCAGGGGCGCGAGGGCGAGGGAGGCGAAGCGCTTCATGCAGGGGGTCGGCGGTCGGGCATGCTGACCTCCTCGACCTCGAGCTGGCCGATCTTTAGCTTCCCGATCGTCGCTCGACCGATCGCCAGGCGACCGACGCTGAGCCGCCCGATCGCGAAGCCACCGACGGCGGCGGCCCCGATGGCAAGCGCGCCGATCGCGACCGCGCCGCGCGCTCGAGCGCCGGCCGCCGTGGCTCGGCGGGTCTCCGGCCGGAAGAGCGCGATCCCGCGTCGCTTC
Organism: Solirubrobacterales bacterium; assembly: GCA_040508545.1. Taxonomy (GTDB): domain Bacteria; phylum Actinomycetota; class Thermoleophilia; order Solirubrobacterales; family 70-9; genus VRUE01. The sequence goes on from JBEVMR010000083.1 coordinate 5,293, forward strand.
GTCATCGCGCAACCGTAGCGCGGTTAGCCTGCCCCGAGTGAGTGCCGCCTGCCCGACCTTGCTCGTCATCCAGCACGTGCCGTGGGAGGGGCCGCACCGGATCCTCGACGCGTGCGGCGAGTTGGAGGTGCGGACGGTGGAGCCGCTTGCCGGCGACCCGCTGCCGAGCCACGCCGAGGTCGCGGGGGCGCTCGTGATGGGCGGGCCGATGAACGTCGACGAAGTGGAGCGCTACCCGGGGCTCGCGGCGGAGCGCGAATGGCTGGCTGAGGCGGCAGGGAAAGGAATGCCGATCCTCGGCATCTGCCTGGGAGCGCAGCTGCTGGCGCGGGCGCTCGGGGCCGAGGTGAGGCCGGGAGAGGGACCGGAGATCGGATTCGCCCCGGTGGAGATCCACGATCCCACCGACCCGGTCGTCGGAGCCCTCGTCCCGGAGACGACTGTCCTGCACTGGCACGGCGACGTATTCGACCTCCCGGAAGGCGCGATACCACTCGCCTCCTCTGCCCAGGCCAAGCACCAAGCCTTCCGCCACGGCAACGCCTGGGGCGTGCTCTTCCACGCCGAGGCCGACGCGGCCCTGATCGAGAAATGGCTGGCCGAGCCGTCCATGCGCGACGAAGCCGTGGCGGCGCAGGGCCCGGACGCCCCGGCCGAGCTACGGCGTCAAGCCGACGAGGCCGAGCTCGGTCTAATCGCCCGCTCGACCAAGGGCTTCCGAGCCTTCACCGACCTCCTCTGGCCGACGGGCCGCCCGGTTCGGGGCTGAACCGGGCGGGCATGGTGGAGAGGGCGACCAGAGGGAATCGAACCCTCATTGTCGCGACCACAACGCGAAGTTCTACCGTTGAACTATGGCCGCCACGATGCGCCGAGGAGCATAGCGGGGAGCTATTCCAGCGGCACCGAGCACCTAAGAGCCGTAGAGCATGAGGTAGGAGGTAGTTGCTTTGGCGGGCCCGTAGAGAACGTTGCCCACGCTGAAGCTTTCGGTCGTGATGCGAACGTCGTATGACCAATTACCGTCGCGGCGAATGCGCCCGATCGGGATACGTTGGGAAGCCTGAAGCGTGAGCTGGCGTTCGACCGGCTCGCCGATGCGTCGAACGCGCCCGCAGCTCGGGCCGTCGCCGAGCGGGTCGGGGTCCAGGTCCTGGCCACAGCGCCACCTCGAGAGACCCACCTCCAGGTGGGCTGTCTGTCCGGCCAGGCTGTCCTCGGCGAGCACTTCGAGTTCCACCTGATCATCTTCGATGAACCATTCTTCGATCCGCAGAAACGGCGTCCGCGCGATCGCCGACGCTCCGTTCCCCGGGTAGATGACGTCAGCGGGGATGACCGTGGGCTGGGGGACGGCGTAGCGGCGATCGAGCGTGCCGAAGGTGACCAGCGCCGACCCGCCGTAGCAGCGGTGCGCGACGAAGGGCGCAACCGAGAAGGCAAAGCACTGCCACGACCTGCCGCTGACTCGGTGCGTCGCGGGACGATCCCCGGGCGCGTCCTCCGCCGCGGCCGCCCTCACCGCGCGCCCAGTTGCGCAGGACGCACGCGCCGCCAGCAGTGATTCGCGGACGCCGGAGATGGGGCATTCGTGGCCGAGCCGATCGCGGGTACGCAGATAGATTCGCCGGCTCCCCTGCATGCAGGCCGCGGCGGAGTCCTGGGAATAGACGCAGTGCCATCCCCGAACGCGCTGGCTCGTCAGGCCCGCCTCGGCAAACCCCCTCTGCAGGGCGATGCGGGCAATCAGTGCGGCCCCCGCGCAGCTCGAGCGCCTTACGGCGATCGTCCACAGGTGGGGCGTCTGACCGGCAGCGCCGAGCGTCGTCTGCCTGCAGGGCGTGACCTCGTCCCGAATCGAGAGCTGCCCGAGACAGCGCGAGCTTCGCCACAGGTCCACCTCTCCGGGGACCTCGGCGAAACGCGCTGCCACGACCCTCCCCGTCGCCTCCTCCACCAGCTCGAGTTTCAGTCGGAGCTGCGATTGCAGCACGCAGCCGAGGTTGCGCCGGCGCTTGTCGAACCCGATCCCCCAAAATTCCCCGAACCGCTGAAACTCGTGGACCGGGGGGACGAACTCGAGGCCGAGGGACTCCCACGCCTTGCCGGCGGGTATCCAGCGCTGGCCCGACGTGCTGCTCCTGAACTGCACCTGCGCAAACGCGCGGCGGACGAAGGTGCCGATGCACTCCCCGGGCAGGCGCCGCGCCGTCCCGGTGACGTCGACCTCGACCCGGCTTTCGGTCTTGCTCTGCGGGTGGCGGTTGTAGACGACGGCCTGCAGGCGCGGCGGCAGCGTCATGCCCGCCGCCACGCAGATCTGCTCGGTCGCGACGGTTGGCTCGGCGAGGGCCTGCGCAGCGGGCGTCGCCAGAAGGCAGCCGGCGGTGGCCGCAGTCAGGCAGGCGAAGCCAGTGAGCCGTCGCACGGCGCGCGACTCTAGCGAAGCGCCAGTACTGCGTCGTGGCCGGCGGTTGGAGGCTGCTTGAAGTACGGTCCTGGCCGCGAATGAGTGACACGAGCGTCGGCGCCGACATCTACGGGATCCCCCAGGACCTGCTCGACTTCCGCGAGACGATCGGGCAGATCGCTCGTGAGCGGATCGCGCCGCGTGCCGCCGAGATCGACGAGAAGTCCGAATATCCCGAGGACGTGCGCCAGCTCCTGGCCGAGCACGACATCCTCGCCCTGCCCTTCGAGGAGCAGTACGGCGGGACCGGGACCGGCACGTTGATGTTGCAGATGGCGGTCGAGGAGATCGCCAAGGCCTGCGCCTCCAGCGCCTTGATCCTGATGGTGCAGGAGCTCGGCTCGCTGCCGATTCGCCTCTTTGGCAGCGACGAGCTGAAGCAGCGGGTGCTGCCGCGCTGCGCCACTGGCGAGTGGACGCCAGCCTTCGCCCTCTCCGAGCCGGAGGCCGGCTCGGACCCCGCTGCGATGCGAACCCACGCCGAGCTCGACGGCGGCGAATGGGTGATCAACGGCGCCAAGAACTGGATCAGCAACGCGGGCGTCGCCGATTTCTACGTCGTCTTCGCCATCACCGATCGCGAGAAGCGACGGATCACCGCCTTCATGGTCGAGGCCGACAGGCCCGGCTTCTCGATCGGCAAGCTCGAGCACAAGCTCGGCATTCGCGGCTCGCCGACGGGCTCACCCGTATTCGACGACGTGCGGGTGCCGGCTGAGAACGTGATCGGCGAGGTCGGGCGTGGGCTCGGCGTCGCCCTCGGCACGCTGGAAAGAACCCGTCTCGGCGCCGCGGCGCAGGCGGTCGGGATAGCCCAGGGGGCGACCGATTACGCGACCACCTATGCGTCCGAGCGCGTCGCCTTCGGCAAGCCGATCCTCGACCTGCAGGCGATCCAGTTCAAGCTGGCCGAGATGGAGACCGGTACCGCTGCCGCCCGCGAGCTCCTCTACAAAGCCTGCGCGATGGCCGACCGGGACGACCCTGGACTTGCCAAGCACTCCTCGATGGCGAAGCTGTTCGCCTCCGACAACGCGATGCGGGTCACGGTCGAGGCGATCCAGGTCCTCGGTGGCTACGGCTACGTCAAGGAGTACCCGGTCGAGCGGATGATGCGCGACGCCAAGATCACCCAGATCTACGAAGGCACCAACCAGGTCCAGCGCATCGTGATGGCCCGTCAGCTACTCGCCGGGGTGCAGTCGCAGCTCTGATCCTCGGTCAGCCCCAGCAGGCCGTTCGCCCCACGAAGGCTCAGCTGCCGGCGGCGATCTGAGTAGGAACGCGGATGTCGGAGACCCACCGCCGCTGGGAGTGTGGAGACATGAACACCCCCATGCGCGTCACGCTCGACATCGCAGTCCGCTCGGCCGCCCTTCTCGTGCTCACCGAGGGGGTCGCCGCGATCTACTCGGCGAAGACCCCGGACGACGACGGCCTGGGCACCGGCC